>JAJDOF010000018.1 GCA_022340305.1 Gammaproteobacteria bacterium
GCGTCCGATGTGTTGAACAAGATTAACGAGTACGGCGTTAAATTCGTCGATTACCGCTTTACCGATACCAAGGGCAAGGAACAGCACGTTACCGTTCCTGCCAGCACCCTCGAAATGGATACCTTCACCGAAGGCAAGATGTTCGATGGCTCCTCGGTTGCCGGCTGGAAAGGCATTAATGAATCCGACATGATTTTGATGCCGGACCCCGACACCGCGGTGCTCGATCCGTTCACCGACGAGCCTACCATCAACATTACCTGCAACGTCATCGAGCCAGCCACCGGTGAAGGCTACGAGCGTGACCCACGCTCCATCGCGCAACGCGCCGAAGCCTACCTGAAGGCTTCCGGTATCGCCGATATCGCCTACTTCGGTCCCGAAAACGAGTTTTTCGTCTTCGATGACGTCAAGTGGACCAACGAAATGGGGCATTGTTCCTACCAGATCGAATCAGAAGAAGCTGCCTGGAGTTCTCTCAAGGCCTATGAAGACGGCAACACCGGCCATCGTCCCGGTGTCAAGGGCGGCTATTTTCCGGTACCACCGGTCGATTCGTTGCACGACATGCGTTCAGCCATGTGCCTGGCGATGGAGGAAATGGGTCTCAAGGTCGAAGTACACCACCACGAGGTCGCCACTGCCGGACAATGTGAAATCGGCGTCGGCTTCAACACGCTGGTACGCAAGGGCGACGAGGTACAGGTGCTCAAATATTGCATACACAACGTTGCGCACAGCTATGGCAAGACCGCAACCTTCATGCCCAAGCCACTGGTCGGTGACAACGGTAACGGCATGCACGTGCACATGTCCCTGGTCAAAGATGGCGTCAACCTGTTTTCCGGTGAAGAATACGGCGGCCTGTCAGAAATGGCGCTGTTTTACATCGGTGGTGTCATCAAGCATGCGCGCGCAATCAACGCCTTCTCGAATCCGGCCACCAACAGCTATAAGCGCCTGGTACCGGGTTTCGAGGCACCGGTCATGCTCGCCTACTCGGCACGCAACCGTTCTGCATCGATCCGCATCCCCTATGTCAGCAATCCCAAGGCTCGCCGTATCGAAGTGCGCTTCCCGGACTCGGTTGCCAACCCCTACCTCGCGTTCAGTGCGCTGATGATGGCCGGGCTCGACGGCATCAAGAACCAGATTCATCCGGGTGAAGCGATGGACAAGGATCTTTATGACCTGCCCCCCGAAGAAGAAGCCGAGATTCCACAGGTTGCCTTCTCGCTGGACCAGGCGCTGGCTGAACTGGACATGGATCGGGACTTCCTCAAGGCAGGCGGCGTATTCACCGATGATGTTATCGATAGCTACATCGCGCTCAAGCAGGAAGAAGTTGATCGCCTGCGGCTGGCGACCAACCCGGTTGAATTTGAACTTTACTACAGCTGCTAGTCAGGGGTTTGCTGGACCGACAAAAGGCCCCTCTCACGGGGCCTTTTTTGTCCGCAGCCCGGTCTACCCTTAATCATGCAGCTCTCGACCCATACTCCGTCCGCGGCCGTCGATACCGCCGAACGCATACTCGACACGCTCAATTCCTCGATCATGTGCCTCGATGAGAAGCGTCAGATCACCTATATCAATTCGGCCGGTGAAGCGCTGTTCGAAAGCAGCGCCGCCAGCCTGGTCGGTCGTCAATTCGCGAGCCTGCTGAGCGCACTGGAACCGTCCAGTATTCTCGACAAATTACGTCTTGAATCGATCGACTTTACCGAGCATGAAGCCGTGATCACCCTGGTCAACGGCAAAGCGATCACCGCCAATTACAGTATCTACCGCTTCGATAGCCATTCGCATGATGGTGAAATCCTGCTCGAGATACGACAGCTGGAACGCCAGGCGCAGTTCGCCCAGGACGAGTTGAAACAGCAACAGCAGCTGGCAACCCAGCAACTCGCGCGCGGGCTCGCGCACGAGATTAACAACCCGCTGGGCGGTATACGCGGTGCGGCGCAGTTACTGCAAAGAGCGCTCGATCGCCCGGAGTGGACCGAATACACCGAGGTCATCATCAGCGAGGTCGACCGCCTGCAGTCGCTGACCAGCAACATGCTCGGGCCTGGCAGTCGCATGCAGCGCAAACCAGTCAACATTCTCGAAGTACTCGAACACATCCGCCGTATTATTCTCGCCGCAGAGCCCGGGCGCATCGTGATCAAGCGTGACTACGACCCCAGTATTCCCGAGCTGAACGCGGATCGCGACATGTTGATCCAGGCTTTCCTCAACATCGTGCGCAACGCGGTGCAGGCAATCGACAGCGAGGGTTGCATCACCTTCCGGACACGCGTCGACTTCCGCTACACCATCGGCCAGATCACGCACCCGCTGGTGTTGCGTGTCGACATCAGCGACACCGGTCACGGCATCCCCAGGGACCTGGGTGAGACCATTTTTCTGCCGATGATTACCGACAAGGCCGATGGCAGCGGTCTCGGCCTGCCGATTGCCCAGGAAATCATCTCGCGCCACGGCGGCACCATTCATTTGCACAGCTCGCCGTCGGGAACCACTTTCAGTACCTACCTGCCACTGGAGCAATCATGAGGGAACCGTTATGAATATGCCCGCTCAAAGTCTGCAAATTCCGGTCTGGATCATCGATGACGATCAATCCATGCGCTGGGTACTGGACAAGACCCTGTCGAACAACGGCTACCGGGTCAGCGCCTTTGAATCGGGTTCGGTGGCACTGGCCAGCTTCAAGCGCGCTGCACCCGAGGAGCGGCCCTCGCTGATCATCACCGACGTGCGCATGCCCGGCATCAACGGCTTCGAACTGCTCAAACAGATCAAGCACATTTCCCCGCAAACACCGATCATCGTGATGACCGCCTATACCGATCTCGATACCACGGTGCAGGCATTTCACGAGGGCGCCTTCGAGTATCTGCCCAAACCCTTCGACATCGACGACGCCCTGAAACTGGTGGCGCGCGCCTGCGAACCGGTAGCGGAAAGCAGGCCCGGCAACCAGCGCCTGCCACCCGAACTGGGTGACTGGCAGGCGCCCCTGCGCCTGTGGGCGAAACAACAACTCGCCCAGGGTGAAACCGAGATACTCAAGACGGCGGCGAAAACCTTCGAAAAGACCCTGCTCGACTGCGCGCTGGAAGCAACCCGCGGCCGTAAACAGGATGCCGCGCGCCTGCTCGGCTGGGGCAGAAATACGCTCACCCGAAAACTGAAGGAACTGGGCTAATTACCGATAAATGTCAGCCCCGCAAAAGTGGGGCGGGCCGACGTATCGGTCTCGCAAATCCAGTGTACTGCCCGCCAATTACAGCGCGCTATAAAGACACGCCCCACGTCAATTGCACAGCATGCGACCGGGGTTTGACGTCCCATTCAATTTCGGGATCTGAGCCCAGGCACCCTTATGCCTCGATGCATTTTATATAGGCTTTCTCGAGGCTGTCGGCCTGGTAGCGTTGCATGCACTGCTGTGGCGTCCCCTGGAACTTCATTTCACCATCGTGCAGAATCCCGAAGCGATCACACAGTTCCTCGGCGTCGGCGAGCAGGTGGGTGCTGTAAAGCACCGTGTGCCCGCGCGCCTTCAGCGCTTGCATCAACTCCTTGAAGTGATAGCGCGCCCGCGGATCGAGACCGCTCAGCGGTTCGTCGAGGATAACCAGGGGCCGATCCAGCAGGAAACAGCTCAACAAGCCGAGCTTCTGCACCATTCCCTTGGAATAGCCGCCCACCCGCGAGTCGAGACGCTCTGGCGGAAAATCGAGGCGTTCGGCAAGATCGATTATCTTGCGGGAATCGGATTTGCGGTGATAAACCGCCGCGATGAAGTCGAGATACTGACGGCCGCTGATGTTCTTTTTGACGTCGAATTTTTCCGGCAAATAGGCGAGCTGCTCACGGCATTGCGGATCGCTGTTGTCGACATCGAAGATACGAATCTCACCGCCCGGCTGCGGGCGAATCAAATCCAGCACCAGCTTGATGAGGGTCGACTTGCCCGCCCCGTTGACCCCCGCGATCGCGTAATATTGCTGCTGTCCAACGTCGAGGCTGAGCTCCCTGAGAATTTCGAGCCCTGCGACCGAATAATTAATATTGGATACGGACAGTGCCTGGATCATGATTGCCGGATCACACACAAAACTGGCTCGTCAACATTGACGAGCCAGTTTCATGGGTAAAACGTTTTCGCTGTTACAGGCGGAAAGCCATGTTGTAACGTAAGTTATCCAGATAGCCTAAACCTGCCTGAGAACTCGTTAAGAGACCACCACCGTCCATATCTGCTGTCAAAATATCTGCCTGAATACGCCCAGATTCAGGATCATTATCATCAAGGCGCGCCTCGAGGATCTTGGCGATGGGGCCCTCGATTGAACCGAATATGGTGACGTGCCCGGCGATTTGCAGCGCGCCATCCTGGATACCGATCTGGCCGCCATAGGCGTTGGTAGGACGGGTCCCATCCTCACCGCCACCGGGTACCAGGCCCGCGGCGCGCAGATGCGCAAAAAACTTGAGTGTCTCCTCATTTGTATCGGTCCAGGTTGAAGCGGCTGTGACGTCGGCGTTCCAGTCAGTACCGTCACCGATAGTGCCATCACCTCCACCATTGGCCTCCACACCAATGCCGCCAGCATCGCTATAGACCGAAAAACGGGTTCCAGCACCAGAATCGTCGCCGGGAAGCTGCAGGTAGCGATCCTGGTAGGAAAACATCGCCGCGGCAATACCGGCGTTATCGCTTTCGATGCGCTTGAGCTTGGCGTTGGTGATCATTTCCTGGCCCTTGAGAACGCCGCCGATCAGCAGCCCGACGATGACCAGTACGATTGCGATTTCAACGAGCGTGAAACCAGTCTGTTTTTTTAATTGCATGGAACTCTCCAGTGAATTCAAGTTGTGCCTGAAAAACATAAAGCATGAATCGTGCCAATTATGATAAAACCTTATACATCTGAAGCACTTAGCTGACAGTCATCCTCATTTTGCAGGCCCCTGTCGGGATTCGAACAACTTTTGTCGTAACTCCAACAACTTTTCCTGCAGAAACCGACGTTCATCCGGGTCGTTGACCGATTCCGTTTGCAGCAACGCCTGGACGATTGCGATGGCCGACTCCAGTTCGTTCAATTCCGCCAGCAACAGAAATTCAAAGTCCCGCGCCCAGCGAGGCATGACAACCGAGGCTGGCTGGCTGGCCAGTTTACGCGCCATACCGAGCGCCAGGTCTAGATCACCCAGCTTGTGCTTGGCGATGACGCTGGCCTCGGCCAGCCGGCGCCAGTGTAACTGCGGATCGTCGTCGAAGCGGCGCTCGATGAAGCCGAGAATCTGCCGCAATTGCGCAGGATCGCCGGTGGATGTGTATACCCGTGAAGCCAGCAGCAGCGGATACTCGGTTCCCGGACTGATCCCGGTAATCGTGTCGAGCCATTCGATGAGCAGGCGATAATCGATCAATTGGTAACTGAAATGCCGGCCCACCTGGTTGTCGTGCAGTTGCAGCCGAATCGCCAGCAGGTAGCCGAACAACTGCTTGGAGCCCAGCGCCAGTCCTCGATAAATATTCGCGCTGAAAGGCGGACTAAGACTACGGTAACTGGTATCCAGCCGCTGCCGAGCGAAGTGGTGATTTACTGTCTGCGCAAGCAGCAACAACAAGAACACCAGCAACAGCGGGCGCGGCAACGACAGCAGGGGACGCTCGCTGCGGCGCATTAGAAATTGAACTCCTTGCGATAAAAATCGACCAGGCAAGCCGCCAGTAGAAATAGCGCGTACACCGCGACGGAAAGAAATTGACTGGCCAGGGCAGTAAACAGGTTCGCCGCCTCGAAGAACACGTCGTTCTGCGCGAAGCTGCTGTTACCGGGAATGACATACAGTATCGCGCTGAAAAACAACTCGAGCGCACGGCTGGCGGCGCTGCCGTCGGATAAATACACCGACTGCGCCAGCATCTCGCTGATCAACCCCGACAGCTTGGCGAGCAAATATATCGCCAGCGTAAAAAACACCGCCGGCGGGATTTTCTCGAGGCTTAGTATCGCCAGCAAGCCGAGCAGGCTGATCAGCATCAGTTCCAGCCACAGCGCTGCCGCCCAGTAAATACCGATGACAGGGCCGCTATACAATGACAGTAGCAACCCCACCGGCAGCACCAGCAACAGGCACAGGCAGGCAATCACCATGAACTGGGCAGCGATGTATTGCCAACGCGCCAGCGGCATCGTCAACAGCCGTTCGAACTGGCTCGATTCGTAGTCCTCGGCAACCGCGCTGGCAACCATCAACAGCGCCAGCAACGCCAGGCTGTAACGCAGCTGATCGGCGATGAAGGCGCCCACGATTGCGCCACTGTTAATGATCGCCAGTTGCTGGATGAAACTGCCGCTGAGCACGGCCGTGAGCAGCAATACCGCGAGCAGGACGAACAACCGGCGGCTGACAATTCCCAGCATCAGGTATCGGAACAATGCTATAGTTTGACTGGTCATTCAGGTTTCCCGTACCTTGTTTAGAATCGATTCCTTACTACAATACGGCCAGCAAATTCTGGCCACTATCCTGCTGCTGTTGCACGCATTGATCTGGATAGTCGACGAGCCGCTGTTGAAGTTTAGCCTAACCTTCGTATTGTATGGCCTGTTCCTGCTGTGGCAACCGCTATGGAGCAAACAGGCAAAAGTCAGCCGCGCACCCGTGGTAGCACTGGCATTGATGTTCGTGTTGCTCGCCTACCGCTTCCCCAATGAATCACTGGTTTTCTTCGCTCTCATTGTTTCCGGCCTGATCGGCAGCCGCCTGCTCGGCCAGAGTGCCTATCGCTCTTTCGACCTGCTGGCGCTGCTGATCATCACGCTGGAGATGGCGGTCGGGCTGGTGCCGGATACGTTTCCGCAAATCAAACTGCCGGCATTGTTTGTCGAGTACATGCAAACCGTCATCCTGGTGCCGGTGCTGTTATTTTACTTTGCCCCCAACCCGGACCATCAAAAGCAGCAGCGCAGCCAGGTCGACCTGATGCACGGCCTGCTCGCTGCCACCCTGCTGTTTATCGTGCTGCTGGGGGGCATCGTCATCAACCTGCTGTACGGCGTCGACTACCTCGACGGCCTGTTGCTGAGCATGTTCATCGTCGCCACCCTGACCATCGGCATCAGCTGGTTCTGGAATCCCGGCGTCGGTTATTCAGGCATCGGGGTGTTGTGGAATCGCTACGCGATGACCATCGGCGGACCCTTCGAAACCTGGATCAATACGCTGACGACATTGATCGAAGAACGTTACCTGACCCCGACCGATTATCTCGAAGCCGCCTGCGAACACCTGGTGGAAAACGACTGGCTCAACTCGATCGAGTGGCATTTCAACAACTTCAAGGTCAGTGTCGGCGACAAAATCGGCACCCGGCTGGAGCATCAACTGGACGACGAGCTGACCGTAATACTTTACTTCAAGGCCGATCCCGGCAGCGCGCTGGAACAACACACGATATTGTTGATTCGCATGGCTTACCAGTTCTATCTCGCCAAGTTAAACCAGGAAAAGATACGCGCGCAGGAACACTTCGCCACCATTCACCACACCGGCGCGCGCCTCACCCACGACGTCAAGAACATTCTGCAATCGATCAGGACATCGCTGGAGATACTGGACATGGACAAGCAAATGCCCGCATCGCAGAAACTGCTGGAGTCCAATCTCAGGCAGATCGGGCTGCGCCTGCAAAGCACCCTGGAGAAGCTGCGGGCGCCACGTCTCAACACCCACATCAACCTGGTCGATTGCCGCAAGTGGATGGAACGCATCGAGAAACTGCACGGCAACGATACGCGCATGTCGTTCCACAGCGACATCGAGAATAACCTGGTATTGCCGGTCGACCTGTTCGACAGCGTTACCGAAAACCTGGTCAACAACGCCCTCAAGAAGCCCTCGGTCAAACGCGTGGAGCTACGCCTGCTGTCCAGCGACGACATCATCCTGTTGTCGGTCTGCGACGATGGCGAGGCGATCAACGCCGACATCGAAAGCAGCCTGTTTACCAAGCCGGTATCGTCGGGTAGCGGCATGGGCATCGGCCTGTACCAGTCGGCGATCATGGCGCACACGTTTAATTACCAGCTGGAGTTGAGTCAGAATGAAGCGGGCCGGGTCTGCTTTAACCTGTATCAGCACCTGTCGGATTAAACCCGACCAGCGAAATCTCACGGACCGAAACCCCCGGGGACAGGACTTCAGTCGTGTCCCCTCGAAGCCCCCTGAAGGGCATACCGACAGAATTCAACCATCAGGGAAGCTGATCCGCTGCAATCATGCGGGCAAACAACATGCCCGGCGACACCCAGCGCACCACGTCGTCGAAGTCGTCGGCCAGGCCTCCGGGACGGCGCACGAAATTGGTTTCGCCACTCGCCACGTCCTTGAGCCGATAAACGTTGCCGCTCGCCGTGCCGGTGACTGTGAGGGCGCCGCTATTTTCAAGCTCGTCGCCGGCAGGCGCCTCATTCCAGTTCTTGCCCATCGATAGCAGCACGAAGGGTGCGCCGGCGTAGTGGCCGGCGCCATCCGCATTGCCGAATACCGGCGGGTTGCCGTCGCAGATATCGTCAGCGCTGGCGGCGCGACAGATCAGGTAGCGGCCATCCAGGTCGATGTAACCATCGCCATCTGAATCCACCAGGCCGACCGTGCGCATCTGATCCGGAGCGGTAAAATCCGATTTTGTATCGCTGTTAAAATCGACATCGGTCACGTAATAACGGTAGGGGTTGCCCCAGGGATCGGTCAGCAGCGAATCTTCGTTGAAGCGACCGTCCAGGCCGAGCGTGTTGACCGGTACAAAACCGGCGTAGGTATTACACCCGTCGGTACCGTCAATGTCTTCGATACCGGCAGCATCGGGCTGCGCCGGACAGGGCAGGCGACCGTTGACCTGGGCAAAACCGATAATCGCTTCGATCACCTGGTCCATTCGCTGCTCGAGCGCACGATATTGCTTGAGTTCCTGCTGGCGCGGGAACAACGCCACGGTATAGCCGAGCAGGATCGTCACGATCAGCAACACGATCGCAATTTCCACCAGGGTAAAGCCGGATTGGTTCGGTTTCATAGTCATAGTTCGTCGATCACCAGGATCTTGTCGTTGCCTCTGTGGCGATAGAACGACGGGTTATCGTTGTGGTTACCGTTGTCGAACACGGTCTCCAGTTCGTCTCGCAACCTGCCATCGCTGTCGCTATCCTGCCAGTTATGCTGTGCGGCGATCACCAGCAGCGAAACCTTGTCCTGCGGGGAAGTAGCAGAATCTACCAGGTGCAGGCAGCTACTGTCGATGATACAGGGCCCCGTCCCACCCGGCTCGTACTCGTGGGCATAGGCCATGCGCATGGCATTGTGCCAGCCATTATCGAGCGCCCATGCGGGCAGCACCGGGAAATAACGCAGGCCCAGTTTCAAGGTCCCGCCCAGCAAAAGATCGGCAACCGCCAAATTACCGGAAACGCTCCCGTTGAATATCTCGGTATGGGGAGGGATGACGGTGTCTTCGAGGTAACTGGGATCGATCTCATAGGTTGCGGTGATCGGCGGCAAGTTGGCCGTATCCATGTTGTTGACCAGAAAGGCGCCTTCGATCATCGCATGGCCAGTGCCGCTGGCCGCCCTGGTGACGGTGATGGTCGGCGCGACGGTGTAGTCTGCATCGAAAAAGACATCACCGGGATTGAACTGAATAGACAATTCCACGCGCAGAATTTGTTCGCGGTTGCCGTTGAAACCCCCGGGGTCCGGGTTGCCGGAGCCGTCACGCCAGCAATCGCTGATTTCGTCGCCACCGTTTGGGCAGGCCGTCCACCGCCCGGTTTCTGCGCCGAAACGGCCGTCCCAGAAATAAAATACCGCGGTGAAGGTTTCGAGCGACGGTACGGTGACGGCTAGTCGACCGTTCTTTTCGCTACCGAAATCCGCGATATCAATGAACTGGACCTCGGTCAACACATTGCTGGTCGAGAATTCGAGAACCTGCACAGCATCGTTGAATACCTGATCGCCACTGGCCGTAGAGCCGACCGTCAAGCCCGCGTAGTCGATTTCCAGGGCGCCTTCCAGTTTGCTGTCAAAGGGTATGCTGTTGGTTTCGGTAAAGTAATTGGCGAAAATCGACGGGATTCTGCCGAAAATACCGTCGGGGTCGATGCCGAGATTGTTGTTTTTTTCGTCGGTAAAACTGGAAAACGCGGGGAAATAACGACTCAATTTATCGATCGCATCGCCGAGCGTTTGACCCAGGCTAGTGTCGTATTCGATGCCATCGTAGTTGTAGAGCCACGGATATACCGGATCCCAACTGCCGCCATTGGCCAGGCAAAGGACTTCAGTCGTACCACTACCAGTGGGCGTTTCACCGTTACAGGCGACGCTGTCCAGGTAGTCATTGATCGCCTGCCGGTAAGCCTGCAGGGTCGCCTTCTCGGCCATCGTGATGACTTCGGCGGCGGTGATCACGATCATCTGGTCGTTGACCGCCAGCGAGCCGTCGACCGGATTGAAAATCGGCCCGGTGACAAATCCATTGGCAGTACCGTTGACAAAATCGGCATTGTCAATGGTGCCGAACAGATCGAGGTAGTTAGTCGGATCGTTTGGATCAGCGGCCCGATCCTGCTTGACCCCGCCTCGAGCGATGGCCGCACCCGGGGCGAAGATCACGGCCGCCACCCCGGCGCCGAAGACATCCGCCGGGAATGTTGCCGGATACAACAGCGCGCCGGAGCGGTCTTCGATCGCAATGGTGCCGTTGGTATCGGAGTTGATCACATCATCGACTGCAGGCGAGATAGTGTTTGCGAAGTTTTTCGAAACCGCGTACCACAGCCTTGCCCCGCTCGCGTCCCTGGCATCGTAGAAATTCATCTGCGGATCCCCCCATGGAAATCGACCCACCATGGCAGTGCCAGATATGCAGTTAAACGAGGGATCCGGGGAGCCGTCGTTATTCATATCGGGGCAGGGTAGTCGACCCGGGCCCCGCAGTGGATTATTGACGGGATAATTGTAGGCGTACTGCAGCAGGGCCTGCTTGGCTTCGTTGAGCACACGCTGGTTATGTAGATAACGCTGGTGTTCGGTTTCCTGCTTGGCGCCCTGGGTAAAGCTGCTCATTACGACACCGCCAACACCCATCAGTGCGACCACCATCAATAACAGGGCGTAGCCGGTCTGCCTGGTCCTGGGCCTGGTTGTTGAACTGGGCTTCATCGGCTAACTACCGGATTAATTTTCCACCACCGCCAGGTAACTGACGCTGACCGTCTCACCGCTGGTGGCGAAGTATTGCTTGCCATCCGGAGCGGTGATGCGCACCCGGATATCGTCACCGGTAATTACTTTTACCCGGCTGCCGTCTTCGAGCAGTGCGCCATCTTCGTAGGCGATGGTATTAATCCACACCGTGTGGGCACCGTCGCGGGCCAGGCTGATGCCCGAAACCCGGTATTCGACAGTCACCTCCTCCTGCGCCTGCGGCCTTATCACTGTTTGCTCGGGTTCATCGTTCACCGGCGGCGGTTTGACTTCATCACCCTTGTAGCGATTGGCGTTTATCAATTGGCGTTCCTGCGGGGTGGTGAACAGCGTTGCCATATCACCCGCTGCCAGCAGCGGTGCGGGGACCGACAGCAGCAGGCTCAGAATGGTGCACAGGGTCAGCGGCTTACTTGGCATCGATGGTCACCCAGCGCAAGGTGCATTGCGAACGCAGATTGGTTCTGCGAGTATCCAGCGAGCGTGCGACCGTGCCTTGCCGGATAATCGAACAGCTGTCCACGGTAAACAGGCTGCTGATCGACAGGCGCAGGCCTTCGAGCAAAGCGAACAGGTCTTCCTCGTGCAGCATGCCGATGCTCAGGTCCATCGGTGAACTCATCACCGACACGTCGCGATCCACCTTGAGCCCCGGCCGCTTGAAATCTTCCTGTGGGTTGAGGCTATAGGTCAACATCGGCAGGCGCAGCACCTCGTTGGTGGATTCGAGGCTCTCGATCCAGCTCAGGCGGCGTTCTTCGCCGACCAGGCCGGAGGCCTTGTAGTCGCTGTAGAGATTACGATACTGATCCAGTAAATCGATATCGTTGATAATGTTGCTGTACAGCTTGTGGGTCGTGCGCAGCGTACCGAGCGCCGTCTCATATTGCTCACGCTGCGCATTCTCGTACTGCTGTCCGGCCAGCGCCATGGCGACGGCAACCAGGATAGCCACCAGCAACAGGATGAACGGGCGCCGCAGATAAAACCAGTCGATCTTATTCACCTTTGGGCACCTCCCGGACGACGCGAAACGCGAGTTCCGCGGTCGCCACAGCGCCACCACCACCCGCGCTGACATTACCACTCAAGTTATTATCCGGTTCGATATCGAGCGGACGCTTGGTGATTTCAACCGAGTAATACTTGCCCGATTCGACCATGGCATTTTTCAGGTCTTCGACCGCGCTCAGAACATAGCGAAAATTACCGTCAAAATTTAGGAATTCCCCTTCGACCTGGGCAATCTCGAAATAACCCTGCTTGGGCTTGGGCTTATTCCGGTCAACTTTGCCACCTCCTCTCCTCGGCTTATCCCAGCTGACATCCCCGGGATTGTCCGAATCCGAGTAATTGGACACAAACCAGTCGAACTTCCTGACCCGGATATCGGGGAAAATACTGACGTCGTTGCTGATCAGCACCATCAGTTCCTCGGGATCACGCAGAAACTGATTGCGGATGGTATCGACGCTTTGCACGATGTGCTGCATGCTGGTGGTCGAGGTCGTCGAATCGATAAAATTTTCGCTGAGCTGATTATACTTGGCCTTGTATTTCTGTTCGATCAGGGCTGTTTCGGCGATCGTTTCCGAGTACAGCCAGCCCTTGACCGCGCTGGTCGCAGCGATCCCCATACCGATCGTGAGCAGCGCAACTGCCACGGCACGCAATGCGAGGCCGGCACGATGGTGCTGAAAATAGCGCCGCTCACCCGGCTTGGCATAGTGATTCAGGGCTATCTTCTTACTTGCCATGTAACAATAGAGGGCAGAGCTGAAATCCTGCTCGTCGGGTACCTCGATTTTTTCGCGTTCCAGCAACTCGTTGATTTCGTGAATCCTGAAATCAAAATTGCTTTCATTTTCACAGCGTTTGGTCAATTTCTCGAGATGTCTCTTATTGGTGACAATGTGCACCGCGACCATTTCCGAACGCTCGACAATACGTTGACTGATCAGGTAACGCTGCGTCGATTCAACGTCACGCAACACGTCCGCGGCATAGTCACCCTGGTAGAAGCTGGCAATCGGTACCAGGCGGCTCAGCACCAGCTTGCCTTCGACAAATACCGACTGGCGCAGGTTACTGGGAACCTGCTGACTCACCACGATGATGGCGCGGTGTTCCGACCGTAACTCCTTGACGTAATCCTCGGACAGTAATGGCAGGCTGATGATGCCCGACAGCGGCGTGCGGGTATCCTCGATAATTTTCATCCAGGGCTCCAACAGATACTGGTTGGTCAGCCCGATCAACAGTAATTTTTCTTCCTTGCGGTTTTTCTTTTCAACCGATTGTGAAATCGCAAAGCGATACTCCGAAGTACGAAAATACTTGGCAAAGTTACGGCTGAGGATGGCCTTGCGATCCGATCCACGCAGTAGCGGTACCCGAATCTGGCGAAATTCTTCTTCGATCAAATCCACCAGCAAACGTACCGGTTCGCTGCGGAAAGAGCGCAAATAAGAACTGAACAGGTCCAGGCCCTGCTCGTCGGGCTCGAAATACACACTGCTTTCGAGGCGCCGGCCGGACCATTCCTGGGCGACCATTCTATAACCGGTGAAATACAGGACTCTTCTCATATCGGTGCCGTTAAAATTCGATCGTACTGATGGTGTCGTATATCGGACCCAGCACGGAAAGCGCCAGCCACATGACAATCAGGCCGATGCTCGCCATCAGTCCGGTCTGCAGCATGGGCTCCATTTTCTCGATACTGTCGTTGATGTCGCGATCGAAAAAGTAACTCACATTTTTCAGTGACTTGTCCATTTGACCACTGGATTCGCCCACGCGCAGCATGCGTACGACCAGTGGCGGGAAAATACCGATATTCTTGAACGCTTCACTGATGCTGCTGCCTTCCGAAATTTGCTGCCAGGCGCGATCGATGCCGTCTTCGAGGACGGTGTTACTGACCACGCTCTTGCTCAGGTTGATCGCATCCAGCACCGTGATCCCGGAGGCAAACATCAACGCGAAATAGCGCGTGAAACGTGAAATCTTGATCTTCTCGTTTACCGGGCCGATTACCCAGATTTTCAACAGCATGCCATCCATGCGAAAACGCGCCTTGCTACTGGTGCGGTAAAAATAGTTGAGGGTAAAATAAAGCGCGAAAGGCGCGGCGATGACGATGTACCAGTAGTTAATCAGAAAGTGGGACACGGCGATCAGCGCCCTGGTTTCCAACGGAATGGCACCGCCCAGGGAAACGATTGCGTCCATAATATCGGGCACGATAAAAATCATCATGAACATGATGACTGACAGCACCAGGGTACCGATAACCGCCGGGTAAGTCATGATTTTGCGCGCCTTGGAAAGCAGTTCGTCCTGCCATTTCAGGGTCTCGGTAATATCAACCAGCACTTCGCTCATACGCCCGCTGCGCTCTCCGACCCGAACCAGGCTGACGAACACGTCATCGAAAATCCTCGGGTACAACTGCAGTGCCTGCGAAAACGAATTACCACCCTCGATCGCCTCGATGACGCCGGTCACGATATCGCGAAAGGTCGGATTTTCTTCACCGTCACGCAGGTCGGAAAGCCCTTCCAGCAACGGCACCCCGGCGCGTGTCAGCTGCTCCAGGTAAAATGAGAAATTGATCAGATCACGGCGCCCTATCTTGTTGCGGCCGAACAGGTCCGCGCCCAGTTCCTTTTGCTTGAAGGTGACCAGGTCCATATCCATCTTTTCGAGGCGCAGCTCGAGATCGTTGATATTACCCGCATCGAGGCTGCCGGAAATAAATTTGCCGGTGGCATCGATAGCCTTGTATTGAAAGAGCGGCATGCTAGTCCATGCGCTCCGTCAAATCAGCGACGCGCGCGACTTCCTTGACCGAGGTGACGCCCTCGATGATATGTCGAATGCCATCGTCGGCAAGCGTAAAAAAACCCTGCTTGTAAGCCGCTTCCTTGATTTCCTTGGTGGTGGCACCATGCGCCAGCAAGTCATCGAGATCGGCATTCATTTTCAATATTTCAAGCAGCGCCATACGCCCCTTATAGCCGGTATTGTCGCAGCTGGTGCAACCCTTGGCCTTGTAGATCTTATCCGGTACCAGGCCCTTGTCATTGCGCAGCAAACGCAATTCGTGCTCACCTGGCTTGTAACCCACCTTGCAGAACTTGCACAGCTTGCGAATCAGGCGCTGGGCGACTACCCCGATGATATTTCCCGCCATGATCTCCGGGATAATGCCGATATCGCGCAACCGCGGCAGCGCGCCGATGGCCGAATTGGTGTGCAGCGTGGAATAAACCTGGTGGCCGGTCATCGCTGCGCGAAACGCCATTTCGGCAGTTTCTTCATCGCGCACCTCACCCACCAGGATGACGTCCGGGTCCTGGCGCATCAACGACTTGATTCCACTGGCGAAATCCATGCCCGCCGCCTCGTTGACCGAGGTCTGGCGAATCAACGGAAACGGGTATTCAACCGGATCCTCCAGGGTCATGATATTGATCTGTTCGCTGCTCAGATGGTTTAGCAATGAGTAAAGCGTTGTGGTCTTACCACTACCGGTAGGACCTGTTACCAGGATGATGCCTTCCGGGCGCGCCATCATGATTTTCAACAGTCGCAACGATTCGTCAGGCAGCTCCAGTTTCTCCAGCGGAATGACGCCTTTCTCACGATCGAGCACGCGCAGCACGATGTTCTCACCGTGTATGGTCGGTTGCGAGGCGACACGAAAATCGATCTGGCGACCGATAATGGTGCGCGAAATTCGTCCATCCTGCGGCGATCGGGTCTCGGCGATGTTCATATCGGCCATAACCTTGAGGCGCACCGCAATTGCGGCCCAGTAAGTCTTGTGCAGACTGCGTATCTGCCGCAACACGCCATCGATGCGATAGCGAATTCGCAGAAAGCTTTCCTCGGGTTCGAAGTGCAGGTCCGAGGCACCACGCTTGACCGCATCGGACAGCATGACATCGACCAGGCGCACCAGCGGCTGGCTGTATTCCTCTATGTCGCCCTGGTAATTGGTGTAGTCGGCTTCGCCGGTTTCGATCTCGCGCAAAATCCCGTCGATCGACAATTCGTAACCATAAAATTGATCGATCGCATTCGATATCTCGGTTTCACCGGCAAGTACCGGCAGCAATTCGATGTGCTGCCCGATCTGGATTCGAACCCGATCCAGGGTGAACAGGTTGAAGGTGTCCGACATCGCGATGGTGAGTGTGCTGCGCACCGGGTCGTAATTGAGCGGGATAATCTTGTGCTTGCGCGCGGTATCGGAATTGATCATCTTGATCGCATCCGGGTCGGGCACCACGCGTGACAGATCGACGCTTTCCTGCTCCAGCGCTTCGCCCAACGCCGAACGCATGATAGCCTCGGTTGCAAAGCCCAGGTTAACCAGTAATTTACCCAGCGGCTCATGAACTTTCTTCTGTTCGGTTAGCGCGATGTTCAACTGATCTTCAGTGATGACACCTTCATCGATCAGGATCTCGCCTAAGCGTTTGGGCTTTTTTTCAGCGTTCATAACTTTCCTAGAATTTCCAGTCGCTGATTAACGACATCACGATTGAATGTCGCGAGTCCATTGGTGAAATTTTCGAGTGCGCGCTGGTAGTAGTTTATAGCACTTTGCGGCTGGGCAATGTGCTCCAGGCTAACCGCCAGGTTATAAGCGTAATTCGGATCATTCGGGTTGTTCTGCAGCGCCAGGAAGTAATGCCGCTGCGCTTCCTGCCAGCGTTGCTGCGCGCCGTAGGCGTTGGCCAGGGCAAAATTCAAATAGGGTGAGTCGGGTTCTTCACGAATCATCAACTTCAGCTGTGATTCGGTTTCCTGCGGCGAATAGGTGCTCACCGCGAGCAACGAGGACATCGCCATCGAATCCTTCGGATTGGCCACCAGCAGCGTCTGGTAATCCCTGATCGCGGCATCGATATTGCCTTCCTGCATGTGGATCGCGGCCCGTGCCAGCAAGGCGTTGCGATTATCCGTATCAACCTTGAGCACCTGGTTGTAGAGCGACAGTGCGCGCTCGTTATCACCAGCGCGGTAAGCCGCATAGGCTTCGTGTAACCAGAGGTCGGTTTGCCGGAACTGGCTGTTGGTGGTGATACTCATATTTTGATTCGCATCCGTCCCGGATGCGACCGGCGCAGACGAGGTCAGGCTGGCAACCCGGTCGGTATCATCCGCCCTGGCGGGAGGCTGCTGTGCTGGCACAGGTAATGGTTGGGACTCGCCCGGGGCCGGCTCGCTTTCTGCTGTCGCGGTCTCTGGCTGCGATACCGGCGCTGCATCATTAACCTCGGCTTGCGCAACCTCGGCTTCCACCTCGGGATTCGATGCCGACTGGTTGGCCGATTGTATGATTTCGACCGTGCGTGCATTCCCCAGGGCTTCGGTTTCGGCAAATAAATCAGATTTCTCTGCCTGGGGGGTCTTGATGACGCCTGGCATGGGATCGCGCTTCAGCGAGCGCAGGCTGCTATCGATCTGTTCGGATTGATCCTGGTACTCGAAAAAACCATAGAAAACGACCGAAAGCACGAGCACAACCGCGACCAGGGTATAAAGCCGGTAATGCTGCACACGCTGTGCCGAAGTCTTGCTGCGGAACACTTTTTTGGCGTAATCCGGCGTCATCACGACGTCGGAATCCGATTTCATCCCGGCAAAAATCTTTGATGCATCATCGCTCGGCAAACGCATCAGCGTGCGATCGTAATTATCCGGTGCATAAGTACGAGTCGAGGTGGAATCGGCACGCGATGTAGTGGACGTAGCCTGACCGCTGCGAGTGTCGTCAGCATACAGGGCCGCGGCCGTGGGATTGGTCAAGGTTGGCGACTCGGTATCCGTCTGCTCCTCGTCCTCGGGAACCCTGGTTTGCGTGCTGTCCACCAGGCTGAGTTCTTGCTCCGCCCCAGGATCCATAGCCTCGAGTGCAAGGGCCCGGTCCTGCGGGGTCTGTGGATCGGTAAATGACGTGCTCTCAGCCAACCCGGGATTGATCGATTCGCGTTCAATCAATAACAACGACAGGTCTTCGTCGACCAGCGCATCGTCATCGGCTGCCACCTTGCCATCCGCCGTATCACTGCCCTGCGGCGGCTGACCGAGGTCAGTCTCATCCGCGGCGGCCGCATTGTCGACGGACGACGCGCGATCCTCGATTGAACCATCCTCGGCGACCAGTTGGCTCAGATCGGTTTCGTCTTCACGCGCCGACTGGTCTTCTATAACCGGCCTCGATCCGATCTCGAGTTCTGTCGCGTCTGCAGGTGTGAAAATGATGGTTTCATCTTCTTCAGCCTGTCTGTGCGCCCTTAAATCGTCTCCAGCTGAACTCTCGGTCTCCTCCGACCCGGGGATATCAAGGCTCGTTTCGTCGCCCACGCTACGTGCGGGTAAATCTTGCGGGAGGCTCGTTTTGGTAGCGTCCGGCAATTCGAGACCGGTTTCATCATCGGCACTAGCGCCAGGCCGGCTGTGGCTGACCCGGGTTACGATGGTATCCGGCGCCTCCAGGCTGGTTTCGTCACCGCTACCGTACTCGCCACTGCTGCGAGCGAGGCGAGCACCGAGTTCGGACTGATCGAACACGGTTTCGTCATCGTCGGCCGGGCGCGCACTGTTATCGCCGCTCACGGCCTGGCGCGCGGCATCATCGGCAGCACCATCCAGCAAAGTTTCGTCAGGGGTATGCTCCGGGGACGCCTCCGACTTTCTTTTTTGCGCTTTTTGCTCCGCGGCCTTCTTGAGCGCGTCTAGCAGTAAACTCATGGGTCTTCTCTATTCCCCGTTAAATTTCTCGGGTTTCAGATACCGTTTGAAATCCTGTAGCCCGGTATCGAGGCTCGCATTGTCGAGCACTCGTGGACGCAGGAAAATGACCAGTTCGGTCTTGCTAAAACTCCGCGTCTTGGTGCCGAACAGGACGCCGACACCCTTGACGTCGTGCAAACCCGGCACCCCGGCATCCGATGAGTCCGAGGTATCCTGCATCAAGCCACCAATTACCGCGGTGTTGCCACTGGACACGCGCAATACAGACTCCATCTCGCGCACCTGGATCTCGGGTATTTGCGAAACCACGCCGGCAGCGGCCAGGGTGGGATTAGGATCGTTCACAAAGCGCAGAATCCGCGTAATGGTTGGGCGTATGTTGAGAATGACTTCATTGTTCTCGGTGATAAAAGGAGTCACGTTCATGACGAATCCGACCGGTACCGTCTTGAGCGTGGTATTGAAGGTCTGGGTGACGACCGAGTTGGTACCAGTGGTGGTGTTACTGGTGGCGTCGATTTCGAAATAGACCCGATTATCGGCCACTTTAAGTACGGATGTCTGATTATTCAGCGCCATGATTTTCGGGCTGGACATCACCGACACATCACCAAAAGCGTCGAGTGCCCGTATCGCGCCAGTGATGTCACGCTCAGAGTTGGTGTTCAGGTAACTGGCTTCGACCACCGGCCCCCCGGTTGCCAGCGCCGGCAGCGTCGTGGTGGAGCTCAGCAAGTCCTGTCCCAGACTCCAGCCATCGCCATTGGCAATGCGCGACCAGTCGACGCCGGCCTGAAAATCATCGTTCAAGGTGACCTCGACAACCGTCGCCTCGATCAGAACCTGTTGCCGCGCACTTCGGGTTACCTGGTCAACAAAGCGTTGAATGTCTTGATGCGCCGCCGAGCTCGCGTTTATCGATATGGTGCCGGACTCACGGTTCGAAATGATAACACCCGTTTCACCATTGCGATTGGCAAGCAACTGCAGGTTGGCTTCCAGCGACTCCCAGAAATCGTTGCTGGATGCGTTTGTCACCGTGGTTGAGGAATCGCCGCTGGAACCCTCGTCGCCGCTAGCCAGTGCGGTTTCGATACCCACGCTGGAGGTGGTGCTGCGCGACATGTTGAGATAATCGATTCGATAAACGCGGGTAAACGGCCTGTCCACTTCGACCACCAGATTCGGGCCATCAAGGTAATAATGCAATGCAACCTGGCGCGAGATACGTTTCAGAATTTGCGGCAGAGTCTGATCGATCGCATTGATACTGACACGCCCGTCAATCGCCGGATCGATATCGAGATTCAGGCGCGCATCGCGAGCCAGCGCGAACAACAGTTCGCTGGCCGGTAAATCGGTTGCGACGACGGTGAATGTCTGCAGCGGCTCTGCCGGTTCCGGCGCCGCAATAATAGGGGCCTGCTGCACCACCGGGGGTATATCCATTTCCACGGCGG
Organism: Gammaproteobacteria bacterium; assembly: GCA_022340305.1. Lineage (GTDB taxonomy): Bacteria > Pseudomonadota > Gammaproteobacteria. The sequence goes on from JAJDOF010000018.1 coordinate 20,532, forward strand.
GCGCCGCTGCCTCGTCCAGATGCCCGTCGGAGGCAGTGGTCAGGCGCTCATCCCTGTCCTCCATAAGACTGGCGCAGGCGGAAATGCTGGCGAGTATGAGTAACAATACAATTTTCTTCATTGCGATATTCCAGTTAGTATCCAGACTGCTATAGCAAAGCATTGCGCATACGGTAAACCGAATGCACATAGGGCAAATTGACTTTGATCGATTGCGGCAGCGTATCAATTTGCGCCCTGGCCTGTTTCAGCGAATCAAATTCGCTATAAAAAACCCGGTAAATTGAACGACCATCGATAATCACTTCGTATAAATAGGTCTGTGACAAATCAAGCGGCCATTCGTTACGTAGATAATAGACCAGTTCTCGCGCTGCGGACTTATTCCGCATCATAACCTGAATCGACATTTTGTTGCTCTCTACCTGGCCCAGCCACTGCTGACTCTGTACAAGCTTTTCGTTGAGCCAGAGAACGTAATCGGGGAGGCTGGCAGTTCCGCTGTCTTGCGGCATTTCCGACAACGTCTGCTGTGACGACACCTGCAAATCGGATTGCACATCAGACGGTTCGGGGGCCGACATGGCCTGCGCGGTTACTTGCGCCTGTTGCACGACACGCTCGACTGAACTGACCAGGTCGTCGACCTGTTCCGCCAAAGATTCGATTTGTTGCCTTTCATCAACCGCCAACTCTTCGTCTTGAGCCACATCGACGCCAGCTTCGACAGCCTGCACAGGCGGCTCGATCTGAGCAGGTTCCTCGATTTCTATTCGGGCCTCTGCCGCCGGGAGGTCGCCAGCGGCGGGCATCGGATTTGTAAGCCTGTCAGTTTCTAATGACTCGCTGTCAATATCTGTGACGGTATTGTCATTTTTAACAGCCGATTCCGGCTTTTTGGTCGGTCCAGCCGGTGTGGCGGAACCGGTCGGCAGCGCTGAATCCGGTTGCAGTATCGCGTCAAGCGAGGCAAAAGCCTGCCACTGCGCGCGGGTCTGATAGATTGCGAACGCCAGCAGAACCGCTAGCAGCGGCATTAACCACCACCAGAGATTGATGGACCTGCGTGGCGCACCCTGGGCAAAGGAACTGTCGTTGACGGCCGCGGTGACGTGCTTGGAACTTAAATTATGTGTGCCTTCGGCGAATGCCGACAACAGTATCTTGTCCGCGATAATGTTGATGCGGCGCAACAGCCCCTCGGAGTGCTGTTCGACTTTTTTCGCCACATTATTACTGATCAGTTCCGGGCCGGTATAGCCCACCTGGCGCATGCGGAAATTCAGGTAGCTGTGAATTTCATCCTGGGTCAGCGGCTCCAGTTCAAAGTTGTGGGTAATGCGTTCACGCAGTTGCCGAATCGAGCGCTCGGCAAGATTCTGATCCAGTTCAGGCTGACCAAACAGGATAATTTGCAACAGCTTGTTCTCGTCAGTTTCGAGATTCGATAACAGGCGTATCTCCTCGAGTGTGTCCAGCGGCATGCCCTGGGCTTCTTCGACAAATAAAACTACCTGCATGTTTTCCATATGCCGCTGTAACAGGTAATCCTGCAGCATTCGCATCACCTGGTGCTTGGACGCATCCCGGCCGACGCCCAGCGACAATTCGTGGGCGATGACGAACAGGATGTCCTGCGCGGATACGCTGGGATTGGCAATGTAAACAATCTCTACCGTGGCCGGTAGCTTGAGCTGCAACATGCGACACAGCATGGTTTTTCCACTACCCACTTCACCCACCACCTTGATGATGCCTTCACCACGATGAATGGCATACACCAGTGCCGCCAGGATATCGCCACGCTTGCCACCCTCATAAAACAGGCTGGTGTCCGGGGTAATCTTGAACGGAGGTCGTTCCAGGCCGAAATATTCTTCGTACATGGCTTAATACCCGTCCTCGGAGCGATCCATACGACCGTACAGCGTGGTACGGTTGATACCGAGCATTTCCGCGGCCTTGCTGACATTACCGTCGTGCTCGCGCAGCGCCAGTTCGATGGCTTCTTTCTCAACCGACTTGAGCAGTTGGTCGAGATGGAAGCTGGCGCCGTGCATCGCATTATTGAGCCAGCCGTCGCGACCTGAGGTGCCGATTTGTTGTCGCAGTCCTGACATTTCTCTCTTCAGTACATCGGATTTTATGGTCTGACCGGGATACTTCGCGGAAAGCCTGATAATTATGTTGCGCAATTCTCGCACATTTCCTGGAAAAGTGTAGTTATTCCAAAGCGTTAGCGCATCGTCATCGAGCTGGAAGCCAGCCAGTTGTTCCGCCACCTGCTGCATGAAGTAATCCAGTAGTTCGCGCTTATCACCATTGCGCTCGTCGAGCGATGGCACGCGCAGGGTAAGCACGCTCAAGCGATGGTAAAGGTCTTCGCGGAACTGCCCCTCCTTTATCGCCGCGAAAATATCCTTGTTGGTCGCGGCAAGTACGCGCGCAGTGGCATGCCGCGGCTGAGACTCACCGAGCCGATAATATTCCCCATTTTCGAGCACGCGCAACAACTTTGCCTGCAGGTCCAGCGGTAAATCAGCTATCTCATCGAGTAGCAGGCTACCTGAGCCTGCTTCCTCGAAAAATCCTTTCTTGGTTTCGGTAGCGCCGGTAAACGCACCCTTGACGTGACCAAACAGTTGCGACTCGAGCAGTTCGCCATTGAATGCGGCGCAGTTCAAGGTCAGGAAGGGCTGTAGTTTGCGCGAACTGCAGCGATGCAGGTTACGCGCCGCCACTTCTTTACCACTGCCAGATTCGCCTTCGATCAAAACCGGGTAAGGTGAATCGGCGAGCTGGCGTATTTGCATACGCAACAGTTCGATCTCTTCGCTGGAGCCGACGATACCCTCGATATCGCCATTGCCCCCATCCACGCCACCCCCGGCGATAAGCTGTTTCTTCAGGCGCACCTTGATCTCGGCTATGTCGCAGGGTTTGGCAATAAAGTCGACCGCACCGTCTTCCTTGGCCTGTAATACGTGCTTCTTGTTGTCCTGACCAGACAGTACCAGTACCCGTGTGGACGGGTGCTTCTGTGAAATTTTGCGGATCACGGCAAGCCCTTCATCGGGCCGGTGAGTATTGGGCGGCAAGCCGAGGTCGACCAGCGCCAGGGTCGGTGAGACAACCATCTCGTCGATCAGCTTGAAGCTCGAAGGACGATCACAGGCGCGTTCGATATGGTATTCGTCGCTGAGCACATACTCCAGGCTATCGGCGATAATAGCATCATCGTCGACCAGTAATAGTGTCGGTTTATGGTCATCGCTCAGCGGCATTCCGAGTAACCCGGGGATTAATCAAACAAGTATAGTGTCTAAATCTCAACAACTCAAATAATACCTTAATTTTGGATGAAAACTATTTGAAATATAAAGGAAATTTAATTTTCTAATAGCGCTGGCACAAGGCGTAATTAGCCCCACTCACGGTCCGGCAACGGCAGCTGACCTAATCAGGGAGGGTCCAGGGAAACGATAGCCAACAGGCTGCGCTGGACGTAGTCGAGCGAGCCATAAATCCCGCTGCTGGCGATTGCGACCAATCGATAGGTGACGATCGTACCAGTGGTCGAAACGACATCAGTGTGTGTCGTCGAGGTACATTGAAGCTCGACACTGAAACCGGCAAACGCCGCGTTGTTCAGCCCAGTCGAGCCAGCACAAAGACCGTTAACGGTCGACTGGAATATGCCCCACTCGGGACCACTGCGCGCCGCCTGCAGGGTGCGCGCATCCTGCACTTCATTGCAATGAGACATACGGCGTCGGCATCGGCTCGATCGATTGCTGCGCAGAAGCCAGTGCGCCGACGCCGAAAAATCCCAGCGATACCAACAGGACGACAATCAGGTATGTTGTGATAATACGCGCCATTAAATCCCGATCCATTCGTTGCCTGTTGATAAGGTCGACATCACCAGTCTCAGGGCGTCTTTTGCAGCCGGTGACTGCGCACCCATTGCCTGAGCGCATCGACCTGGGCCTGCTTGCCCATTGGCCTCGATGAATTCGGCACGCACCAGGCTACCCGGAGTTTTCCCTGTGGCCAAAGCCTGGGAAACCGCAACCCCATCGCGCAGCAAGTCGACGCCGATCCGGAATTCTTTGCTCGCGGTTGAAAACAGGCTCACCATTTACTCCGGAGTTTCAGCTAACTTTGTGGACTACACGACGCAGGTGTTGCCGGCAAGCAACTGGTACGACGGTTCGCGAATCGCATCGTGACGCGACTCCTAAAGACGCCAATCTGATCATCTGCTATCCTAGAGTCTTCTTAAGGTAAATGACATAACTTATTGTCATTGCTAGGAATACTAACCCATAAAATCTGCTTTTCAAGTTATTAGGCAAAATAAATAGCATTATGCTGAACATTGTGCTTTTCGAACCGGAAATTCCGCCGAATACCGGAAATATCATGCGTTTGGCGGCAAACACCGGGTGTCAGCTACATCTGATTGAACCGCTCGGATTTGCGCTCGATGACAAGCAATTGAGACGCGCCGGTCTCGACTACCGTGAATGGGCCGATACGCGTCGCTACGCGAACTATCCTGAATTTATAAAGAGCTGTAAATTCAATAACTTGTACGCGTTTACCACCAAGGGCGAGCGCGCCTACAGCGATGTCGAATTCAGCCCGGACGATGCCTTGCTGTTCGGACCGGAAAGCCGCGGCCTGCCCGCCACCATCCTCGACTCACTGCCCGGTGACAATAAGTTACGTATCCCCATGACGCTGCCATCGCGAAGTCTGAATCTGTCAAATACGGTGGCCATTGCAGTTTATGAAGCCTGGCGACAACAGGGCTTCAGGGGAAGTTAGACGTCTGTCGGGCTCTGCCTAGCGCGGCGCGTGAAAGTCCTTGAGTTCAGTCTCTCTGGCAACCATGGCGAAGCGCTCACCCTGTCGACAGACTAATCGGCCACTTCACGGAATTATTCCTGACCCTGCGGTCGGTTCTCCAGATCAGCCACCGCATCCTGTGGATTCTTTTTCTCATAGAGCACACGATACACTTCACGAATAATTGGCAGCTCCAGCTCAAGCTGCAAAGCCTTGTTATGAATGGCCTTTGCAGCGCGCAAACCCTCGACCGTCTGCCCGACCTCGGCTTCGGCCTGCGCCACGCTCATACCCTGCCCGATAGCGATGCCAAAGCGGCGATTGCGGCTCTGGTTGTCAGTACAGGTGAGAATAATATCGCCGAGCCCGGCGAGACCCATCATGGTTTCCTGCTCGGCTCCGAGCCGGGTACCGAGGCGCATGATTTCCGAGAGTCCGCGTGTCATCAGGGCGGCCCGGGTATTCGCGCCAAAACCCAGGCCATCGGCGACACCGACCGCGATTGCGAGTACGTTCTTGAGCGCGCCGCCCAGTTCAACCCCGATGATATCACTCGAGGTATAGGCACGGAAATGGCGGCCACGCAATAGCTCGGCAAACGCAGCAGTCGTCGCCGGGTGATTGCCGGCACAGGCGATGGCCGCCGGCAAGCCGCGCGCCACCTCGCTGGCAAAGGTTGGCCCCGAAATGATGCCGTAACGGTACCCCGGTAATTCCTGCTCGACCACTTCGTGCAGCAGCAAGCCGGTATCGATTTCGAAACCTTTGCTGGCCCAGAACAAAGCCGTGTCATCGGCGAGCATGGGTTTGAGGGCTTGCAAAAGGCTGCGAAAGCCCTTGCTGGGAATGGCGACGAGCACAAACTTGCATCCCGTAATCGCCGCTTGCAACGATACCAGGGGCTTGATATTGGCGGCCAGCGGAAATCCAGGCAGGTATTCACAATTTTCACGTTGCTCGACGAGCGCTTCGATGTGCTCGGCCTGGTGGCCCCACAGATTGACCCGCAAATCGTTGCGCGCCAGTTGTATCGCAAGCGCGGTCCCCCAGGAACCGGCACCCAGCACTGCGACGGATTCGGTCATGACCTAGCCCGCATTTTGCATCAGTAACCCGGAGGCTGTGATACGGCATACGGACACAGGCCAGATACGTCTGAATGCCGGACTGGAGAGAAATCCATCCCTTAAGCAATGGATTGAGCCTTGCCGCGAGCGGCGAACACCCGGTTCAGGCGTACCTGCACCAGTCAGTGCCCGGAGAGGGCTCGGGCGGGCAGCAGGCGGGACCTCTATTTCTGCCAGTGAATACATCGGCTTTCTCTGCTCGTTGAATTAGATACCCTGGCCCGAGACCGACTGATGCGCCAGGCGGACTAGTGCTTTGCCTCGGTCTCTTCGGACGATGACTCCTGTTGCTGCAGGTGCTGTTGATACAGGGCATCGAAATTAACCGGTGACAGGATCAATGGCGGAAATCCACCGCGAATACTCAAGTCAGAAACCACTTCGCGCAGATAGGGGAACAACACGGTCATGGCCTGGCTGCCGAGCAGGTATTTCTGTTCGGTTTCGTCGAAACCGGAGATCGAAAACAGCCCGGCGAAATGCACTTCGATCAAAAAAGCGGTTTTTTCTTCGAGCTTGATCGTCGCGGTAGCACACAGCACAGCCTCAAAAATATCGCCTTCAATATGCGCCTGGGTATTGGTTAAATTCAATTCGATCTTGGGTTCCCACTTCTTGAATCTGAAGGACTGCACTGCATCCGGGGATTCAAACGAGGCGTCCTTCAGATATAGCTTCTGAATGGCAAACTGTTTTGGCTGTGCTGTAGGTTCGGTCATGGTGATTATTTCTTGCTAATGGGTAGGTGAGCTTCCTGCCAGGCTTGCAGGCCGCCGTTTAAACTATAAACCTTTGCGAAACCATTCTGGCTCAACTCTTTGCAGGCGCCGCCCGCACGAGCGCCGGTCTTGCAGTAGACCAGAATGGTTTTATCCTTGTGTTTATCGAGTTCGCTGAGGCGAGTCTTGACCGCGCCTGCCGGAATCTGAATCGCCTTGGTTATTTTGCCTGCAGCCGTTTCCGATGGTTCACGCACATCGAGCACCACCACATCCTCGCTATTCATCAACTGTACCGCAGCGGCCGGCGACAGACTGGCAAATCGTTGCGTGGCAATTTTAAATTCATTGAAAAAAACCAGTGCGAGTAAAACCACGAAGGCAGCCACCAGGTAAAGGTGGTTTACCGCAAATTCAAAGATTTGATTCAACATAGCGAGGGATAGAATGAATGGTTAAAGTAGTAAGTTTAAGGAGAACTCAGTCGGAAGAACAAAACACTTCCTGCATCATCCCGATTAATCTCAGGGTGCGTTCGTCGCCGACGCGATAAAAAACCTTGTTCGCATCCTTGCGCGACGACAGTATACCTTTATCGCGTAAAATGGCGAGATGTTGCGAGATATTACTCTGCGAAGTACCGACGTTCTCGACAATTCCCTGCACACAGACCTCGCGATTGCCAAGAGTGCACAGGATTTTCAGCCTTAGCGGATGTGACATCGCCTTCAACGAGCGCGAGGCAATCTCGATATCGGCGGCACGTGCCAGCAGCTTTTCACCGTCAAACCCGGCTACAAAATCAGTTTTCATTTGCGTAACTGTATTACCAACCGATAATATTAGTCGATGATTATGAATAAACCCAAGACCAATGTCCACTTCCAGACTGCGTAAACTCGCGCTGGCGCTGATGCTGAGCAGCCTGATCATGGCGCCGCTGGCGCTCGGCGCCGGTAAAACCGCCAAACAGCAGCAATTACAGACGCTTTTGCAAGAAATCGATAAGCTGAAACAGGCGATTAATGTCAAGGAAGACAGCAAATCGAAATACATCGAGCAGCTTAAATCGATAGAAGCTAACGTCTCCCAGGTTAATCTCAAGATCAGGCAGACCGGCGAACAGATCAGGAAGCGTAAAAGCAGGCTGAAAACGTTACGCGCGACCCGTCTCGAACACCAACGCAAACTCAGCCGTGAAAACGAATATCTCGCCGAACAGGTCTATGCCGCATTTACGCTGGGGTCCCAGGAAAAGGTCAAGCTGTTGTTTTCGCAGCAGGCACCCGACGCCTTGCAACGAAACCTGGTTTACTACGAATATTTTTCAAACGCCCGCGTCGGCTTGATCAATGAAGTGCAGAGCAGTATTGACAAGATCGTCGAAACCGAAACACTGATTCGCCAGGCGCAGGCCGAGCTGTTACAGGACCAGCAGGCGCTCACTGAACAGCAACAACGGCTCAAGCAGGACCTCGGCAAGCGCAAGACAATCATCGCCTCACTCGATAGTCAATTGCAGGAACAGGGCGGCAGCCTGTCACGCCTGCAAGACGAAGCCTTGCAGCTGCAGAACCTGATCAACTCGATCCAGGAGATTTTCAATGAGGCACCCGAAGGGGAGTTTTCAAAGCAGTCCTTCGCCAAACTGAAGGGCAAACTCGCCTGGCCGATCGCGGGTAAGGTGAGGCGTCTCTTTGGCCGGCACAAGCCTTCATCCGATCTGCGCTGGCAGGGCGTCAGGATCGAGGCGGAAAGTGGCAGCCACGTAAAGGCGATATCGCATGGCCGCGTCGCGTTTGCTGACTGGTTGCGCGGCTTCGGGAACCTGATTATCATCGATCACGGTAATTCCTATCTGTCGCTTTACGGGCATAATGAATCGCTGTTCAAGAGTGCAGGTGAGTGGGTTGATGCCGGCGAAGTCATCAGCAGCCTTGGCAGTAGCGGCGGACAGAGCACTCCGGGCCTCTATTTCGAGATTCGCAAGAACGGAAAACCGCAAAATCCGACCCGCTGGTGCAAGGCGGGAAATTCCTTTCCTTCCGGTTGACAGGATACGGCAGCGAGCCGGATTGGCCCGGGAAATTGATAAATTATGGATGACCTCGCCGCTCCATCCCGGCCTGAAGGAAATACCCTGCAAGCCCGGCGCCCCGATTGATTAAATTCCGCGCTTGAGACTGCAAATTGCCACGCTTTCCCGTAGAATCGGGCCTTCACGACGCCAACATTTGAACTGTTTACAACTTATCGCACATTAACTGGTCTACAATACGTAATCTGGACTATATGCCAGCCTGTTTTACCGGAGAAAAGAATGCTGAAGAATTTGCGCACATCCACCTGGTTTTTATGTGGAACCCTGCTTGGGCTATCGCTGGCGATCGGCCACAGCGTCTACGCGCTGAAGGACAGCGAACAGATCCCGTTCGAGGATTTGCAGGCATTTACCGAAGTATTCTCCAAGGTCAAATCCGATTACGTCGAGTCGGTTGACGAAAAGAAACTGATCGAAGATGCGATTCGTGGCATGCTCAACGGTCTCGACCCGCACTCAGCGTTTCTCAACACCAGCGAATTCAGTGATTTGAAAATCGGCACCACCGGCCAATTCGGTGGACTCGGCATCGAGGTCGGCATGGAAAATGGCTTCGTCAAGGTTATTTCACCCATTGACGATACCCCGGCGGCTCGTGCCGGCGTCAAGGCCAGCGATTTAATCATCAAGCTCGATGAAAAAACCGTCAAGGGCATGACCCTGAACGAAGCCGTCAAAATCATGCGCGGTAAACCGAATACTTCCATCGACTTGACCATCGTGCGCGAAGGTGAGCCCAAGCCTTTGGTCATCAAAATCACGCGCGAGATAATTCGTGTCAAAAGCGTCAAGAATCGTATGCTGGAGCCGGGCTATGGCTATGTTCGCATCACCAATTTCCAGTCGCGCACCACCACCGATTTACTCAAAGCGATTTCCGATTTACAGAAAGAAACGCGCCTCAAGGGGATGATTCTCGACCTGCGTAACAACCCCGGTGGTGTTCTAAACGGTGCTGTCGGCGTGTCTGACGCCTTTATCGAGGACGGCATGATCGTTTACACCGAGGGTCGCATCGACGATTCCAGCCATCGTTACCTGGCCACTCCCGGCGATAGCCTGAATGGCGCGCCACTGGTGGTTCTGATCAATGGCGGTTCCGCCTCCGCATCGGAGATTGTTGCCGGAGCATTGCAGGACCACAAACGTGCGATCATCCTCGGCACCAAGTCGTTCGGCAAGGGCTCGGTACAAACCATCCAGGAACTGCGCAACGGCTCCGCGGTAAAACTGACCACGGCGCGTTATTTCACTCCGCTCGGGCGTTCGATTCAGGCGACCGGTATCGAACCCGATATCAAACTGAGCACGGTGAAACTGTCAGCAGCTGACGAAAAGGCGCGTGCGTCTTACTCCGAGGCGGACCTGGACGGTAGCTTGAGCAACCCCAATGGCGACTCCATCACCAATGAGGACGAGAAGAAAGACAGTGAGGCGCTGGCCGAATCCGATTTCCAGCTTTACGAGGCGCTCAACCTGCTGAAAGGTCTGAACATTCTTTCCAGCATGAATGCCGGTTAGCCCACGGGCATATGCTACGCAACTGGCTGCTTCTATTACTCGCCTTTGCTGGAGCGAGTGCTGCCGATGATCAGCGACCGGTATTATCGCTGGTCATCGACGATCTCGGTTATTCCATCGACCATGGCAAAGCCGCGATAGAACTCGTCGGTGATCACACCTATGCGGTTCTGCCAGACGCGAGTTACTCCGCAAAACTGGCGCTGTATGCGCATCAGTTGAACAAGGAAGTGATCCTGCACCTGCCGATGCAGTCGATCAGCTCCTCGGCGGTGCGCGAACCCCACGCACTGAACGAGGCGATGGACGAAAATGAGTTGACCCATAACGTGCACAACTTGCTGGCACAGGTGCCGTTTATTCGTGGCGTCAACAACCACATGGGTAGTCATCTGACCGAATTCGATTTCTTCATGCGTCCGGTCATGGATAGCATACGCAGCTACAATCCATCATTTTATTTTCTCGACAGTCGCACTTCGCCGCGCAGTGTGGCCTTCTCGCAAGCCCGTGAAGCGGGCCTCAGTTCCATATCGCGTGATGTTTTTCTCGACAACGACCCCAGTAGCACAGCCATCAAGTTGCAGTACGACATCTGGCTGGAACGCGCGCGCGAGCAGGGCTCGGCAATCGCCATCGGCCACCCCTATGCGCAAACTCTCGAGGTTCTGCAACAAAACCTGCCAGCCGCGGGCGTGGAATTCAAATTCATGCGCATATCCGAACTCATTGACGAACGCGAGTTGCGCGGATTTTCCCCGGACTGGCGCAAACAGTTGACCAGGCTCGTTCCCGGCACCCAATAACCCCCGGCTAGCCGTAGCCCGGCAACAGTCGCGCAACCACTTTGCCTTACTGCGGCCGTTGATAGCCGCCCATCAGTGCCTCGATTCGCAGCGCCAATGCGAGCGCAATGTCTTCACGCCACGGCGCGGCAACAATCTGCACGCCCACCGGCAGGCCGCTGCTGCTACCCGCACGCACCGAAACGCCCGGCCAACCCAGCAAATTGTAAATAGTCACATAACTCCAGTCATCGAAACCATCCGCATGAGACGCACCGTGTGCTCGCGCCAGTGCATGCGATGCCGGGCACACAATCGCATCGTAGTCGGTAAAAAAGCCGAGCGCCTGGCTGCGTGCTTCATCGATGGCCTCGAGCAACCCAGGGTCAACATGGTTACTTGAGGCCAGTGATTTTTCGGTTAGATAACCGGCGAGGCCTGGCCCTGGCTGGGTCGTGCCGTAGCGCTTTAGCAAACGCTGGATGATACCGGCATTAGTCGATTCGCGTAATTCAGTGGTCAGACTAACCAGCTCACGCATGCCCGGCAACAGCCGATTATCGAGCACATCGACCTCAGCGCGCAGGGCTTGCGCCGTCGCAGTTACGACTCGTTGAATCTCGGCATCCGGCGCGACGATGCCGTTATCGGCATACCAGGCAACGCGCAATCGCGATGTATCGATCGCACCGGGGTCGCCAGGGGCTACCGGCACCACGGCCGGATCGCACCCATCGGGGCCACAGATGATTGGCAGGGCAAGCACCAGGTCTTCGACGTAGCGCGCCATTGGTCCGATCTGCGTCAGCGAATCCAATACGCCCCCGTAAGGCACGATGTGACCAGTGCGCGGCGTACGACCCGAAGTCGGCTTGATTCCGCTAATCCCGCACAGGTGGGCCGGTTCGCGAATGCTGCCACCGGTATCCGAGCCGAGTTCCAGTGCCGAACCGCCGCTGGCGATAATCGCCGCCGAGCCACCGCTGCTGCCGCCTGGGCTGCGGGCGAGGTCATAGGGATTGTTGCTGCGCCCGTAGATCAGGTTATCGGTTTCGGCGCTCAAGGTCAGTTCCGGGGTATTGGTTTTACCGAGCAATACGGCACCAGCAGCACGTAAACGCGCCACCACCGGTGCATCCTGTTGCGGCACGAAATCACGGCGTCCTTGCGTACCGCCGGTCGAAACAATGCCGGCAGTATCGAGTGAATCTTTGATGGTGATGGGAACCCCGTGCAATGGGCCCTTGAAATCGCCACCGGCGGCGAGCTTGTCCAGCGCATCGGCTTCGCTACGCGCACGCTCCGCGACCAGCTGCACCACCGCGTTTAGGGACGGGTTAACGGCGTCGATGCGCGCGAGGCAGGCGTCGACTATTTCGCGCGCAGACAGTTCGCGCTTGCGCAGCGCATGCGCCATGGCGCTCGCGGACCAGTAGATGGAGTCATTCATGGCAAACGATTATCTGCCCAGTGAAGGTGATTATCCAGCCTCGATATGTCATCACCTGTTTTATGGGTTATCCAGGCTAGTCCTGATGGTCGAGTCTTGAAGACGCCACCGCAAAGCGCAGTACAAACTCGACCCCACGCACATCCAGCGGTACCAGGCGCAGCCTGGCGGAGCGCTTGCGATTTTTGATTTCGAGCATCCAGTGCGCCCGCATCGGGTCACCATTATCGATGTAGCGAATGTCTTCGTCGCGCGCAAGGCCGGCGATTAACTGCGGCTTGCCGTCCGCTTCCGAGCTGATTTCAATACTCGCTATCGGCGCATCGTAAAACCATTCGTGACGCTTGCTGACCTGCTCACCTGCCTCGAGCAACTGGCACATCGGTTCGCCCTCGATATCGACGATACTGATCTGCTGCCGCAGCAGTTCACCATTCGTCAGCTTGATACTCATCGACACCAGGTCGCTGCGGTTTTCGATATTGTCAAAATCAATATTACCTTCGAAACCACGGGTGATTTCATGCACAAAGTACAATCCCAGGCCCTTGCCATGATGCTCCCGAATCCGCCGCGACGAAAATCCGAGCTGGTAGATTTTTTCGCGTTCGTCCGCAGCAATATGGGGGCCGCGATTGTAAACCCTGAGTACTCCTTCGCCAGCGTCCTGGGCCAGGCTGATTGCAACGGGGTTGTGGCGTTGACGCTTCGCTTTCTGACGTGCATAAAACAGAGCGTTGTTAATCAGATTCTCGATCAGCAAAACCATGTGGTTTTCGTTCCCCACCATTTCACTGTCGTTGCGCAACAGAATCTTGAACTGTTCGGCCTCATATTCGCCGGCCATCGGCCAGTTCTGATTCAGACCGAGCCCATCAGGGTTCGCGACGATCGGTAACAGCGCACGGCGCAGCGCATGACTCATCAGGAAAGTAGGCTGAAAAGGCGCCGAACCGGCTTCCGCAGGATTCAGCTGCGCCTGAAAATAGTGTTCTTCACTATCGTATATGCGATTGGCGACGTGTAGCGCGATGTTGTCAGTGGTCGACAGGTCGAGCAAATCCCACAAGTAGAGCAGGGCATCCGCGGCCTCTCGATAGGTTTGTTGCTCGCCCTCGGCACAGATCTGCTGTGCCTGCTTGAGCGCGGTTTGCGCGCGATCATAGCTGATCACGCCATTGTGGCGGACCTCGGAGGCAATGTTCTTGAAATGCAGAAATTTCTCATCGTACTCGATGTATTCCAGCAGGCGTTCACTGATAAACATTTTCAGCTTGTCGGCATGATCGGAGTAGGTGCGCGCACGCGTCCCGAGTTCGCGTTTGGTATCAAGCAACTCACCTATCTGACTGCGATATTGTTGAGATTGATGCCGGTAACGCGAGTTTGCCCTGATAAACCTGCGCACGTCATAGAACACCAGCGCCAGCAAACCGAGCGTGCCAAGCAGCAGGTAATCCTGGCGCAACAATTGCCCCATCAACGGATTGCCGTCAATAATCCCGGGGTGAATCATTACGAATTGCCAACTGATGATAAAAACGGCGCCCAGGGTACTAAGCCAGGGATAGGGCAGACGCACCGGATTCATTTTGCCGCGCCCACGGGTACCCAACAGTAGGCGCCCTCGTCGCCAAAGGTCACAATACCCTCGCCGCGGTTACACAGGTCTCCAAAGTCCTTGTCGACTACCGCGAAGGCACGGCGCAAGGTCTTGATGTGCTGGCGATAACTGGCGTAGGAAAATTTATCGACATCGCTATCGAGACGTTCAGCGATCTGTCCCGCGGTGAGCGGGCGTGGCGAGGATTCCACAAGCTCGCGCAAAAGCTTGCGTGGTGTCGGTGCCAGGGGGCGGCGCGCGTTGCCAGGATTCATCAGACGCTGTCCCTTCCAGTAAACATTCCAGCTCGTCAGGTCGATGCTCAGTTCGCCGCTAGTGATCACGTTGAGCGTGGTCGAAAGATCGCTATCGATGGACACTTGCCGCAACACCGCACGGATTCGCCAGCACAATACCTGTTCGACGTTATTTTGATGTTTGGCGATAAAATCGGCGGCCGCGAACTGCTCCAGTGCCGCGCGCTCGATATCGGTGCCGGCATGTTCGGACAGGTAAATAATCGGCAACTGTGGCCACTTCTTGCGCAGCGCATTGGATACGGTAAAACCCGCCTGGTCATTGCCGTTCATCCGCGCATCCAGCAGCGCAACGTCCGGTGGCGAATCCTTTTCAAGCAACGCGATCTTCTGCCGCGCGGCCTCGGCAAAATGATAAATCGCGAGCGTGTTTGGCTTACCGTCAAAGTCTTCCGTCTCGAGCACAGCGGAAAACTTTTTGATCCAGTGAGTTTGATCCTCGACCCAGAATATCGCTGCCATCAGTCCGTCAACACTTGCATTCTATCCATTGGAATCGCCCACCTGGGAGCGTTTCTGGAACTCGAAAACACCCCCGTGAAAATCAGATATTTCTAAATAAAACAGGAATTTGCAGAAAATTTTAGCCTGTATTCACGGTTTTTCACCGATTTTTCACAGCGCCTGCCTAAATTCTATCCATGTTTCATAGATTCACGGTAATTCAGATGCTTATTGAACTTCTCAGGCTTTGTACGGAGATCGTCACCTTAGCCAAATTCGGCTGGCGCAACAGCTTTTACGCCTGCCGATTCGGGCCCGAATTCGGGCAAAGCGCGTTCATCTGCAAATTGCGACACGGCTGCGGCCGCGACGTCAAAGCGTCTCGCATCACCCGAAACAGCATCAATTTTGTTAAATTCTAGAACTAACTAAGGAGTAATTATTATGAACAGCCTTTACTTTTTGCCGGAAATGCCCGGTGTTTCGATCGCGGTCTGGATTATCGCGAGCATGGCTTTCCTGTTTCTGGCCAGGGAGCCTGTACACAAAATGCTGGAAGCCTGTTCCGACGCTACGGCGGGCGGTTTACGCAAACTCGCGGAATGGATGAAGCAAACCGCCCATGCCATGCGCGAGAAGGATCGCAAGGTACTGCTCGAGTCCGGCGTCGCCAAGATCCAGGGCGAAATCCTGCAAGAGTTTTCCAAGATCGACATGGCCAATACCAAGACCCTGGCCGATTATCCAAAACTGCAACTCAAGCTGGCCGACCGCATCAGCCAGTTGGAGAGCGATTACGACGACTGTGGCCAGGTCACGCCGCAAGCTCCCGGCTGGAGCGAAGTCATTGACAGTATCGGCCGGGCACAGAGTCCGTCGAATGATCGGATTATCGAAAAAATGCTGTCCGAAATGCACAAATCAGCGGTCGAGGGCGAGAAAAAAGCCCTGTCCGAGTTTCGCGAATCCACCTCCAAGCGACACAAAATCCTCAGCTCTATGGCGCCGGTCTGGAAGCGTGTCGAAAAACTCGGCAAGGAGATCAACGGCAAAGTCGACAAGGTCATGGAAAACAGCAAGAACATCGAGAAGTACATGTCGCGCTACGAAAAGATTTCTGCCGCTGAGCCGGAGTCGGTCGATATGCTGTCATCCAAGGTTACCAAGTTGTTCATCATCTCGCTGATCGTCATCGCTGTTGGCCTGGTCGGCGCGTTCATCAACTTCAACCTGATCGCGTTGCCGATGTCAGAGTTGGTCCCCGCCGGGGTGCGCGTGGCCGGCATGCAGGTCTCCGAAGTATCTGCGCTGGTCATCGTTTCGCTGGAGCTGGTGATGGGTATTTTCATGTTCGAAGCCATAGGGGTCACCAATACCTTTCCACAGATATCCAATATGACCCGCGGTAAACGCAAGATTATCCTGTTCGGCTGCCTCCTCGGCCTGCTTTTCCTGTCAACGGTCGAAGCTTCCCTCGCCGTGCTGCGTGAAGATCTGGCCGAAGCCAGCACCGCGCTCGATATCAGCCTCGCGGGTAATGCAACTGCCATCGCAGATAATGTCAATTCCCATATCACGCTGATCGGGCAGGCACTGCTCGGCTTCGTACTGCCGTGGATCCTGGCGGTTATCGCGATACCACTGGAGATGTTCATCGAAGCCAGCCAACATGCTTTTGCGCGAGCCTACACGATACTGATCACACTGCTGTGCCACCTGGCTACCGTGATCGCTTACCTGATCGAAGGATTGTTCAAAGTCTTTATGCACCTGTTTGAAATCTACATCATCATCCCGGTGCAGGTCGCGAATCTGTTCAACGGCAAGGCAGACGACGGGGTTGGCGGCAAAAGCGTCAGCGCCACTTAATCATGGAGAACGAGATGCAAACAATAATCAAGAATGCTGTGCTGGCGGTAACACTCGCGACCGCGGTCGCGGGCTGCACCGACAGCAAGCAATATGAAACTTCGTACTGCTCGCTAATCGATATTTCCGGCACCTACGCCGCTGAGAAGTTGAGCGTGGTCAACACGGTCAAGGCTGGCATCGTGCCGCAGATGATCCCTGGTGACAGCCTCTTCTTCGTCAAGATCGACAGCAACAGTTACTCTGAAGATAACCTGGTCACCAAGCTGACTCTTGACTACCGGCCCACCAGGGCGAATAGCCAGAAGCTGGCGGTTGCGCGCAAGCTCGACGATTTCGGCAAGGGTCGGGCACGCTCGAACCTGACTGATATCAGCGGTGCCTTGATGCTGTGCTCCGACTACCTCAAGGCGGCCCAGTCCGGCACCAAGGTCATGTTCGTGTTCAGCGACATGAACGAGGAATTACCGAAGGGTGTGGTGCGCAAGTTTGCCGACGACGAGTTTGACGGTATCGATATCGTTGCGATGAACATCATCAAGCTCAACAAGGACAGCGTCAATCCGGAAGTCTATCGCACGCGCCTCGAGCAATGGCATCAGCGCGCGACGGCCTCCGGCGCGCGCAGCTGGAACACGTTGATCGATGCGACCAAGATCCCGGAATACATCCAGCAGGTAAAATTGTGACCGCTGCCGCCAAAGCGAATTTAACGGTGGCAAGCTGCACTCTTGAAAGCGCCGGCGCGATCAGCTCGAGCGGCTGATCGCGCCGGATTGACACTCCCCTCGAGTGACCCGCCGGGGTCGCTGGCAGCACTTCTGCTGTGTTACCCGCTTCGGCGGGTTTCTTTTTGAACCGGTACCGTCACAAGTTGCCCCGAGTATCGCGCACTGGTACTTTTAACCTTAAAGTTGCGATTTGAAACCTTTGGCTTACCCTCTGCCATCAGCACTGCCGATACCAGTCCAAATACCCGGTCGCAAGATGCAGACCCCGGCAGTTTACCAACTAAAGAAATGAGGGGAATAACATGAAATCACGTTTTCTAAGCCATAGCCTTATCGCCGCCTGCCTGGCGATCCTGTCACTCGGTTTTCACGCAAAAACATGGGCCGGCGTCGACGCCTTCGAACGTATCTTCTTCTTTGGTGACAGCCTGTCCGATGCAGGTAATATTTTCGCAATCACCGGGGAAACAGCACAGCCACCCTACGATATCATCCCGTCAAGACCCTACGACATCGACGGCTACCAGTTCAGCAACGGCAAGACCTGGGCGCAATGGTTTGCGCGTCACCTGGAGCTGAAGCGCTCCGGACAGGCGGCGCTGTTTGCCCAGGGTACCAACGGCAACTACGCCTATGGCGGTGCGCGGGCGCGAAATAGCGAAGGCGCAGCGCCGTCCAGCCACGCGCAGCTGGCGCTTTTTCTGCAGGACTACCACGACAGGATCGATCCCGCAGCACTCTACGTGATTCAGTTTGGCGGGAACGACATCCGCGATGCGATTGAAAAATTCTTCCAGGTTATCGGCTCGAATCCGCACGATCCGACTATCTTTAACGAGGCAAGTCAGCAGGCCGGGCTCATCATTCAGGCAGCCGTTACGGCTAACATCGAGCTAATCGAGAAACTGTACAACAACGGCAATGGCGCGAACCACTTCCTGGTCGTAAATGCCCCTAATCTTGCGCTCACACCGGCAATTCAGGGTCTGGGCTCGCAACCGGCCTTTATCGCAAACATGATATCCGGATCCTACAACGATGGGCTGGCTGCAGGTGTTAGCACAGTTACCTCACTGCCTGGAATATCGATTAACCATCTCGATCTGTTCTCGCTGATAAATTCGATTGTCGAAGATCCGCGGTCGTTTGGCATCAACAACGCACAATTGCCCTGTCTGATCTTTTCGCCTGCAGCAGACGGATCACCCAAAGCCTACAGCTATTGCAGCAAACCAAACAAATACCTGTTCTGGGACGGCATTCATCCCACTGCAAAAATTCACAAGATCGTCAGCGAGGCCGCCGAGTCGATATACCAATAGCCTTTCCCAGTTCAAAACCAAAGTTAGCTGCTCGTCTCCTTGCCCCGCTCTCGCGGGGTTTTTTTTGTGCTACGTGATGTATTCCGCAATCAGCTCAGTCAAAATCCTGGTGCGCAGGCGCGACAGGTCTATTCCGTCATCACTGTGGTTGCTGTGCGCAGTTATTGCCTGCTACTCGTGCGCCCCCGGGGGCTGTCGGCAGTCGACAGCAGGCTTGTGCGATCTGTTGCTGTTGTACTGTCGCCGTGAAACAGTCAGCTTAAAAATGTTTACGCGCAGATCGGATCGGTGTTAGTTTGCAGTCTTTGCCCAGCAACGAGATACCGGTGTTTTACAAAACCAGCGAACCCCACGGATTGCCCCACGACCCCTTCAAGAGCTGCATTGTGCCGCGGCCGATCGCCTGGGTGACGTCGATTCACCCCAATGGTGCGATCAACCTGGCACCGTTCAGTTATTTCAACGCCCTGGCCAGCGATCCACCGATCGTGATGATCGCCTTCACCGGCTATCACCAGCACGGAGGCGAAAAAGACACGCTGCACAATATCAAGACAGGCGGCGAATTCGTCATCAACATGGTGCCGCTTGCACTCAAGGACGCGATGAATACCACCACGGCTCCTTTCGATCACGGTATCAGCGAACTCGAAATGGCCGGTTTGACCGCCGAACCCTCGGCACTGGTCAAACCACCACGCGTGGCCGAGGCACCGATTCACCTGGAGTGTGAGTTCTTCCAGGAAATTGTACTGCCCTGTACGCTCGAGAACAGCATCAATCACACCATCCTCGGCAAGGTGCTGGGCGTCCACATCCGTGACGAAGTGTTAAGCGATGGTCTGATCGATCTCGACAAAATCAAGCCGCTGGCGCGGCTTGGTTACCAGGAGTACACCGCGGTCGATAACATCTTCAAGATGACGCGCCCGAACAACTGAGTTTTTTTCAGTCCTCGACGTCGCTTTGCAGCGACCGCTGGAACTCGGCGGAAACGCCTGCGGAGAATCTGGCGAGACCGTTTTTGATAAAATGCTGGCGCATCGGGTGCCCGTTGCCTCCCTCGGCGCACATTTCAGCCTGTGGTGTCACGCGCTCAACGACCGGCCAGTGACCGGGCTGGGGGTCGGCGCCTTCCGCCACGATTTCCAGTGGGTCGTCTTCGCTGATCGCCGGGTATTGTTCGATGTCCATGAACTGCCAGGTCGCTTCCAGCGGGATGTTGTTGTGCGGATCGTAAAAATATACCGACCAGAATATTCCGTGGTCGATTGCGCCCTCGACTTCGATATCCGCTGCCTCGAGCCGATCCTTGAGCGCGAACAAGTCCTCCCTCGAGTTCACCGTGAACGATACGTGATCGAAGCCCAGCGGGAGACTGGTGCGGTTCCCGGGGAACTTACGATTCATCACCGTGGCACCAGCGTATTCGAAAAAGGCGACATGCGTGGCGCCGTCGGGAAACTGGAAAAAATAGTGCCGATAACCATCGTGACCGATGCCGGCACTGAGTTTCAACCCCAGCAGGTCACGGTAAAAGCGAATCGTGGTCACCATGTCGTCGGTAATAAAAGCGAGATGATTAATACCTTGCAGTTTCATAGTGTTACCCTTTGTTTGCAGCCGGCCCATGTCCCTCGGCTATTCAACGGTCACCGACTTGGCGAGGTTGCGCGGCTGGTCGACATCGGTACCGCGCAAAACGGCAACGTGGTAACTGAACAGCTGCAGCGGGATGGTCGACAGTATTGGGGTTACCCAGCGGGTGTCGCAGTCCATTTCAACCACCACATCATCCGTTGCGGCGTCCAGGTGCGCGCCGCGATGGGCGAATACGTAGAGCTTGCCGCCGCGCGCCTTCACCTCCTGCATGTTGGAATGCAGCTTTTCCAGCAACTCGTCATTGGGTGCCACTACAATAACCGGCATCTCCGCATCCACCAGCGCGAGCGGACCGTGCTTGAGCTCGCCGGCCGGGTAAGCCTCGGCGTGAATATAGGAAATTTCCTTGAGCTTGAGCGCACCTTCCATCGCGATCGGATGATGCTCGCCACGACCCAGAAACAGCGCGTGCTGCTTGTCGACAAAATCTTCGGCGATGACCTCGATCTGCGAATCCAGCTTCAACAGCTTTTCCACCTGCCCCGGCAAGGCATTGAGTTCGCGGACTATGCCGGCGATCGTTTCATCATCGAGGCGCTGCTGCTTTTTACCGAGTGACACCACCAGCATCAGCATGGCTACCAGCTGGGTAGTGAAGGCCTTGGTCGAAGCGACGCCGATTTCAGGGCCTGCGCGGGTCATCATCACCAGGTTGGATTCGCGCACCAGCGAGGATTCGGGGGCGTTGCAAATGCTTAATGATCCACAATAATTCGGCGATTTCAGGCTGCGCAACGCAGACAGGGTATCGGCAGTTTCGCCGGACTGCGACAAGGTGACAAACAGGGTGTTTTGCGGCACTACCACTTTACGGTAGCGAAATTCGCTCGCCACCTCGACCTGGCAGGGAATGTCGAGCAGGCCCTCGATCCAGTAACGCGCCACCAGACCGGCGTGGTAACTGGTGCCGCAGGCGATGATCTGGATGTTTTCGACCCTGGCAAAAATGGCGTCGGACTCGTAACCGAAAATCGCCTCGAGCACAGCGCGGTCACTGACGCGCCCTTCCAGGCACTCGGCGATGGCCTGGCCCTGTTCATGGATTTCTTTCAGCATGTAATGGCGGTAGTTGCCCTTGCTGGCAGAATTACTGTTCTGTTCGCTGACCTTGATTTCCGGGGTTTTGCGCTTGCCCGTGGCATCGTGGACCTGGTAGTTGTGATGGTGCAACACCACGTAGTCGCCTTCATCGAGATAGACGAAGCGATTGGTGACCGGTAACAGCGCAGATACGTCGGAGGCGACAAAGTTCTCCTTGATGCCGATACCGACGACGAGTGGATTGCCGCGCCGACAGGCCACCAGGGTATGCGGATCGTCGGTCGCGATAATGCCGAGTGCAAACGCTCCTTCAAGCTCATCGACCGACTTCTTCACCGCGGCAAATAAATCGCCCTGGTAATGACTATCGATTAAATGGGCGACCACCTCGCTGTCGGTTTCCGAGCTGAATTCGTAACCCGCCTGCAGCAGGCGCTCGCGAATAGCTTTGTAGTTCTCGATGATGCCGTTGTGCACCACGGCAATGCGATCACTGGAGAAATGCGGATGCGCGTTGGTTTCGGAAGGGGCGCCGTGTGTCGCCCAGCGTGTGTGCGCGATGCCGATGTGCCCGGGTTGCTCCTTCGGCATTTTGGCTTCCAACTCCTTTACCTTGCCAAGGGCGCGGAACCGTTCCAGCTTGTGGTCCTGGATCAGTGCCATGCCTGCTGAATCATAACCCCGGTACTCGAGCCGATATAATCCTTCGAGCAGTATCGAACTTACGTCACGTTGCGCCAGCGCGCCGACTATTCCACACATGGATTACGTTTCCCCGGTTTGTTTTTTCGGTCTTGACCAGCCGTCAATGGTAACCTGTTTCGCGCGCGACAGGGTAAGCCTGTCGGCTGCTACATCTTTGGTGATAGTCGAGCCAGCCCCGATAGTCGCATTGCGCGCCACCCGCACGGGGGCCACTAACTGCGTATCCGAACCCACGAATACCCCATCTTCAATAATCGTCTTGAACTTGTTGGCGCCGTCATAATTACAGGTAATGGTACCCGCGCCGATGTTAACGCCGCTGCCCATCTCGGTATCACCGATGTAGCTCAGGTGATTCACTTTACTGCCCTGGCCGATGCGCGCCTGCTTGGTTTCGACGAAGTTCCCGATCCTGACCTCATCTGCGCATTCGGTACCCGGGCGGATACGCGCGAACGGGCCGATGCTCACCTTGCGACCGATGATCGCATCCTCGATCGACGTCATCGGCTTGATTTCGCTGCCGGCGTCGATACGCGTATTGCGAATCACGCAATTGGCGCCGATACGTACGTTATCGCCGAGACTCACCTCGCCTTCGAAGATACAATTTATGTCGATCTCGACATCGTGGCCCACGGTCAGCTCACCGCGCACATCGATGCGCGTCGGATCGTAAAGCTTGACGCCCTGGGCCATCAACGCGCTTGCCGCGCGTTGGCGGTAAAGCGTCTCGACCTGGGCTAATTGCTGCTGATTATTGATGCCATTGACCTCGTTGGCATCCTCGCAGACGACCGCCGAAACGATTTCACCCTGCGCCGCGGCGATCGCGACTACGTCTGTCAGGTAATACTCACCCTGAGCATTAGTGTTGTCGAGGGCCATGACCAGCTTGCGCAACCCTGCGCCGCGGAGCAACAGGATACCGGAATTACATTCGGTGATTTCTGCCTGTGCCCGGCTGGTATCTTTCTGCTCGACGATGGCGCAGACACCACCATCTGCGGCGCGCACGATACGGCCATAACCGTGGGGATTCTGCGGGATAAAGCTGAGTACTGTAACCGCGGCAGCACCACGTTGTTTCACCAGCTGCGCGAGTGTTGCGCCACGAATCAGCGGGACGTCGCCCACCAGTACCAGCACATCGTTACCAGTATCGATCACATCAAGACATTGCTGCAGCGCGTGGCCTGTCCCCAATTGCTGTGCCTGTTCGACGAAGGTGACCGGTTGTTGTGCCATGGCTTCGCGCACCTGCGCAGCGCCATGGCCCACGACCAGGATAATCTGGTCAGGCTGTAGCTCGCGACTACTGGCGACGACGTGCTGCAGGATCGGCTTGCCGGCAAGTTCGTGAACCACCTTGGGCCGCGAGGACATCATACGCGTGCCCTGGCCGGCGGCGAGAATAACAACAGATAATGGCATGGATGGATTCTAGATCAAAAATCGACGCAGTATTGTAATCTACTGCGCAATAGGAGTCATTCGCGTACAGATCGCAAGCAAACCGGGTAAGGCGCCATTGATACAAGGTCCACGCTTACGCGGGGACGACGTTACGTGTAAAAAACTCGGGGATGAAAAAGCGACCAAAATCGGGGACAGACCACGTTTTTGCTTCTCAAAGATAAAAACCTGGTTGCCAGTCCCGTTAAAAACGTGGTCTGTCCCCGATTTTTCGCGGATGACGAGCAAGATAAAGGACCGAAGCCCTTTTTTTAGCGGATTGTCACTTGCGCCGCAGTTTCTTTATCGCGGCAATCTGTGCCGCGGCGGCGGCGAGTTCGGCCCGGGCTTTGGCCACGTCGAGATCCGACTTTTGATCGGCCAATGCCGCTTCGGCGCGTTTCTGTGCTTCCAGTGCAGCGGCCTCATCGAGATCGTCGGCACGAATCGCGGTATCCGAAAGCACGGTTACCAGGTGCGGCTGCACCTCGAGTATGCCACCGGAGATAAAGAAGAACTCTTCTTTACCGTCGCCGACATCGAGACGAATTTCACCCGGCTTCAACGGTGATATCAACGGTGTGTGGCGCGGTGCGATACCGAGCTCACCCATCACTGCCGGTGCGTAAACCATGTACGCCTCGCCGGAGTAGATCTGCTCTTCGGCACTGACGATATCAACCTGGATGGTGTTTGCCATGACGTTACCTTACAGTGTCTTGGCTTTCTCGGCGACTTCTTCTATGCCGCCAACCATGTAGAAAGCCTGCTCCGGGTACTGATCCATATCACCGTTCAGAATTTGCTTGAAGCTCGAAATGGTGTCTTTTACAGATACGTACTTGCCCGGAGATCCGGTGAATACCTCGGCGACGAAGAACGGTTGCGACAGGAAGCGCTGGATCTTGCGTGCGCGACTGACAGCGAGCTTGTCTTCTTCGGAGAGTTCGTCCATGCCCAGGATGGCGATGATGTCCTTGAGTTCCTTGTAACGCTGCAACAGACCCTGCACACCACGTGCGGTGTCGTAATGCTCATTACCGACCACGTTCGGGTCGAGGATCCGTGAATTCGAATCGAGCGGGTCAACCGCCGGATAAATACCCAGTTCCGCAACTTGCCGCGACAGTACCAGGGTCGCGTCAAGGTGCGCAAAAGTGGTTGCCGGTGACGGATCGGTCAAATCGTCCGCCGGTACGTAAACCGCCTGGAAAGAAGTGATAGAACCCGTCTTGGTGGAAGTGATGCGCTCCTGCAGTACGCCCATTTCTTCCGCCAGGGTCGGCTGGTAGCCAACCGCCGACGGCATTCGTCCGAGCAATGCCGATACTTCGGTGCCCGCCAGCGTGTAACGGTAGATGTTATCGACGAACATCAATACGTCACGGCCTTCATCACGGAAATGCTCCGCCATGGTCAGTCCAGACAGCGCCACGCGCAGACGGTTTCCAGGAGGCTCGTTCATCTGACCGTAAACCAGCGATACCTTGTCGATAACGCCACCATCGGTCATTTCGTGGTAAAAGTCGTTTCCTTCACGGGTACGCTCGCCGACACCGGCGAATACCGAGAAGCCGGAGTGCTCGACCGCGATGTTACGAATCAGCTCCATCAGGGTTACCGTCTTACCAACACCCGCACCACCGAACAGACCAATCTTGCCACCCTTGACGATGGGCATGACGAGGTCGATTACCTTGATGCCGGTTTCCAGGATTTCAGTCGCGGTTGCCTGCTCGTCATAAGATGGCGGCACGCGGTGGATCGGCATACGCTTTTCTTCGCCGATCGGGCCCTTCTGATCGATCGGATTACCGAGCACGTCCATGATGCGTCCCAGGGTCTGTTGACCCACCGGCACGGTGATCGGTGAGCCGGTGTTGCTGACTTCGAGTCCGCGACGCAAACCTTCGGAAGCACCCATGGCGATAGTGCGCACGATGCCATCACCGAGTTGCTGCTGCACTTCGAGCGTCAAACCGCCGGCATCGGCGATCGTCAGCGCGTCGTAAACCTTGGGTACAGCGTCTCGAGGAAACTCTACGTCGACGACCGCGCCGATTACTTCCACGACATTACCTGTGCTCATCTGATAATCCTCTGTTCTATCTTAATAAGTTTAAACTGCCGCCGCGCCGGCCACGATTTCGCTG
>JAJDOF010000027.1 GCA_022340305.1 Gammaproteobacteria bacterium
TTGCCGAGCCACTACCGGTGGTGTATATTCCCGCGCCATGCCCAGGTGGCGGAATTGGTAGACGCGCTAGCTTCAGGTGCTAGTGACCTTATGGTCGTGGAGGTTCAAGTCCTCTCCTGGGCACCAACAAATTGCAATCGACGTGGTTAAACATTGATTCGACTTTTCCCAAGAATATCCCTTGAAACCCTGCCGGTGGTGGCATTGCTGTTAGCCATGATATCCGGCTGCGCCAGCACTGCCGAGCCGATCGACCCTTACGTGCAGCAATTACAGTGGCTGGATGCGGCGGATCCACAGGCCGACGCCAACCAGGCGGTCAAGCAAAACGATCTGCGCCTGCTGGGACTCGCAACGCGTTCGGTTAATATTCCGGGAATCGACAAAAAAGACCTGCTGAAATACGAAGAAGTCTGTGGCGTGCAACTCATCGAGGGCATATCAGACGTGGTGCGTAGCGACGAGCACCTGCGGCTCATGCAGAAAGCACGCAGTTATGCACTCAAGTACAACGCGATCATCAAGCTTCACTGCAAGATCTAGGTGCGGCGCGCACGCCGCGCATGGGCCAGCACCAGCAATCCCGTCAACAGCAACAACCAGCGATAATCAAGCGCGCTCGAGTCGCCGTTGGCAGGCGGATCAATACCCGGACCGCCAATTTCAGAGACCTTGCACTCGACCACCGCGCCACAGGCAGGCGCGGCAAGGCCGGTGGTACCATTATTGTTGTAAAAGAGCTCGTTGTCGCTATCGCTGAAAGTGCCTGCGCCCGATGCGCTACCGTCGACGGCAAAATCGACATCTGAGATATCGTAAAAAATATTATTGCCACATTGCACGCGTATGCGCGCGCGCGGGTGGGAACTACCAACCGGGGTGATACTTACATCCGCCGAGCCGGTGTTTGCAGTCGTCAGTAACGGGTGGACCGAATAACTGCTACCATCGTCCGCAATGGTCAAAAGCTCGATTTTGACACTGCTGCAGTTGATTGGTGCCTGGTCGGTAGCGGCCACCCGCCAGTTCACGGTAATCGGTGTCCTGGTGTCGATCGGTGACAATGGCGAATCGAGGTTGGTGATTTCAAATACCGCGCCGGTATCCCGCACCGTGACTTTGACGTCGTCGCTATCCTGACCACTCAAACCATCGCGTGCGGTAAAACGCAGATTAACGTCACGATTATTGCAGGGAATAACTTCCGCATCGTCGAACAGACCCTGTAGCTGGGTTCCCAGCGCCGGAAAATGGCGTTTTGCGACAACGCGCGGCGGGTAACTGCGAAACAGGCCATTGAAACCGGTATCGGTGCCAAAACTGCTCGCATTGGTCGGGCAACCGGCATCCAGTTGATCCCATTGGTAAGACAGGGTATTTCCATCCGCGTCGCTGGCCGAAGCGTCGAGCACGAAAGCGGTATTGGCGGGAATCGTCCGGTCGGCGACGGCAGCGACAACAGGGTCGTTCAGATTATCGATAAACCCGGGAACCTCGCTGAAACAACTGCCCCCGGCTGCGGTGAAACTGTTGATCTGCGCAATGCTGGCGGCATGAAAGGTGGCATCGCTGTTGCTCTGTAAATCCTCGACGTCACAGATTCCGGCATAGGCCATGATGGTCGAGCCACTGCCCGGCTCGTAGGCGGTTGCCTGATTTCGGCCTGTCCCGCAACTACCTTCTAATCCATTAAAACTGTGATCGGCATTGAACTGGTGACCGATTTCATGTGCCACGAAATCGATGTAAAACGGATCGCCCAGCGGGTCGACGATACCCGACACTCCCTTGGCCTTGTTATTGCTGGCACAGACCGACCCAAGTAACGCCAGTCCACCTCCGCCGGTACCGAAAATGTGGCCGATATCGTATCCCGATGGCCCTAACCTGGAATCGATCCAGGCTTGATTCTCGGCAAACATTTGCGGTGGATTACCATTGCTAAAACTGACGTTGCCATTATTTTCGATCAATTGATCATTGTTCGCCACCAGCACAAGGCGGATGCTGAGATCACGTTCGTAGATTTGATTGACCCGGTTGATCGCCGTCACTATTCTGGCCTGCGCTCCGAGGAAATCGAACCTGGACCCAGTTACCCGGAGTACATATTCCTCGGTTGCCGCCACGGCCAACCGATACTGTAGAAAAGTATCGCTGGCGCGCGCTGCGGTGCGTGCCGCGCTCTGCTGTGGCGCACGCATGGCATATTCGGGTTCATCGACGCCGCAGGAATAGCCCGATGTTGGAGCGGCATTGCGGGTGCGCGCCCGGTAGCGGTCCGCTAGCGGCGAACCGGCGTCGGGATCGATAAACAGGCGCCCCTGGGATGTATGCAACAGCGCATGAAAGCCCTGCGGTGTTATGTCAAGCCGGCCGGAGGCAAGCGGATCGTCGATGCCATAGACCTTATAGGTTTTGATTTCGGGATAACGTTGCGCCAGTTCGTCCTGCATTATTGGCGATTCGTATATCTCGAAATCAGCCAGACTGCCGTCGGGCATGGGCAGGCGGATGATGCGTACGGATCCCGGCCCGATTTCCCTGGTGACCCGTTGCAGGGTGGCACGCAAGGCAAGACTATCGACCTGGTATTGCCGCTGGTAATTGTCGACGCTACGAGCCTGCCGCTCGCTGACCTCCTGCCAGATTTGCTCGGCAGCACCGGCACGCGCTGCTAACAAGAGCATCACGGTTAACATTAACAGCTTGATTTTAAACATTGATTATCGACATTCCTGCATCGCGTCAACCCACTGATTTAGGCACACAACCGCTATAAATGCAAAGCCTGGCCGGAAAACGGATGGCGCAGGACAATGGTTTCACTGCGCTCGGGTCCGGTCGAAACGATATCGATCGGCACCTGGCAAATCTCTTCGATTTTTCGCAGATAATTGGTCGCGGCAGACGGCAATTCATCCCATGACTTTAGCCCAACGGTAGAATCCTGCCATCCGGGCATTTCGATATAAAGCGGTTCGCAGCCGGCGATACCCTCGGCACCCGATGGGGGTGTCGACGTTTCCGCACCCTGGTAACGATAAGCCACCGCGAGTTTGATCGTTTCCAGGCCATCGAGCACGTCGAGCTTGGTGATGCACAATCCACTGACCGAATTGATCTGCAAAGCGCGTTTCAGGGCAACCAGGTCAAGCCAGCCACAACGCCGTTTGCGGCCCGTGGTCGCACCAAACTCATGGCCACGCGCGCCCATGTGATCGCCGCAGGCATCGTCGAGTTCGGTCGGGAACGGCCCGGCGCCGACTCGCGTCGTATAGGCTTTGACAATACCGAGGATGTAGTCGAGATCGCGCGGTCCGACACCGGAACCGGAGGCTGCACCACCGGCAGTCGTCGTCGACGAGGTCACGTAGGGATAAGTACCGTGGTCAATATCCAGCAATGCGCCCTGGGCGCCTTCAAACATGATCGATGCATCCTGTTCGAGCAACTGGTGCAATATACCGCTGACGTCGCCGACCATGGGACGGATCAACTCTGCCTGCGCCAGTGCCTCATCGAGCATTTTCTGATAATCGAGCGCTGCCACCTTGAAGTAATGTTCGAGCGCAAAATTGTGATATTCGAGCACTTCTGCGAGGCGCTCGGCAAAATGATCCGCGTGCATCATTTCGCCGAGGCGAATGCCACGGCGCGCGGCCTTGTCTTCATAGCAGGGCCCGATACCGCGCCCCGTGGTACCGATCGCCCTGTTACCGCGTGCGGCTTCGCGCGCCTGATCGAGTGCGATGTGATAAGGGAGAATGAGCGGACAGGCATCACTGATCACAATACGCTTGCCAGCCGGTACCCCGGACTTTTCCAGCTCATGCAGCTCATGCAGCAACGCATCGGGTGACAACACCACGCCATTGCCAATCAGGCATTGCACATTGTCGCGCAGCACCCCGGATGGAATCAGGTGCAACACCGTCTTTACGCCATCGATGACCAGGGTATGTCCGGCATTGTGCCCACCCTGAAAACGCACCACCGCATCCGCCCGATCGGTGAGCAGATCGACGATCTTGCCCTTGCCTTCATCGCCCCATTGAGTACCGATTACTACTACTGTCTTGGCCATAAAACGGTTAAACCTCTTTAACGGTCCAGGCGCCATCGACCTGGATGATATGTCTATTGCAATGTTGCTCCAGCGCGCTGAGCGTCATCTCGCTCAAGTCGACGACGACGCGCTCACCTTGAGAACGCAAATTTTCAATCATTGTCGCCAGCCCCACATCATCCAGATCCGGTGCCAGAATGCCTGTCGGGGTGCCGCTCCCGGGATCACAGAGCTGGTACAAATTTAACAGGTCGGCGCTGAAACCGGTGGCCGGGCGCGCATTGCCAAAAACTTCCCCGACGTCGTTGTAACGGCCACCGCGCGCGATTTCACGTCCCTGCCCCGGCAGAAAGGCGGCGAAAACAAGTCCGGTGTGGTAGCTGTAGCCACGTAATTCCGCGAGGTCGCAGTTGATCAGCGTGCGCGGGTACCTGCTTTGCAGCGACGCCACCACCTTGTGCATGTAATCGAGGCTAGCCAGCAATTCCGCACCGGCGTCGCGATAAAGTTCACGCGCCTCGTCGATGACCGACACGTCGCCGTTCAATAGCGCGAGCTGGCAGATTTGCTGGCGCAGCTCTGAACTGAGCGGCAATTCCTGCAGGTACTGCTGCAGATCGGGTATCGACTTGCGCTGCAGCATATCGAACAGGCGCGCTTCCTGGTCATTGTCGAGAGCGGTATTTTTCACCAGGTTGCGGAATATGCCGACGTGGCCGACATCGAGCGATATTCCAGACAGGCCGACGCTGTGCAAGGTGGCAACCATCAGGCTGAGCACTTCGACATCGGCACTGATCGAGTCGCTGCCAAATATCTCGGCGCCAATTTGCAAAGGCGTGCGGCTTGAGGTGATACCGTCGCCAATCGCATGCAACAGGTGGCCGCAATAGCACAGCCTGGCGACGCGATGCTGCATTGCCGAATCGGCCAGCAGGTGCGCATCGATACGCGCAACCTGGGGGGTCATATCGGAGCGAACCCCCATCTGCTTGCCCGACAACTGATCGACCAGGGCGAAAGTTCGCGTATCCAGTGAGTGTGCGGTACCGGTGAGCAGCGAGTCCATGTACTCGATCATCGCCGGCATCACCAGGTCATATCCCCAACGTTCGAACACCTGCAGGATTTCATGCCGCAGGGACTCGACCGCCGCCGCATCGGGAGGCAGCGTCTCCTGCACCCCATCGGGTAGCAGCCAGCGCTTGTTGGAAGTCGCCACCGCGCTCTAGCCTCGCACGGCTAACAGGGCAACCAGCCCACAAAAAATCAGCACCAGGCCGACATTTCTGAGCATTTTCTCGGGCATAGCCGCCATCTGTTGAACCATGTTCTTATAACCCCGGGGACTGACGAAAGGTATCAAGCCTTCGAGGATTAATACCAGCGCCAACGCCGACCACAAATCAGCCCAATTCATAATCCTCTCACAAAAAAACGGGCGCACTTTGTCGCCCGTCGTAGTGTATACCACTGTGGAACTATTCGGTATTCTTGCTAACGGCTATTTCGACTTTTTGAAATACTTGAAGAAGTCGGATTCGGGGCTCAGCAGAATCATGTCCTGGTTATTGCCGAAGCTGACCTCGTAAGCGTTCATGCTGCGGTAAAACGAATAGAATTCGCGATCCTGGTTGTAGGAATCCGCGTAGGTCTTGGCGGAGGTGGCGTCGCCTTCACCGCGAATCTCTTCCGATTTACGATAGGCTTCCGCCAGGATTTCTTCACGCTGACGATCGGCATTGGCACGTATCTGCTTGGCCTGCTCTTCACCGCGTGAGCGGAACTCCTTGGCGACCGTCTGCCGCTCGGTAGCCATGCGCCGATAGACATTGTTACTGACGTTTTCCGGCAATTCGACCTTCTTCACGCGCACATCGATCAGCTCGATTCCGAGATCCTGGATCTTGATGCCGGCATTATCGGTGACCTGCTGCATGATCGAGGCGCGTTCTCCGGAAATGACTTCACGCATGTTTTTCGATGCGATCTGACCTTTCAGCTCATTGTTGATGATCGACGCCATACGCGCGATCGCCTGGCGTTCATCACCGGCGGTCGCGGTATAAAAGGTCTTCGGATCGACGATGCGCCACTTGGCGAACGAATTGACGATGACATTTTTCTTTTCGGCGGTCAAAAAACGCTCCGACGGTGTATCCATGGTGAGGATACGGCTGTCGAATTTGCGCACGTTATTGATGAAGGGAATCTGAAAATAAATGCCCGGCTCGTAATCTGCCTCGACGATCTCACCGAGTTTGAATTTGATCGCGATTTCACGTTCGTGGACGATGAAAGTCGACATCGACAGCACTGCGCCCATAACCAGTATCAGCACAAAACCAAATTTGATGTTATTCATTCCCTTGTCTCCCGGCTGCGGCTACGATTTGCATTATTCTTGAACTCGTCGATCAAGGACTTGTTATCGGCGCTGGAGCCACTCAGGCCCTGCAACGAATTAGCGGCGGAGCTGGAACCGGACATCAACTGGTCGAGCGGCAGGAACATCAGGTTGTTGCCATTGGGTATATCGATCATCACCTTGGGCGAACGCGCCATCACCGATTCGATGGTGTCGAGATAAATACGCTCGCGGGTAACTTCGGGCGCGCGTTGATACTCGGCCAGCAGCTGGTTGAAACGGCTGGTTTCACCCTCGGCGGACTTGATTACGCGAGTCTTGTAAGCCTCGGCCTGTTCCAGCAAACCCTGCCCTTCACCACGCGCCTGCGGTACGACGCCGTTGCGGTAGGCGTTGGCTTCATTGATGATACGCTGCTCGTCCTCGCGCGCCTTGATGGCGTCTTCAAAGGCATCCTGCACTTCCTCGGGCGGCTGCGCCTCATCCATGTTGACGGTGACGACATTGATGCCGGTACGGTAATTGTCCAGTATCTGCTGCATGATTTCCTTGGTCGCACTGCCTACCACCGCACGGCCCTCGGTGATAATCAAATCCATGTCGTTGTTACCGACCACTTCACGGATGGCGGTTTCCGCCGTTTGCTGCAGGGTCAGGTCCGGATCACGCACCTCAAAGGCAAAATCCTGCGCATCCTTGACGTTGTACTGAATTTCGATACTCATCACCACGATGTTTTCATCGCTGGTCAACATCTTGGAATTATTGCGTGCAGTACGAATGTCGGACACATCGATCAGCTCGACATCCTCGATGGGATAGGGCAAGTGCCAGTGCGGGCCTGCCTGAGTGACCACGGTGCGCTTGCCGAAGAAGGTTTCGACACCACGCCAACCTTCGTCGACAATATAGATTCCGGTCAGCGACCAGACTACCAGCAAGGCAACGGCAATAAAGCCGATAATACCGGGGAGGTTACCGGAGCCGCCGGGCACCTTGGGTATCTTGCCTTTACCACCGCCTAAAAAACCGCCGAACTTGTCGCGCAAATTTTTAAACAACTCGTCCAGATCGGGGGGGCCATCGTTATTACGCTGTCCCCAGGGATCCTTGTCTTTACCTGGTTCGTTCCAAGGCATATTAAAAACTCCAAATACTGTTGTGTGATCAGTGGCTTGCGGACACGCAAAGAGTGCGGATTGTAATGGCTATCATGCAGCTCCTGCAAGC
This sequence comes from Gammaproteobacteria bacterium, assembly GCA_022340305.1. GTDB lineage: Bacteria > Pseudomonadota > Gammaproteobacteria. The sequence goes on from JAJDOF010000027.1 coordinate 7,668, forward strand.
GCGCCAGCGACTATCTCGAAACGATCAGCAGGCAGGTCAAACCTGCGGCTCAAACGCTTCAATAATGCGGGCGTAAGTCGCAGTTTCAAGTGTATATCGCCATTATTTTGATATTTCTCGGCTTCGATGGACCCATTTTCGAACAAGTAGGCCCGAATCTGGCCGTCGCCTGCCTGCAAAACCAGGTTGTAAAGCGCTGTTTGTTCGCAAAATCGCTGCCGCAATACTTCGTAAAGCTGTTCAAAGCCGCTGTGGCTTATCGCCGACAGCCAGATTCGCCAGGGTTTATCCTGGTCGTCGAGGTCGATGCGGGGCTTGATACCGGAAAGGTCGATCTTGTTATACACCAGGAGTTGCGCTGTATCGCCGGCACCCACTTCGTCGAGTACGCGATTGACGGCGGTGATTTTCTCCTGGCGATTGTCATCCGCGCTGTCCACCACGTGCAGGATCAGATCGGCCTCGCGGGTTTCCACCAGCGTGGCTCGAAATGCCGCCACCAGGTCGTGTGGCAAGTGCCGAATGAAGCCGACCGTATCCGCCAGGATGATGGTCTGTTGCTCGGACAGCGGCAACTTGCGCAGCGTCGGGTCAAGCGTCGCAAACAGCTGATCGGCGGTGTATACCTCGGAATCGGTGAGTGCGTTGAACAACGTCGACTTGCCAGCATTGGTGTAGCCAACCAGCGAAACCGTCGGGATATCGGCCTTGGTACGCGCCTGGCGGCCCTGTTCACGCTGACGCGAGACTTTACCGAGACGATTGTTCAGGTATTTGATGCGCTTGCCGAGCAGGCGCCGATCGGTCTCCAGCTGGGTCTCGCCGGGCCCACGCAGGCCGATTCCACCCTTTTGCCGTTCGAGGTGGGTCCAGCCGCGCACCAGTCGCGTCGACAGATGCTTGAGCTGCGCCAGCTCGACCTGCAGCTTGCCTTCAAAGGATTGAGCGCGTTGCGCAAAGATATCCAGGATCAGGCCGGTGCGATCCAGCACCCGGCATTTGAGCGCCGCTTCCAGGTTGCGTTCCTGTGACGGAGATAGCGAATGATTAAACAGCACCACGTCAATCGAAAGCGCTTCAACCTGAGCGGCGATTTCTTCGAGTTTGCCTTTACCGATGAATGTTTTTGCCGACGCCTGCACACGGCTGCCAACTATCAGCTCGACGCGCTCAACATCGGCAGAATCGACCAGTTCGACGAATTCCGCCAGATCATCCTGATCCGACTGGTGAGGGAAATTGATGTGGACCAGAAGCGCTCGTTCACCCCCGCGTGGCCGCTCAAATTCGAACAACGAGTCCTCCGGTAACGACCATAACCTTAGCGGTTACCCTCATCTTCTTCGGCGTGGGGATGGTCGATGTGTACATTGCGCGCCGGTACGATGGTCGAAATCGCATGCTTGTAGACCATCTGGCTGACATTATTCTTCAGCAGCACCACAAACTGGTCGAAAGATTCTATCTGCCCCTGCAGTTTTATCCCGTTTACCAGGAAGATTGAAACCGGCACGTGCTCTCTTCGTAAAGCATTTAAATAGGGTTCTTGTAGCATTTGCCCCTTTGACATATCGGTACTCCATAGATTTATTATTTTAAGTCTGGCGCAACAGGCACCTGTGGCCTGCGCCAGAGCGTATGATTCCATTCCAGTTGATTCATTCCCGTCAAAGTCGGTTAAACACGGCTTCGACTTGGTGAAATATAGCATCTTTACGGTATTTCAAGCAATCGTAGGTCTTTGCATCCAATTGTTTGCGCAACCAGGTAATTTGCCGTTTGGCCAGCTGGCGGGTCGCTGCAACAGCCTTGTCAATCATCTGCTCACGCGTCAATTCTCCGTCAAGATACTGCCAGATCTGGCGATAACCGACACATCGCATCGACGGCAGCGACAGATTCAGGTCACATCGCTTGCGCAGCTGCTCGACTTCGCCGATAAAACTCTGCTCGAGCATGCCGAGAAATCGAGTCTCGATGCGTTGGTGTAGCGCAGCACGATCACTGGCGGCAAGAATGATTTTTTCCATTCCACCGGTGTAGCCCCGCGTTTGCTGTTGCTGCAACTGCGACAGCGGTATCCCTGATAATTCATAGACTTCCAGCGCGCGCTGGATACGTTGCGCATCGCTCGCCCGGATGCGCTCGGCACTGGCCGGATCGACGCCTGCGAGGCGCTGGTGCATGGCGGCCAGACCCAGTTGCTGAACTTCAAGATCGAGCCGTCGGCGCAGCGCTTGATCGGCGGCGGGCAATCGGTTCAAACCCTGCTCAAAGGCATGGAAATACATCATCGTGCCCCCGGCCAGCAGGGGTATGCGCCCGCGCTCTGCGATCTCGTCAACCAGTTTGCGACTCTGCTCGACAAAGGCCCACACCGACCAGGCATCGGCCGGATCGATAATGTCAATCAGGTGATGGGGCACCGATGACAGCACCTCGGCGCTGGGTTTGGCGGTGCCGATGTTCATGTCACGGAAGATCAATGCCGAGTCGACGCTGATGATCTCGACCTCGAAGCGTTCACTGATGGCGAGCGCAAGCTCGGTTTTCCCGGTAGCGGTAGCCCCCATCAACAGGATAACCCTGGGTGCCTTCACCTTACTGTCCGCGCAGGAATAGTTTGTCGAGTTGCTCCAGGCCGAGCTGCTTCCAGGTGGGTCGACCATGATTGCATTGGCCGCTGCGCTCGGTGTGTTCAATATCACGCAACAAGGCATTCATTTCCGCGATGGAGAGTTGCCGATTGGCGCGTACCGCCGCATGGCAGGCCATGGTCGATAACAGTTCGTTTTGAAATTCCTGTACGCGCTGCGAACGACCGTGCTCGACCAGGTCGGCCAGCACGTCGCGTAACAATTGCTCGCTGTCGGCATTTTTGAGCAGCGCCGGCACCGCGCGCAAGCGCAGTTGTTCGGGACCCAGGCGTTCGACAGCGAAACCAAGATGGCTGAAAAATTCAATTTTCTCCTCGACCAGGTCAGCTTCGCTGCGGCTAACGTTGAAGGTTAGCGGCACCAGCAACGGCTGCGTAATCACTTTCTCCTCATCGACATTCTGCTTCATGCGCTCGTAGACGATACGCTCATGCGCCGCATGCATGTCGACGACGATCAGGCCGTCGGCATTCTCGGCAAGGATGTATATCCCCTTCAATTGGGCCAGCGCGAAGCCGAGCGGCGGCAGTTGTGGCGTATCACCCGCAACCCCGTTCCCGGCATCGGCCGCCGGATTCAACAGGCTCGCGTAAGATTGCATTTGCTCACGCAAATTGCTGCCACGATCGCCGTTGCGGAACTGGCTGAAATTCAAGCCACCCTGGTCGGGCAGCGGCCTGTCGAGGGTCTGTGAAATGGCGAAACCGGGTGACTCGATTTGCTGCTCGGGGTGCACCCCGGCAAGCGCCTGGTGCAGGCTACGAAACAGGAAATCGTGCACCCGACGTGAATTTCGGAAGCGAACCTCGTGCTTCTGTGGATGAACATTGACGTCCAGTTCGCGAGCGTCCATCGTCAACGACAATACGTAGGCCGGGTGTCGACCGTGAAACAGCACATCCTGGTAAGCCTGGCGCACCGCGTGATTGATGAGCTTGTCGCGCACCACGCGTTGATTGACGAAAAAGTACTGCATGTCTGCCTGGCTGCGATTAAAGGTCGGCAGGGCCACCCAGCCCTGCAGCCGCAGGTCTTCGTCACCGATATCAATCTCGACCAGACTTTGCGCAAATTCTTTGCCACAGACCTGCGCCAGCCGTCGTCGTTGATCGTCAAGGCCTCGCGCAGAAGGCAGTTGATAGACGACTTTCTGGTTATGTATCAGTTTGAAAGCCACGGTCGGGTGGCTGAGCGCCATGTTCTTGAACAGAGTTTCAATATGCTTGTATTCAGTTTGTTCGGTGCGCAGGAATTTCTTGCGCGCGGGAACGTTGTAAAAAAGCTCCAGCACTTCGACCTGGGTACCCTGTGGCAGCGAATCCGGCACGGCCACATCGTCGTCGCGGGCCTGCAGACGCCAGGCACATTCGCCATCCACTACCCGGGACGCCAGGCTCAGTCTCGATACCGAGGCAATACTGGGCAAGGCTTCACCACGAAAACCGAGTGAGGCGATGTTTTCGAGATCTTCGAGGCTGCTGATTTTACTGGTCGCGTGGCGCGCCAGTGCACTGTTGAGTTCACTCTGCTCGATACCGCAACCGTCATCGCTGATGCGAATCATGCGCGTGCCACCGGCTTCAATCTCTACGGTGATCGCGCCGGCACCCGCATCGAGACTGTTTTCTACCAGTTCCTTGACCACCGAAGCGGGCCGTTCAACTACTTCCCCGGCAGCAATCTGGTTGACCAGGTGCGATGCTAGCGTATGTATCTGAGGCAAGATGATAAAACCGGGGGTTATGCGCGCTTCAGGCGACCAGGCGCGATTCCAGTTTCTCCTGGTCGATGGCGAACTGCCGTATTCCCTCGGCCAGTTTTTCGGTGGCCATTGCATCCTGGTTCATCATCCAGCGGAACGTCTTTTCGTCGAGTGCGAGTTTTGCGCCGACATCGGCGACGTGCTCGGCACTGAGTTTGCGTTGCAGTCGTGAATTGTCTTCGGCGAGCGCCTGCATCAACGGCGGGCTGATGGTCAGGCGATCACAGCCGGCGAGTTGCTCGATTTCGCCGGTATTACGGAAGCTGGCACCCATGACCACCGTTTTGTAACCATAATGCTTGTAGTAATTGTAAATCTCGGTAACCGAAAGCACTCCAGGATCCCGTTCCGCAGCGATGCTGCTCTGCCCGCTCGCGGCGAGGTGCCAGTCGAGTATACGGCCGACAAACGGTGATATCAGGTAGGCCCCAACCTCGGCGCAGGCCACCGCCTGGGCGAAACTGAACAACAGGGTGAGGTTACAGTTAATACCTTCTTTTTCCAGTTCGCCGGCAGCCTGTATGCCTTCCCAGGTCGATGCAATCTTGATCAGCACCCGGTCACGATGACTGCCGCGAGACTCGTACAGGTCAATCAGGCGGCGGGCGCGCGCAACAGTGGCAACGCGGTCAAACGAGAGCCGGGCATCGACTTCAGTCGACACGCGTCCGGGTACGCTTTTCTGGATTTCCAGGCCAATGCTGACCGCGAGATAATCGCAGGCAGCCGCGGCACGTGCGGCCGGGCGAGTACCCTGGTCACGACCCCAGCGCTGCGCCTCGTCCAGCAATGGCTGGTAGCGTGGCAAATCGGCGGCCTTGAGTAACAGCGACGGATTGGTAGTGGCATCCTGTGGCTGGTACTGAATGATGGCGTCCAGATCACCGGTATCGGCGACTACCTGGGTCATGGATTTAAGTTGATCGAGTTTGTTCATTAGGCGCTGCTTGAGTAACATGGATTGAAAGACTGGCTGGACGCAGAGAATACCAGAAAATCCGCGCGCGGATTAGGCTAAATCGCAATGAAAGAAATCACCGCCATTATCCTGCTGCTCATCGCAATTTATCTGCTGATGGCCGCCTGTCTCTACCTGTTTCAGCGTAAGCTCATCTATTATCCAGTTCCGCCTGATCCCGACTTCCAGGCCGAGGAAATCACCCTCACCAACGACGGCGTCAAGTTGCATGGCTGGATCCTGAACCCGGGCAAGGCAAAAGCCTTGATCTATTTTGGCGGGAATTCGGAGTTGATCACGCACCGGCAGGAATATTTTGAAACCGTTTTCGCCGACTACAGTGTCTATCTGGTTGATTACCGTGGATACGGCAGCAGCGAGGGCAGCCCTGACGAGGCTGCGCTATTTGCCGATGCCCTGGCAATCTACGATCACATCCGCGGTCAACACCATTCCATCAGCGCCTACGGACGCAGCCTCGGTAGCGGGGTCGCGGTTTACCTGGCGGCCAATCGTCCGCTCACGCAACTCATTCTGTTGACGCCATACGACAGCATCGCCGAGGTCGGGCAAAAACTTTATCCGCTATTTCCTGTGCGCTTTCTGATCAAGGATCGTTTCGACTCCGCCGCTCGCGCCGCGGACATAACCACCGAGGTATTGATTGCAAGTGCTGAACTGGATCGCGAAATCGGTCTGCAACACACCCTTGCGCTGCGCCAGCGCTTTACCCGGGCTAAAGTTGAGTATCAGCAAATTAAAGGCGCCGCGCACAACGACATCATCGATTTTCCACAGTATCGAGCCCTGGTCGAACGCTTTATTGCCGAGAAATGAAATTAAGCCTGGCGACTTTTGAGGTGTGCCTTGATACCGGAGAACACGGCCTTTGCCAGCTTTTGCTGGTGCTTCGGATTACGCAGTTTCTGCTCTTCCACTGGATTTGACAGGAAGGCGGTTTCGATCAGGATCGAGGGCATGTCAGGTGCCTTTAATACGGCAAATCCGGCTTGCTGAACCGTCTTGTTGTTCAGTTTTGAAACCTTGCTGATTTGCGACAATACATCCGTTCCCAGTTCCAGGCTGTCCTGGATGGTGGCAGTTTGTGACAGGTCGAGTAACACGGAAGCGATCAAGTCGTCTTTGTCATCGAGGCTGATACCACCGATCAGATCGGATGCGTTTTCCTTTTTCGCAGCCCAGCGCGCGGCTTCCGAACTGGCGCCACTCAACGACAGGGCGTAAACAGACGCCCCTTTGACAGTCGACTTGTGAAAGGCATCGGCGTGCACTGACACGAAGATATCCGCCTCGGCTTCACGCGCTTTCTTGACACGATTGCGCAACGACACAAAGCGGTCGGCATCGCGGGTCAGAATCGCCCGGTAGCCCGGTGTGCGGTTGACCAGGGTCTTCATTCTCTTACCTACCGCAAGCGCAATATCTTTTTCACGGGTACCCTTATGGCCGATAGCGCCCGGATCGCGACCACCGTGACCGGGATCGATGGCGATCACGAAGTGATCCTTGCGCTTGCTGCGTTCCTGCTCACTGGTCTTGATCGGGGTGGGACTCAAATTGGTGGCGTGCAGATCGACAACCAGTCGGTGTCCCGCGGTTCCGTCGGGTTTGAGTGCGAAGCTGCGAGGGCGAACCTTACCATTCAGGTCGAGTACCACGCGCAAGCGATCATTATTTTTACTCGCGGAACGCAGTCCAGTCATCAGGTTGGTGGTTGTCGAACTGACGTCGATAGCCTCACTCCTGCGAGTTCCCTTCAAATCGATAACTACGCGGTAGGGGTCATCCAGGGTGAAAAGGTCATGTTCGAATTCACCGGTCAGGTCAAAAACGACGCGTGTATGGTCGTCCGCCGATTGAGAAATACGGATACCGGTCAAAGTGGTCAGCGGTTTGGAAAAGGCTGGTTTCGCGCCAAGCATTAGCGCTACCGATAACCCGTAACGGGATATCCGCTTCATGAAAGCTCGCCTGGCGATTAACAGTGGATCCATGATTCGTTTATTTTTGCTTAAATTCCGGGCTATTTATAGAGAAAATATCAAAAAAAATCAACACTTTTTCTATATTTATTATATAGATATTGAAGATATCTAAAATGGAAGTGAGGATTTATCGTGAATCCGAGGCATTTAATCGCGATAATAGCTCGAGTCCCCAGTCACTGCCCGCCGTAAGCTCGAGACGGCGCCCAGCGCTGTCATAATCAAGATCGATCGCGAGATCCACCGCGTGCAGATAGCCAACAGCCCGTTCGGGCCACTCGATCAGGCACAATGTCTGCGGATTCAGGTAATCGCGATAGCCGAGATACTCGAGTTCCTCGCCATCGCCGAGCCGATACAGGTCAAAGTGCGCGACCGCCAGATGCCGCAAAGGATAATATTCCAGCAGAGTGTAGGTCGGACTGCGCACGCCGGAGTCGATCCCTTGTGCCTGCAAGGCGCCGCGCACCAGCGTAGTCTTGCCAGTACCGAGTTCACCCGAAAGCGTAATCACGCCACCGTGGTCGCAGGCGCCGATCAATCTTGCACCAAAAGCGCGCATTTCCTGTTCATTACGGATCAACACTTGATTGCTCGCAAAAAAATTATCCGGCATCCCTGAGTTGCTTGATAACGCGAGGGATAGCATCGACAACATCGCTTGCGATCAGCCCGGTCTGGTCGCTATCGACACTGTATAGCTCGGCACAAAGCGCATGGATATAAACCGCCGAGCGTGCCGCGGCGAAAGGCGCAAGCCCCTGCCCTAACAATGCGGCGATGATACCGCTGAGCACATCACCCATGCCCGCGCTCGCCATACCGGGGTTGCCGCGCGTATTGATTGCCGGCAACGCATCGCCAGGCCCGGCGATGATGGTACCGGAACCTTTCAGTACCGTGGTCGCGCCAAACAAATCGAGCAGGCGCTCACAGCTCAGCAATCGATTTGCCTGGATTTCTGTCGAGCTGGTCGACAATAACGCTGCCGCTTCGCCTGGATGGGGCGTTATCACGCGTTGCCGGCTGGCGAGCGATTTCAGGAAATCGGCTTCGAGAGCGCTGGCGTCGATAACCATCGGTTGTCGAGCACCACGCAGCGTCTGCAGACAGTGTTGCGCATCCACGGAGCGGCCCAGGCCGGGGCCAACGACGACCACGGTAGCATCGGCGAGCTTCGCCTCGAGCGCATCCCAGCCCAGCACCATGATTTCCGCAAATGCCGCAAGACTATGCCGGCAGTCTGGATGCACCAACGCGGTCACCAGCCCGGCACCACTGCGCAGGGCAGCCTGTGCCGCGAGCGCAACTGCCCCGCTCATACCCTGGTCACCGCCGATAATCAGCAGATTGCCATAGTGGTTCTTGTGCGAATTACGTTTGCGCGGCGCCGGCAACTCGCAGGACTCGATCACCTCGAGTGCCGCGGGCACGCTGGCGCGTACTTCGCTGGAAACGCCGAGATCGTCAAATTGCAGTTCGCCACAATAATCGGGGCCGTCGGCGAGGTACTGTCCGGTCTTACGTCCGATAAAGGTAATCGTCAGCTGTGCTTGCACCGCAACAGGCTGTGCAATACCACTTTGGCCATGCAGGCCGGAGGGAATGTCAATCGCCACGCGGGGCTGTGGCGCCGCGTTGATCGTCGTTACCAGGTCTTGCCAGTGCGCATCGAGCTCGCGTCGCAGACCGATACCGAGCAAGCCATCGACAATCACTTCACCAGCAATGCTTTGTCCTTGCCAGGCTTCACAGCTGCCTCCGTCCTGTTCCCACAGATCGCGGAAATGGCGCGAGGTCGCAGACTGTCGTGACAGGTCCCCCTGCACCAGCAGATGCACCGTGACGCCCTGGGTACGCGCGCACAGGGCGACTACAAACGCATCACCCCCGTTGTTGCCGGCACCTGCGAACACTGTCAGGCTGGACAGACCGGGCCAGCGCAGGTCAATCGCCTGCCATACGCGGGCACCCGCGCGCTGCATCAATTCGACTTCGCTAACAGCGTCGGTGACGACCGCTGCGCGGTCCAGCCGATAGACCGATTCGGGTGTGTATAGAAACATGCTGAATTTATACCCCAGCAATCGTGTCAATGCTACCGCCGTCGGTGATATTTCACCACGCCATGACGATCTCGCACCGCAGTTTTAAGTAAACGCACTGGCTGGCTTTGATATACTGACCGTGTCCTCTGCTCTGGTTCATTCCCCGGTTATCGTTTATGTCTATTCCCGCTACGCCCTTCCAGGAAAAATCCGACAAGGATTTACGTTCGCGCGTAAAGCTGCTCGGCAAGCTGGTGGGCAACGTGTTACTGAAACACGAAGCGCCGGAAGTATTTCACGCGGTTGAATCGCTGCGCACCGGGTTCATCCAGTTACGCAAGCGCGACAGTGAGGCGAAGCGCAAGACCCTGATAAAGCTGATCAATGGTCTCGAACCCGCCGTCATCAGCCAGGTCGTACGCGCGTTTACGCTTTACTTCAACCTGGTGAATATCGCCGAGGAAGACTATCTGCATCGGCTGCGTCGCAACTCGGTGCAGCAACAGGGCCATGCCGCCTGGGTCGGATCGTTTTATCACACCCTGGAAGAGTTCAAGGATCAGGGTATTGCTGTCGACGAATTACAGGCCATGTGCAATCGCCTGTTATACAAGCCGGTATTTACCGCGCATCCAACTGAATCGCGGCGGCGCACTATCATGCACCACCAGCGCGAAGTGTTCAAAATCATCGACCAGCTAACCGATCCGCGCCTCAGCCAGTTCGATCGCGACGATCTGGTCGATACCCTGCAACTACAGATCGAAACCCTGTGGCTGACCAACGAGGTGCGTGCCAGCAAACCGACGGTGATCGATGAAATCAAGATGGGGCTGCACTACTTTCAACGCAGCCTGTACGAGGCCGTGCAGGTTGACTACCGCTATCTCGAGCGTGCAGTGCTGAACACTTACGGTGAAGACGACCACGGTAACCCGGTGGTTACCATTCCGAGCTTCATCCAGTTCGGCTCCTGGATCGGCGGCGACCGCGACGGTAATCCCTTCGTGACCGCGCAACTGACGCGCACGGCATTGCGCATGCAGGCCGAAGAAATCCTCAGCGAGCACTTGCGCCTGGTCAGTCGACTTACCCAGGTACTGACCATGTCGACACGCTGGTTCTCACCCAGCGAAGAATTCCTGCTCAGCCTTAAACGGGATGAAGCGCTCGGGGTAAAAGCCTTCGACCAGCGCCGCGATCAGTTCGAAGACGAAGTCTACCGGCGCAAGCTCTACCACATGCATTATCGGCTGCGTAAAAACCTCGCATGTGTTCGCAACCAGCTGCGCGGTGAGGAAACTCCCGACAGCGAACACGCCTACCCAAGCGCAGATGATTACCTCGCCGATCTCTACTCGATACGTGATTCGCTGATCTCCCACGGCGATTTCGCCGCGGCTAACGGTGATTTGAAAGACGCGATTCGCATCGCCGAAACCTTCGGTTTTCACCTGGTATCGCTCGACCTGCGACAGGAATCGACGCGCCATAGCCAGGCGGTTGCCGAGATACTGCGTCAGGATGGGACAACTGGCTATCTGCAGCTCGACGAGGCCGGTCGGCTGGCAACGCTTGCGGCGGCCATAGAAGACAGCCGCAAACCCGATTTCGACGCGCACAAATTGACCGACGAAAGTCGCGAAGTGCTCGACGTATTCGCGACGATTGGAGAAATGCGCGCGCAGATCGGCCAACGCTGCATCGGCAGTTACGTCATTTCGATGACCCACGATGCCAGCCATATCATGGAAGTCATGTACCTCGGTTTTATTACCGGTCTGGCCGGCAAGTTCGAGGGCGACTATTTTTGTGAACTCGAAATCGCCCCGCTGTTTGAAACCATCGATGACCTTGGCCATATCGACAGCGTGCTCGACAGGCTATTACAGAACCCGGTGTACAAGGCGCTGCTGGGCAAGTCCGGTGATATGCAGGAAGTGATGCTTGGGTATTCAGATTCCTGCAAGGATGGCGGTATTCTGTGTGCCGCCTGGGGCCTCTACCAGGCCCAGCAAAAAGTGGTGCGGATCAGTACCCGCCATGGCATAAACTGTCGAATTTTTCACGGTCGCGGTGGCACCATCACCCGCGGTGGCGGGCCGACACACGATGCCATCATGTCACAACCGCAAAATACCGTTCAGGGGCAAATCAAGTTTACCGAGCAGGGCGAAGTCCTGTCTCACAAATACGGCAACGCCGAAACCGCAATTTACGAATTGACCATGGGGATTACCGGCCTGATGAAGGCAACCATGGCGACGCTGCAGGCGGATCGCGAAAATTACGACGAGTTCCATCCGGCAATGCAGCAGCTGGCCGATTACTCGGAAACCTACTACCGCGAGTTGACCGACCACACCGCCGGATTCTTCGAGTACTTTTACGAGACCACACCGGTCAGCGAAATCGGCCTGATGAATATCGGCTCGCGGCCATCGCATCGGCGCAAGGGCGACATGTCCAAGACCTCGGTGCGTGCCATTCCCTGGGTGTTCGGCTGGAGCATGTCGCGCACCACCATGCCCGCCTGGTACGGCGTTGGCTACGCGATCGACCAATGGAGCAAGGGCGACCCCGCACGGATCAAAATGCTACGACGCATGAATCGGCGCTGGCCATTTTTTGCGGCGATGATCAGCAACCTGCAAATGTCATTGTTCAAATCGGATATGCGCATCGCCCGCGAGTACAGCGGGCTGTGCGACAATCGCAAACTGGCCGACGGTATCTTCAAACTGTTGCGCGAAGAGAACAGGCGCAGTATCGAAGGCGTGCTGCAGGTAGCTGGCAGCAAGAATCTGCTGGCGAAGGATTCGTTACTCAAACTGTCACTGACGCGACGCGACCCCTACCTCGACCCGCTGGCTTATCTGCAAATCGACTTGCTGCGTAAGTATCGCGATGAAAGCCAGAGCGAGGCCGATCGCATGCAATGGCAGGCAGCCCTGTTGAGTTCGATCAACGGCATCGCCGCGGGCCTGCGCAACACCGGCTAGCGTCAGGACTGTACATAGCATTATAGTCAGGCACCGGGATAACCAGGCCTGGCGACCGCTTCAGGAGAAATCACTGTGAAATTATTGAGTTATCAAAGCGCAGATGGGCAATCGCATCTCGGGGTGCTGCGCCAGGAACGCATCATCAACCTGCAGCAGGCAAGTGACGCCGCGCTGCCCGACGATATGCTCGAATTTCTGCGCCTGGGCGCTGCTGCAATGGCATCTGCCCGCATCCTGGTGGCTGAGCAGGCGGGTGATATCGCCCTCGATTCGGTCAGGCTGCTGGCGCCCATCGTGAACCCGGGCAAGGTCGTCGCCATTGGCCTGAACTACATGGATCACGTGCGCGAGGGCGGATTCGAGGTACCCGAATTCGCCACCATGTTCTGCAAGTATCCCTCGTCCATCATCGCCAGCGGCGAGGATATTCGGTGGTCGTCACAACTGACACAACAGGTGGACTACGAAGCTGAACTGGCCGTGGTGATCGGCAACACCGCACGCAACGTCGCCGCCGCCGATGCGTATGATTACATTGCCGGCTACCTGAACTGTAATGACGTCAGCGCGCGCGACCTGCAATTCAGGAAGGGCGACCAGTGGTTGCGCGGTAAATGCCTGGACAGCTTCTGCCCGCTCGGGCCTTACCTGGTCAGCGCCGACGAAATACCGGATCCGCATGCATTATCGATCCAGTGCCGCGTCAACGGGGAATTGCGACAGAATTCAAACACCGGCGAGATCATTCACCGCATTCCGCAACTGATCGAATACTTGAGCGCGGCGTTCACCCTGCAACCCGGCGACGTGATCATCACCGGAACCCCGCCCGGCGTCGGCGCCTTCCACAAACCGCCGCTGTGGCTCGAAGATGGCGACCTGGTCGAGGTCGAGATCGAGGGCCTTGGCCTGCTGCGCAATCGCTGCGCGGTGGACACCGCGCAATAAGGCAGACGCGAATTGTCAGATTGGAATGGCATTCGGCGGGCGAATTTGCATAATAAGTAGAACCATAAAATAGACGGGGCATATCATGAAGATCCACGACAATATTCTCGGCACCATCGGCAATACACCGATCGTCAAGATCAACAAGCTGGGCCCGGCCCATGTCAATCTGTATGTGAAAATCGAATCCTTCAACCCGATGAGTTCGGTCAAGGACCGGCTTGCGCTGGGTATTATCGAAGATGCCGAAAAATCCGGTGCGCTGAAGCCAGGGCAGACCGTGGTCGAGGCCACCAGCGGCAACACCGGCATCGGGCTCGCAATGGTCTGCGCACAAAAGGGTTATCCACTGGTAGTCACCATGGCCGAGAGCTTCAGCATCGAGCGGCGTAAGCTGATGCGCTTCCTGGGTGCGCAGGTGGTGCTGACACCGGCGCCGCTAAAAGGTAGCGGCATGGTGCAGAAAGCACGCGAGCTCGCCGAAAAACACGGCTGGTTCATGACGCGCCAGTTCGAAAACGAAGCCAATGCCAACATGCACTCAAAGACGACAGCACCGGAGATACTGGATGCCTTTGACGGCATCTCGCTCGACTACTGGGTGACCGGTTACGGCACCGGTGGGACCCTGAAAGGAGTATCGCGAGTGCTTCGGGAGAAAAGTCCCGGTACCAAAATCGTCGTCTGCGAACCCGAGGCAGCCCCGCTGTTGAAAGACGGTATCGAGCAGAAACGCAACGACGACGGCTCAGCCGCGGAAAGTCATCCCAGTTTCAGTCCACACCCGATGCAGGGCTGGACTCCCGATTTTATTCCCAAGCTCGCCGGCGACTCGGTCGATGCAAAAAATGCCGATCATATCCTGACAGTTACCAATCCGCGCGCAATGGAGTGTTCACGCAACCTGGCGCGACGGGAAGGCATCTTTGTCGGCATCAGTGCCGGCGCGACGTTGGCGGCAGCACTGGAGATCGCCGAATCGGCGCCCGCGGGTTCCAATATTCTGGCGATGCTGCCGGATACCGGTGAGCGCTACCTGAGCACACCCCTGTTTGAAGGTATCGAAATAGAAATGTCCGCTGGCGAGAGTGAACTGTCGGCGTCAACGCCAGGCTGCCAGTTCCCGGCGAGCTGACCAGGCGCTAATCTCAGGCCGGCTCCCTGGCCGGCCTGAAAACGGTTTCCATGCCACGCTCCGGTGCCGCGGGAATCAGTTGCGACAACAGCAGCGACACCACGGCAAAACCGGCACCGACGAGAAATACCATCGCCGGTGAAATAATCCACACCATGCCCAGTGCAAACGGCAGAATCACCGCGGCGATGTGATTGATCGAGAATGACACGCCGGCAGTCGCGGCCATGTCCCTGGGGTCGGCGATCTTCTTCAGATAACTCTTGAGCGCAATCGCCATGGCGAAAAACAGGTGGTCGAAGATGTAAAGTATGGAGGCGAACCAGGCGCTTTCGGCAAAGGCGTAGGCAGTGAAAATAATCACCAGCCCGACGTACTCGAGGGTCAGTGTGCGGCGCTCCCCCCAGAAAATGACCAGGCGACCGATGCGTGGCGCCAGGTAGATCGACAACACCCCGTTGACCAGAAACAACAGGGTCATCTGCGACACCGTGAAACCGAATTTTTCGACCATTAAGAAGCCGGCGAAGACGACAAAGATCTGACGGCGAGCACCCGACAGAAAGGTCAGCAGGTAGTACAACCAGTAACGTCGACGCAGCACCATGGTCTTGTGTTGTTCGGCGTCGCCGCTGAAATGCGGGCAGCCAAAATACATGACCAACGCGATCACCAGGGTGAAGCTGCCGAACATCAGGTAAATCCACAGGTAATCCAGCGCCAGCCATTCAACCAGCAAATAGATACCGGCAAACACCGCGAGCCCGGTAAACGAGGTCACCGCGATCTGCCGGCCGAGCACCAGCGGTAATCGTTCGGTGCTGATGAGTTGCAGGGATAGCGACTGTACGATGGTTTCGGCGTAGTGGAAACCAACCGACATCAGCACCGTGGTGCAGTAAAGTCCAAGCACCGATGGCAGCATGCCGGTAATGGCGGTACCGATGCCCAGGGCCAGCAGCGACACGAAAGCGATGGTTTGTTCGCGCATCAACACCAGCAGGAACACCACGCCAAAGGCGAGAAACCCAGGGACTTCGCGCAGGCTCTGCAGTATTCCCATTTCGATACCGCTGAAAGCAGCCTGTTCCACCGCGAAATTATTGATCATCGACTGCCAGGCGGCAAAGCTGATCGGTACCGCGGCGGCGAACAGGTATAAATAGATCTCGGGTTTTTGCAGTTGCTGTCTTAACATGCAGGAATTCTGTACGTTAATCGCGCATTGTTCAATGGATGCTTTACTGTCTGGTTTTTCACTGGGATTCTCACTGATACTCGCCATCGGTGCGCAGAATGCGTTCGTGCTGAAACAGGGCCTGAAGGATGAGCACGTTTTCCTGGTCTGCCTGATCTGCGCGCTGTCGGATGCGCTGCTGATACTGATCGGCGTGAGCGGTTTCCATCTGCTGGTAGCAGCCTACCCCGAGGCGATCATCGCGGCCCGTTACGGTGGCGCCCTGTTCCTGTTTGCCTATGGCATGCTCAGTTTCTGGCGCGCAGTGCGCGTACAACAGGGCCTGCAACCCAGCGAGATCAGCAGCAACAGTGCGTGGCAGGCGGCATTCACCTGTCTCGCCTTCACCTGGTTAAACCCGCACGTCTATCTCGACACGGTGGTTTTGCTGGGCTCGATATCGACACAGTTTCGCGGCAGTATCACCTGGTTTGCAGGTGGCGCCATAACCGCATCCTTCGTGTTTTTCTTCGCGCTGGGTTACGGCGCGCGACTGCTGCGTCCGCTATTCGCTGCCGCCAGGGCCTGGCGTATTCTGGACTTCCTGATCGGTATCGTCATGTGCACAATCGCGGCGCGACTGCTGGCTCTCTAGCGCATCAACCGTTTGCGGGCCTCGGCAATACGTTGCTCAACCTCTGCGGATAGCTGGTTGCAGTCTTCACCAAACTGAAGCAGAAACTGGGCATACATACCCTGCTCGAACATCTGGTTGGCCTCTGCGATACATTCGTCGCGGCAGGCAATCACCCGAGAGACCAGTTCAGCCCGATCGGCAACCGGGTTGAAGCTGAAATCCGAGATGAGCTCTATGCGCGTGAGCGTTTCAAGAATTACGCGGGCTTCGGCCCAGTGCCCGCCAAACGCGGCGCGCGGGAAATGCCGCTGAAACACCTCGCCATCCGCCATCACCACCTCGATAAAGGGTTTGCGAAACATCACGCTGCAGGCGCGGACGCTGATCATCCGCGCAGATTTCGCCGGCAGAAAAACCAGTTCATCGATAATCGGGTTATCCGCCAGCTGCTCGAGCGCGAGTTTCATTCCGAGGTACCCTGAGCCGGCCGTTTCATCATATGGGTTATGACCCTGCAATTGGCCTGCAACCAGGCACCCTGCTGCGCGGTTTCCGGCACTCGCCTGCCCCGTACCAGGCTGACCTGCGCAAACGCCGCGCGGACATCTTTACCGCCGTGCAATAACACCGCAGCCGCCAGTAGTCCCGAACGTCCGATGCCACCCCGGCAATGGATCAGGGTGTTGGTTCCACCGTCAATCTGAGTGAATAACAGCTGCGCAAGCTGCGCGAAATCGGCGCTACAGGCAGGCAGGCCCATATCGGGAATGGCAAAAGAAACAAATTTCATCGACTTCGCCGCGACCAGTTCGGCTTCCCGAGCGAGCCCAAGCGCATCAGCTTCCGCGGGTTCCAGCAACGAGACCACCTGGTGAAAGCCCGCCGCGGCTATTTCGTCAATGGTGGTGGCGACACTGCCAGCGCTCGCCGGATGCGCCATGATCGCGAGGCAACCCCTGCCGATCGAGTCGACCCTGAACACTTCGGCCTGGTCTGTCATTTTTCAGCTGTGACCTGCTTTTCCATAAACACGCTGAGCGGGTCGGCAAGATAAGCGCCAAAAGGGCCGCGCTCGTGGTAGCCGAGTTTGCGATAAAGCCCCAGTGCCGCGGGCTGCAGCACACCGGTCTCCAGTCGCAACAACTTGACTCCACGTCGATATAACTCGGCTTCCAGATAATTCATAAGCTGGCCTGACAATCCCTGGCCACGATGATCGTCGCGCACAAAAACGCGCTTGATCTCGGCATAAGTATCGTCGTCGTCCATCAGCTTGGCGGCACCACTGGCCACCAGCTCGCCGTCAATCCGGCAACCGATGAATAACACATCTGGTTTATTCAGGTCCTCGAGCGCTTCCAGGTGGGTACTTGCCGCGGGATAGAGGCCATCGTAGAAAGCATCCGCCAAGGCACCCAGTGCCTGCACGTCGGGCGCCCCCGGGTCGAGGGATTCAATCTGGATATCGGGCCGGGTATCAGGAATTTTCATTGCCGCCATTTGATGATCGGGTAGATCTCGAGGTCGCCGTGCTGCAGCACGCCATCGTGACAGGGGATTTGCAGGTTACCATAGCGCATGTGCCCGAAACGCTAATCCTGGTCCAGATCGGCCGGCTGTCGCAACAGCTTTGCCAGCGTATCGGCATCGGGCATCTCGTCGAAATGCTCGCCCGCATCGGCGATAACATCCCAGGGCGCACGCGAGCCGACAAACAAATGTGCGCCCAGGCGCAATCCATTACCCGCTTCCAGCAAACCGACCGGCACCCACCAGGCACTGTCATTCGCAGTCAGATTCGGTAACGGCGAACCGCAGCGCGAACAGAAATGAGATTTGAAACCCGTATCCGATTCGTATTTCCGCACCAGTTCCTCGCCCGCAATCCAGCTCAGTTGCGACAGGTCGATCCTGAACGCGGCATTCGCCGATGACCCGGTAACCTTGCGACACAACGAACAATGACACTGATACAGGTCAGGCAACTCGCCCGACAAGGCAAACTGAACCCCGCCACACAGACATTTACCCTGCATTTTCAACTCCCGGACAGTCAGAATTCGCTGCGCCCTTCCAGCTCTGCAAAGGGTTGCATAATGGTATGACGAAATCCTCTGCGTTGCGACAGCTGTCGATACCAGCGCATGACCTGCGACGGCTCCTCGACTGCCAGTCCCATATTGAAATAGCGAAACAGGCACACACCGCAGGCTATATCGGCGAGGCTGAAGAAATCACCGGCAACAAAAGGCTGCGCCCTGAGCTGGCGATCCAGCGCGGCAAAATGCAGGCGGCACTGCCGTTGCGCGCGGTCGATCGCCGCTGCATCGCGCAGCGCGGGCGGTGTTCGGTAATAACCCCAGAACAGATCGATGAATGCCGGCTGCAGGCTCGCCAGCTCCCAGTCCATCCAGCGTTCTACCTGCGAGCGCTGCAAGGCATCATCGGGATAGAGCGCTGACGCGGCAAAAATAGTGGCGAGATAACGCAGGATCGAGTTTGACTCCCAGACGACGGCAGCGCCGTGCTTTAATACCGGAATACGCGCCTGCGGGTTGAGTTTCAGGAACTCGGGTGTCTCGAGATCACCAGCCCGGCTGCCGATGTCATGCTGCTTGAAGTCGATGCCCAGTTCCGCCAGTAACCACAGGGGTTTTTGCACGTTATAGGCATTGCTCCGTCCCCACAGCTCGATCATCACCTGTTTCACTAAAGCCACAAACTGCCTTCGATCAGAATATGGGTTTGCCCGCCAATCATCACGTTGGTCGCACCGACCGGGCGCATCGACACCCGGCCATGACGATTGATTTTCGTTCCCTGCGCCACGGTAACCGCCCGTTGCAGGCGTCCCTCGGCCTGCAGCCAGTGCGCCAACGCCGAATTCAGCGATCCGGTGATCGGATCCTCGCTCATGCCACTGGATGGCGCCAGCATGCGCACCTCGTACTGGCATTCGCCGCCATCGGGGTGGGCGCCGATAAAGCCCAGCGCCTTGAACTGGGGCCAGCGCACACGCGCCGAATCGAGCGCCAGTACGCTGGCGGCCGAATCCAGCTGAAAAGCTTGCCAAATCGGGCCATTGTCGAGCTCAGCCGTGTGCAATATGCATTCCTGCGGGATTTCCAAAACGTCGACAATGGCTGCGAAATTAGAATCCTGCATCGGCCTAATTGCCGTCGGCGGCGCCACGAAGGCCGGTAGCTGCGGATCACTGATATCGATATCGACGATGCCGATAGCACACTCCTGGCGTACCAGGCCCGGCTGCTTTGGCTGTCCACCGCTGTGTAGCCAGGCGGCACAACTACCCAGCGTTGGGTGGCCGGCGAACAGCATTTCCCGGGCGGTGGTGAAGATACGCAGGCGATAATCCGCCTCAGGCACACTCGGGGGTAACATGAAGGTAGTTTCGGCAAGGTTGGTCCAGGCAGCAAAGGTCTGCATCTGCGTATCGCTCAAGCCCTCGCCATCGACCACCACCGCGAGCGCATTGCCGAGCGTCGGCGTCGGGGTGAATACGTCGCATTGAATGAAACGTCGCTGCTGCATGGAAGTCTCCACGGTAGACTGCTAATAAATCGTTTTCTTCAGTTGGTCTGCATAGCTTTCATCGTAGGCCTCGGCGTCCATTTCCACACCATGTTGAGCACTGAAATGTTGCGCCAGCTCTCCGGCAGTGGGTAATTGCGGAGGTCTGCCACTCGACTCCGGGTTCCACAATCTCGAACGTGCCAGAGCCTTTTGGCACTGGTAATATACCTTGTCCACCTGGATCGATAAAACACTGCTGGCCGGCTTACCGCTAACCGCAAATGATTCACACAGATCCTTGTCCACCAGAATCTCGGCCCGGCCACTGATACGCAGCGTCTCGGAAACATTGGGAATCAAAAAGATGATGCCGACGCTCGGGTTTTGCAGGATATTACGCATGGAGTCGAGGCGATTATTGCCCTTGCGGTCGGGTATCTGGATACATTTCGGCGACACCACGCGCACGAACCCGGGGGGATCACCGCGTGGCGAGCAATCGACGCCGTTGTCCCCGTAGCTCGCCAGGATCAGGAACGGAGCTGCCTCGATAAAGCTGCGATACAGATCATTAACGTGATCGATTTCTTTCCATAACGAACGCTCGCCAACCTCAGCGCTGTATACCTGTTCGAGGATTTGCTTGGAATTTATTGTTTGCATTGTTAACCTTTTGGATCAGAGAAGATTAGTCCCCGGTAGACCAGTGCCAGGTGATGAATTCTGCCCACTCCGGGAGCATTCTGCAATTGATCTAACCGACTTTACCGGCCACATCACTGCCATTTATCCAGCCGTGTCTGGTCAGGCCTGGCGAGTATCCAGACACGGTCATCGGGTATGACTGCTGAAGCAATCCGGGTAGCACCCGGCAGCGGGATAATACCCTTTTAGTGCAAAAACAAAACCCGTCATTCACCGCGACAAGCGCGATTACCTGGGAATCACCCGGGTGAACCTGGGCGGGAGGTGCCTCACCGGGCGCAAACTGTTCGATGATCAAATATAAAGTGATTTCTTAGATACCTTATGTATCTATCTGATTTTAATTGATTAAATTTCGAAAAAATTATGTTTTTTTAGCTGTGGGGCGGGCTCGTTCAGCGAGGTCAGATCTGACCCGGGAACTCTATCCTGCTCAGGAAATCATCTGGTAATAGACATTCTGCGGATGCTCGGCCTCGATAAAGAAGTACCAGCGTTCGGCCAGCAACCCGAGAAATTGCAGCAGCAGTGCCGCCGCGCAGACCAGCAGGCTATCCGCCTCACTGAAAAACAACAGCAGGAGTGGCAAAACGAATCCACTGATGAGGAAAAATCGACGTCCCAGGCGAACGACACCGGCACCGTAAGTATGCATAAAGGCGCGCGTATTGAAACTGCCGCCCATGGCGCCCTGCGCCATCTGGCGAATCGTGGGATGATGCACACCAATCGCCGATTGTAGTGTCGATGGACTGCGCAGGTTGAGGTTACGCGACAGGCTGAACAAGCGCGACATCAGGGCGGCCAGGGTCAGGAATACTGCCATCGCAGAAAAGTAACCGAAGGGCCCGGCGCTAGTGGCGACCGCAAGTACAGTCGCCAGAGTAAAACCCGAGGCCATTCCCATCAGGAAAAAATTCAACACGGTCAACGGACTATGCCACTGGCGCAGAAACTTCAGGCTCGCATATATCATCGCTGTACAGACAAACAGGGCGATGATCGCGAGCATCGCCATAAAGCCCACCAGGGTCGACAGCGACACGGGGATGCGGCCGAGCGTCAAGACCTGCAAATCGAGCCCGAAGTAGCGAATCACGGCGTAGGCGAATACTGTCGCCATCGCCGCTGGCAGGGCGATGACCTCACGGGATAACCACGAAGTACGCCACATCGCAGCTGCTCGCCAGGCACGTTCAGGATGACCGAGATGAAAGAACGAAGCCAGCAATCCAGCCACCAGCAACAAAAAGCTTATGCTCGCGGCAAGGGTCGTGTAATCACTGCCGGCCGGCTGCAGCATGTTCAACATGACCAGCCACTCGGCACTGTAATAGGCGAGGAACAAACCCTGCCCGGCACCGATCAGGGTAGTCAGGAAAATGACAGAAAAAGCAGGCTTCATTGTTGCTGCACCGTTACCAGGATGTCGAATCGTCGAGCGTGGTGCGTGTCGTCGGCGCGCGCTGACCACGATCTTCCTTACGCAGCGGATTATCCACGCGCTGCAGGTCTTCTTCGTGCACCGCGATACTCACCTTGCGTCGCGGCAGGTAATGATTGGCCGGCTGAGTGCCCCATTCGGGCATTAACTGGTAACCACCGGCGGCGTTGATTGCTCGAGAAGCATCCGATTCCGGATCGTGGATATCGCCATAGATGCGCGCACTGGTCGGGCAGGAAAGAACGCAAACCGGTTTGCGCTCTGCTTCCGGCAGGCTTTCATCGTAGAGCCGATCGACGCACAGGGTGCATTTCTTCATCACCTTTTGCTGTTCATCGATTTCCCGTGCGCCATATGGACAGGCCCAGGAACAGTATTCACAGCCGATACACTTGTCGTAATCGACCAGCACGATTCCATCCTCGGGACGCTTGTAGCTCGCTCCGGTCGGGCACACCGGAACACAGGGCGGGTCTTCGCAATGCAGACAGGATTTGGGGAAATGTATCGTCTGTGTATCTGGAAATTCACCGACTTCAAAGGTCTGCACGCGATTGAAAAAAGTCCCGGTCGGTTCAGCCCCGTATGGATTACGGTCCACCATCGGGCCTGCATCACCCGAGGTATTCCATTCCTTGCAACTGGTCACACAGGCGTGACAGCCGACACAGGTGTTGAGATCAATCACCAGGGCGAGTTGTGTCATTTGCTTAACCCTCGCACAAAGGCCTGCCACTTGCCACGCGCCGGTTCCATGCCCGGGACCCGGGCTTGCGTCGCAAACTGTGGTGAGGTTTCCTGTGGCTCGTGGGCATCAGCCTTGTAGACGCGTACGCGCAGATCGTACCAGGCGGCCTGCCCGGTAATCGGGTCGGAATTGGAGTAACGATGCTCGCCCGCTGCTGCCGGTATTTCTTCGCTGATCAGGTGATTCAGCAGGAATCCTTTTTTCGACTCGTTCGCACCGGCCTCGAGCCCCCAGGCACCGGATGCCTTGCCGATCGCGTTCCAGGTCCACACGGTCCCAGGCTCCACGGCTTCACTGAAACGACACATGCAACGCACCCGGCCGTGTGCGGATTCGACCCAGATCCAGTCGCCGTCGCCGAAACCCTGCTGCGCACCGACAAGCGGACTGACGAACAGGTAATTATGCGCATGAATCTGGCGCAACCAGGCATTCTGGGAATCCCAGGAATGATACATCGCCATCGGCCGCTGGGTGATCGCGTTTAACGGATACATGTCTTTGTCGATGGCCTGGGTTTCCAGAGGTTCGCTGTAAAACGGTAACGGATCGAAATGGGTGCGCACGCGTTCGCGCAGGTAGTCTGGCGGCTGGCGTCCGGCGCTTTTGCCCTCGGCAGCAAGGCGGAAGCGTTGCAGCACTTCAGAATAAAGATGCAGGTTGACCGGGTCGGTGTAACGGATCAGGCCATGATCCTGTGCCCAGTGCAGATAGCCCCGATTCCAGTTGCGCATGTATTGGTAGGATCGCGGCAACTTGTGCTCGTAGACACAATTGTTCTTCGCATACATTTCCCACTGGTTGGGGTTGGGCTCGCCTCGCATGAATTTTTCGCCGCCCTTGCCGCGCCAGCCCGCCAGGAAACCGATACCCGAACCGGGCTCGGTTTCGTAGTTGATCACCAGGTCCTTGTAGTCCTTGAACTTGCGCGTGCCATCCGGATTAAGAAAACGCGGCAGCTTTAGCCGGGTTGCGAGCTCCACCAATACATCCTGGAAGGGCCTGCAGTCACCCAGCGGCGGCACCACCGGCACCCGTACCGAATCAATCGGGCCTTCAAAATCGGAAATCGGACGATCCAGCATCGACATTGCATCATGCCGTTCCAGATAGGAGGTATCGGGTAACACGATATCAGCGAAGGCGATGGTTTCCGAGTGAAATGCATCGCAGACTACGAGGAAAGGAATCTTGTACTCGCCGTCATCGTTCTTGTCGACCAACATATCGCGCACGCCACTGGTGTTCATCGACGAATTCCACGCCATGTTGGACATGAACAGCAACAAGGTATCGATAGGATAGGGATCGCCGCGCCAGGCATTGGTAATGGCGTTGTGCATCAGCCCGTGCACCGACAGCGGATATTCCCAGGAGAAACCCTTGTCGAGGCGCACCGGACCGCCCTCATCGTCGACGAACAGGTCTTCTGGTGAGGCTGGAAAACCGAGCGGCATCCCTTCCAGTGGCGCTCCGGGCTGCACCGCGTCAGGTGACCTGGGCGGCTTGGCACAGGGCGGAATCGGTCGCGGAAACGGCGCCTTGTGACGAAAACCGCCGGGACGATCGATAGTGCCCAGTATCGTCATCAAAATTCCGAGCGCGCGCACGGTCTGAAAGCCGTTGGAATGGGCCGCCAGCCCACGCATCGCGTGGAACGACACCGGGTTGCCGGTAATCGATTCATGCTCACGTCCCCAGGCGTCGGTCCAGGGTATCGGCAGTTCGATGGTCTCATCGCGCGCGGTAATGCCCATTTCATGCGCCAGGCGACGAATCGTCTGTGCCGAAATCCCGGTAATACCCTCGGCCCACTCCGGCGTGTATTGCTCGACTCGTTCCTTCAACAACTGAAACGCCGGTTTCACCTTACACCCCTGCTCCGTTTCGAACTCACCCATCAAGCGCGCATCCGCGCCCTCGGCGTGTGCCTGCACCGCCGTATCCCGATGACGGTCCCACCACATCTTGTTGTCCGGATCGATACAGGATTCCTTGATCTCCTTGTCAGAGCGCAGGAACAGGCCGAAATCGTCGCTGTCAGCATCGGCGTTCACCAGGTCCGGTGAATTGGTGTAGTGCAACAGAAAGTCACGATCGTAGAGTCCGAGGGCAATCATTTCGTGAATGATGGCGAGCAACAGCGCGCCGTCGGTGCCCGGTTTGATCGGAACCCACTCGTCAGCGATCGCCGCATAGCCGCTACGCACCGGGTTGACGGCGATAAACTTACCGCCATTGCGCTTGAATTTGGCCAGTTCGATTTTCATCGGGTTGGAATGGTGATCTTCGGCCGTACCGAACATGATAAACAGGCGCGAGCGCTCCAGATCAGGCCCGCCGAATTCCCAGAACGAACCGCCGATGGTATAGATCATCCCGGCCGCCATATTGACCGAGCAAAAGCCACCGTGCGCCGCATAGTTCGGGGTGCCGAACTGCTTGGCGAACAGGCCGGTCAGCGCCTGCATCTGGTCTCGGCCGGTATAGAAGGCGAACTTGCGCGGGTCAGTATCGCGAATCTGCTGAAGGCGTTCGCTGATCGTCGTAAAAGCCTCTTCCCAGGATATCTCCTCGAACTCGGAAGTACCGCGTTCCGCGCCTGCTTTGCGGCGCAAGGGTTTGCTCAAGCGCGCCGGCGAATACTGTTTCATGATGCCCGACGCTCCCTTTGCACAAAGCACACCCTTGTTGATCGGATGTTCGGGATTGCCCTGGATAAAGCGCACCTCACCATCTTCGACGGTGACATTGATACCGCAACGACAGGCGCACATGTAACAGGTCGTCGATTTGACTTCACGTTTTAGGGCTGGTTTGGCAGCCATGTCGTCGTTGCTCGAGGTGATGGGTATCGAAGCCTAGTGTGAATTTTTCCACGGCGATATGCAAAACAATAAAATTGATCGCGGTAATAGTATATTTAATAAATTAAATTTATTAGTTATGCTTGGTAATAAATTAAATTTATTAATATTGGGTGATTCGAATTTAAAGTTTCGACGCAGCCGGTGGATAGCCGCAGTCGAAGTAAAAACAAAAGAATCACCGTATTTTGCTGGCGTTCCGGCGCAAATTCAGGCATTTTGCACTGTTTTCTGCAGCCCGAAATTCAATCCCTTCTGTGATGACAGCATGACCCGTAAATCCTCGCCTGGCAGCTGGCGACAATTCCCTGTCCAACAACAACCGGACTATCCCGACAAGGCGCAGCTCGAGCATGTCGAAAGCCAGTTGCGCGCGCTGCCACCGCTGGTTTTTGCCCAGGAGATCCGCGACCTCAAGCAACAGTTGGCCGATGTCGGTCATGGCAAGGGTTTCCTGTTGCAAGGGGGTGACTGTGCCGAATCCTTCAACGAATTCAGCGCCAACAAGATTCGCGATACCTTCAAAGTGTTGCTGCAGATGGCGGTGGTGCTCACCTTTGCCGGCCGGCGCCCGGTCACCAAGATAGCGCGCATGGCCGGCCAGTTCGCCAAACCGCGTTCGGCCGACTACGAAAACGTCGATGGCGAATCGCTACTGAGCTTTCGTGGCGATATCATCAATTCCGCAAGCGCCAATGCCGCGGCCAGGATCGCCGATCCACAGCGCATGTTACGAGCCTATAACCAGAGTGCATCGACCCTCAACCTGCTGCGCGCCTTCGCCCAGGGCGGCTTCGCCGACCTGCACCAGGTGCATCGCTGGAATATGAGTTTCGTCGAGGCCAGCCCCAGCAAGCAGCGCTATCTCCAACTCTCGGAACGCATCGAGGATGCGCTCGCTTTCATGGAAGTCTGCGGCGTCAATTCACAGACCGCGCCGACGCTTCGCGAGACCCAGTTGTTTACCTCGCACGAAGCGCTGCTGTTAAATTACGAGGAAGCGCTGTCGCGTATCGACTCGTTCACCGGCAAACGTTATAACTGTTCGGCTCATTTCGTCTGGATCGGAGAGCGCACTCGCCAGCTGGACCATGCCCACGTGGAGTTTTTCAAGCACATCGAAAATCCGGTCGGCGTCAAAATCGGTGCATCCATAACCCCGGATGAACTGCTGCGCCTGATCGATGCACTCAACCCCGACAACGAGGCGGGCCGGCTGACTCTGATTACGCGCATGGGTGCTGACCAGCTGGCTGACAGGTTACCGCCGCTAATCCGCGCAGTGCAGCAGGAGGGACGTGAGCTGGTCTGGTCGTCAGACCCGATGCACGGTAATACGGTCGAATCCAGCAACGGTTACAAAACGCGACAGTTCGACGATATCCTGCGTGAATTAAACCAGTTTTTCGCAGTGCATCAGGCCGAGGGTAGTTATCCCGGCGGCATCCACCTCGAGATGACCGGCGAGCACGTCACCGAATGTACCGGCGGCGCTTACCAGATAACCGATTCGGATTTGTCCACGCGCTATATGACCAGCTGTGATCCACGGCTGAATGCGGACCAGGTGCTGGAACTGGCTTACCAGATTGCGGATGCCTTCGTCCACACGGCGCCCGCTCAACCTAACCTTCAACCCTGAATCACTGGAACATGCCTATGACCGATTCGCTGCCGAGCAAGCTCGCCCAGGTATTGCAAGCAGGCCAGTTTGCGATGACCGCCGAAACCTCACCACCGGACGCCGCTTCACCCGACGTCGTGCTGCAGCGAGTCGCCTGTCTCAAGGGCGTTGCCGACGCGGTCAATGTGACCGACGGTGCCAGTGCCAGGGTGCATATGTCGGCGCTTGCCGCCGCCGCGATCATGGCGCGTGAAGGTATAGAGCCGGTATTGCAAATGACCACGCGCGATCGCAATCGACTCGCGCTACAGGGCGATGTGCTCGGTGCCGCAGCACTCGGTATACACAACTTCCTGTGCCTCACTGGCGACAAGATGTCGGCCGGCGACCAGCCCGCGGCCGCCGAGGTGTTCGAGATTGACAGTGGCGAACTGATGCGGCAGATGCGCGCCATGCGCGATGCCGGGACCTACCCCTCGGGGCGCAGCATCGATCCACCGCCTGCGCTGTTTCTCGGTGCTGCCGAAATGCCCGCCGAACCGGGTGAGCACTGGCCTGCGGCACGCCTGCAGGCCAAGATCGATAATGGCACGCAGTTTTTCCAGACACAGTACTGCTTCGACCTGGGCAAGGTGAAGCGCTACTGCCGCGCACTGGTCGATGGCGGTTTTACCGAGCAGGCGCACTTCCTGATCGGCATCGGTCCGTTGGCGTCGGCCAAATCGGCGCGCTGGATGACCGCTAACCTGTTCGGCGTCGAAGTCCCCGAAACCATTATCAAGCGACTTGAAGGCGCCAGGGACCAGAAAGCCGAAGGTCGCGCCATCTGTGCCGAATTGTTGCAGGGCATGGCTGAAATCGAAGGCTGCGCCGGCGCGCATTTGATGGCGCCCCATCAGGAAGCCGCCTGTGCCCAGGTCATTCGCGAATCGGGCCTGTTAAAACTCAGGCAGGCGTGAGGCGAATTCTCGTTGCCGGCGCCCCGAGCGCGCATACCCGGCCAATGACCCGAGCCTGTCTATCGGCTTGCGCCTGCAAATGACGACCCATTGACGCTGTTTAGGGTGAATAGCCGGTAAATTTTGCTGTGGCATTATGCGTGCAGCTTTTGTACTGTTAAGCCATGTTTAGCCTAACCCAGCCTTCGCCACTGTATCACCACATCCTGCTGTTGCTGACGACCCTGTGGTCGAGTGGCGCCGCAGCGCAATCCTTTGTCGATGTCGAACAGTCCAATCCCGGCATTCGTGTCGAGCAGCTTTTCAACAACCTCGGCGTTCCCTGGGGCATGGCATTTGTCTCGCCGCA
Source organism: Gammaproteobacteria bacterium (assembly GCA_022340305.1). Lineage (GTDB taxonomy): Bacteria > Pseudomonadota > Gammaproteobacteria. The sequence goes on from JAJDOF010000027.1 coordinate 36,231, forward strand.
GCGAATGCTGATCACCGAGCGTGATGGGCAGGCGCGCCTGCTGGACCTGCAAACCGGCTCGGTAAAAGCCTTGCAGGGATTGCCGGAAATAGTTGCCGAAGGCCAGGGTGGCCTGCTCGACGTGGTGGCCGGACCCGATTATAAAAGCGATGGCTGGATCTATTTCACCTACAGTAAACCTGAAAATGCAGAGGCCGCCACCACGCTGGCGCGCGCGCGCCTGGACGACTTGCGCCTGGTCGACTGGCAGGACTTACTGGTCACCGATTCCGCAACCTCGAGTCGACACCATTTCGGCAGCCGTATCGCCTTTGATCGAGAGGGTCATGTCTTCTTTGGTGTTGGCGATCGTGGTGAACGCCACGAGGCGCAAAACCTGGAAAATCACCAGGGAAGCATCATGCGTCTCAATCTCGATGGCAGTGTCCCCGTCGACAACCCGTTTTTGCGCGATGCGCCTGCGCGCGCGGAAATCTGGAGCTATGGACATCGAAACCCGCAAGGCATGGCCTATGACCCACTGCATCAAAGGCTCTGGTCGATCGAACATGGACCGCGCGGCGGCGACGAAATCAACCGCGTGCTGCCAGGGCGAAACTATGGGTGGCCGGTGATTAGCCACGGCAAGGAATACTGGGGCCCCATTGCCATCGGCGAAGGCACCAGCAAAGCCGGCATGGAACAGCCGTACAAGGTTTATATCCCGTCGATAGCGCCAGGCAGCCTGATGTTGTATCGCGGCGCTGCCTTCCCCGAATGGCAGGGCAGTCTGTTCGCCGGCGCGCTCAAACTCCGCCACCTGAACCGCATCAGCCTGTCGGCCAATGGCGAAGTGACCGGTGAACAACGTCTGCTCGAGGATCTGCAGGAGCGCATTCGAGCCGTCATCCAGGGCCCCGAAGGCTGGATCTATTTTTCAACTGACAGCGGGCGCATATTGCGCATTCGCCCGGCATCATGATCAACCAGCTTATTGAAACCAGGGTGCAGTGCCCCTATTGCTGGGAAAGCTTCACGATACTGATCGACGGTTCCGTCGAGTCCCAGGAATACGTCGAGGACTGCGAAGTCTGTTGCCGGCCGATCGATTTTGTGGTCGCGGTGGACGATCTTGGCGAGGTAACCGTGGCAGCACGCCTGCAAGATGAGTAGGCGGTTTAAAACACTCATTCTGTTGCTGTTATTGATCGCTGGTAACGCGGTGCTGGCTGCACCGCAATGGGTCGCGCACACCTCCATAGCGAGTCCCGACCTGCCGCCTGGGGGATGGTCACGTTTCGACGATCTCTTTAGGGACGCCAGCGGGCAATACCAGATACCCTACCCGTTTGCCGAGCTGGTGAGATTTCTCGAAGCAAGAGTCGACAATGGCCAGCGTAGCGGAGTTCGCCAGGTCTTTATACCCATCGGTAGATCGCTGCAACGCAATGCCCCGGCACCGGATTTCTTTCACTTCCCACGCGCTCTGATCGCGCTGCAGGGCGAACCGGCAGCAGGCACAAGGGTGCTTGAATACCGGTTGTTTATCGCCCACCAGCCCAGTACCGCAACACTCGAAGTCATCAGTTACAATGACATCGCCGGCCGTTTTGAATTCCAGGTTGTCGATGCCTATGACGCCCGGCAACGTCCGCTGGTGCGCCAGGCCAACCGGCTGATGTGCCTGAGTTGCCATCAAAATGCAGCACCGATATTTGCCATGCGTCCATGGAGTGAGACCAACTTCAACGTCGAGGTCGCCGCCCGCTTGCATGACGCTCTGCCGGCACGATTCAAATCGTTTGTCGGCAGCTTGTCGGCGGACGCCGGCGCCATCGACCTGCTCGCCGAGCGCGCAAATTACCTGGCGGCGGCACAATTGATCTGGCAGCAGGGCTGCAGCGATGCCAGCTGTCGCGCTGCTGCGTTACTCGCGCTGTTGCAATACCGCCTGAGTGGGGAAACAAATTTCGCGCGTAGCGATTCCGTTTATCGTAGCGATTACGTCGCAAATCTGCGACGCAACTGGCAGCGCAACTGGCCCGACGGACTGGCGCTCGCAAATAGCCGCATCGTCGACCGCGACCCGTTCGCCGAGGAGCCGCTGACGCGCACCGAGGACGCCTTGTCGTTGCGTCCGCCGCACGCCACCTGGCGCGATGTCGACGCAATAGTCGCCGGCGGCATCATTATTCGTCTTGCCGGATTTATGACGCAGGCCGATATTCTCCGGCTCGACCGCCATCTGATCGCGAAAGGTAATCGGTCGGTGCAAAATAATGAACGGCTCGAAGCCCGTTGCCGGTTGTCTAACCACACTGAATCGACGCGTTTGCTGAAATGCGCCAACGGCGCGAGCAAGGCATCCCTGCGAGCAACAATCGAGCTTGAATATAGCCTGGGAAAGGTGCAATCGATGCGCCTACTTTCGCTGCGTCTTGCCGACGAACCCGGCCTGTTAGAGCCCACTATCGTTAACCTTACGAGACTCGCCGATGGACTGCAGGCCGACCTGGAGAATGCAGATGGTGCAATATCGATGCGCCTGCCCAGCGGCGATCGCCTCCACTCACTCAAGTTGCACTGGCAGGACGATTCGCTGCAGCGGGAGATTCACCTGGAAATCGAAATAGCGCGCGAATTCCAGATCATCGAACAGGCGCTCGCCAGTATGTTGCTGAATCATCGCAAGGGTAACGGCGCCAGCCTGAGTACCGGGCCCTTCCAGCGTGAGGTGATAATGGCCGAACTCGGTAAAGCATTGGGGCTGGCAGCAGACCACAACGAACCTCCGCAAGCAAGGCGCCAGCAGCATGCACAAATTCCAGCGCGGACGTTACCCCTGTTGAAGGGCGAGCAAGCTGGCGATCTGGCGCTGTTACAGCCCTATTGCGGCCACTGTCATGGCGCTGATACGCTTGCTCCACCTGGCTTTCTGGCCGGTAACGATACGACTCGTCACATCGAGCAGTGCGCAGCACGCATACTGGCCCGCCTACTGGCCTGGCACGACCCGAGCGAGCAGGCAATCGCACCCATGCCACCACCGGCGAGCATCGACGCGAACTGGTCGCAAAGCGAAGATTATTTCAACCTGACTGCAGCCATAGGGGAACAGCTTGCGGCAACCCGGGGGTCTGCCGCTGTTATCGCGGCAACGGCTGGCAGCTACGATCTGCTACCGCCTTGCATGACGATCGACTAGCGCGTGGCAAAGCCCTGGCAAGCGGCGAGATCTTGCGGCGCATCCAGGCTCACCGCGCCAACCCGCGCGTGTTGCGGGCCAGAGCGAATCATTTCGATAACCCGTTCGACCGCTTCCGCTTTGCCCTGTAGCAGGAATTCGACGCGGCCATCGGCATGATTATAGGCGTACCCACAAAGCCCATTTTGCTGCGCCGCGGTGCGTACGAAATAGCGAAAGCCAACCCCTTGCACCCGACCGCTGACATATCCTTTCACGCTATGCATGATGTTGGGCGATGAAGATTTTAAGCTGATCGACGATATCGCCCAGTGCGGCCTCGTCGACCCCGGTGAAAAAAGGTCCTGCCGGTGCAAAGCGCAGCACCGGGCCTTCTTCGCAACGACCCAGGCATTCACGCCGCTGCACCGGCACGGCGAGCTTTTCAGCAGCAATCATCGACTCCAGCTGGTGGATCAGCGCGAGGCTACCACTGGCGACACAGGAGCGTTGACCGGCACCAAGCCGCTCATTGATGCAGACGACCAGTCGTACCGGTCGGGACACGTCAGCCAGGTTCCAGCAAGAGCATGATGGTCTCGCCTTCAAGCGCCCAGAACTCGCCCCAGCGTGCCAGCAATTTCAGACCCTTTAGTTGTTGCTCCCTGTCTCCCGCCTCGATCCCGAGACGGTAATTCTCGACGCCGGCAATGAAGTAGCGTTGAAAGTTTTTACCTAGCCGCAGATCGAGCCGATCCAGCGCCTCGCGCTTGACCTGGAAGGCGAGCTTCAGGCCCTGGTCGAGCACGCCGAGCGCAGCCCTTACCCCGGCTTCATCGATATCTGGTGCCTGTAGCTGCCGGCCGCCGCTTTCGACCTGCCTGAGTGCCTCAACAAAATAGTAGGCCTGCTCCTGCGATATTGGCAGGTCTTTGTCGGAGGAACAGGCCAGCAACTGGCCCAGCAACAGCGCCAGCAACAGTTGCAGCAGCAGCCGCTGCCAGCCTCGTGGATTCATCGCTTGCCGGCGATCCGCATGCGCAGCGCGTTCAGCTTGATAAAGCCCTCTGCGTCCTTCTGGTCGTAAGCGCCGCGATCGTCTTCGAAAGTGACGATGGCCTGGTCGAACAGGCTGTCGGTTGCCGACTTGCGCCCTACGGTGCTGACCGAACCCTTGAACAGCTTGACGCGAACTTCGCCATTGACGGTAACTTGCGAGGCGTCGATCATCTGCTGCATCATCTTACGCTCCGGACTCCACCAGTAACCGTTGTAGATCATCGTGGCATACCGTGGCATCAACTCATCCTTCAGGTGCGCCACTTCGCGATCGAGCGTAATCGATTCGATGGCACGGTGCGCCTTTAGCATGATCGTGCCGCCCGGGGTTTCATAGCAGCCACGCGACTTCATGCCGACGTAACGATTCTCGACGATGTCGAGCCGCCCTACCCCGTGCGCGCCTCCGAGCTCATTGAGCCGGGTCAATACCTGCGCCGGACTCATGCGTTCGCCGTCGATAGACACGATATCACCGTGCTCGAAGCCGAGCTCCAGGTACATGGGCTTTTCCGGTGCATCCTGCGGCGATACCGAACGCAGCCACATCTCGTCGCGGGCTTCGTACCAGGGATCCTCCAGTTCACCGCCTTCATAGGAGATGTGCAACAGGTTTGCGTCCATCGAGTAAGGCGATTTGTTGTGTTTCTTCTCAATCGCGATACCGGCTGCATCAGCGTAGGCGAGCAGGCTTTCGCGCGAGTTCAAATCCCACTCGCGCCACGGTGCGATGACGCGAATATCAGGATTGAGCGCATAGGCACCGAGCTCAAAGCGTACCTGGTCGTTGCCCTTGCCGGTGGCGCCATGGGAGACGGCATCGGCGCCAGTTTCGGCGGCAATCTCGATCAGGCGCTTGGCAATCAAGGGTCGCGCAATCGAAGTGCCGAGCAGGTATTCGCCTTCGTAAACCGTGTTGGCGCGAAACATCGGATAAACGAAATCACGCACAAACTCTTCCTGCAAATTCTCGATGTAAATCTCCTTGACACCATATTTTTCGGCCTTGCGCCGTGCGGGTTCGAGTTCTTCACCCTGGCCGATATCGGCGGTAAAGGTGACCACTTCACAGTGGTATTCGTCCTCCAGCCACTTGAGGATTACCGAGGTGTCCAGCCCCCCGGAATACGCAAGTACCACTTTATTTACCGATGAATTTCCCATGTTATTTCCGTTGCGTTGCGGCCGCTCGATCACGGCTTCAAAAAAAGGGGGCTATTGTCTTTACAAATGGCACAAAAATCCAGCCCATCAGCGTATAATACCCGCTTCAAAAACCTGGAGTGAAGCTTATGTCAGATTCCGGATTCAAAGTACATGCCATGGAACTCGGACCCATGGAAAATTTCGTATACCTGGTCGAGGATATCGCCAGCCGTCGCTGTGCCGTCGTCGACCCGGCCTGGGAAGTTGACAAGATCGTCAGCCGCGCCGCGCAACTCGACCTCAGGATCACCGACATCCTGTTAACCCATAGTCACAACGATCACATCAATGGCATCGAGGGTCTGCTGAATCATGCCAGCGCCGAAGTACACCTGCTCAAACCCGAATACGAATTCTGGGATCATGAACTCGAAAAACCCAGCCTGCATCATGGTGGCGACGAACTGCGGCTTGGCGGTACCAGCATCACAATGCTGCATACGCCCGGACATACCCCGGGCTCGGCCTGTTACCAGCTCGGCAATGAAATCATCACCGGCGACACCCTGTTCGTCTTCGGCTGCGGCCGTTGCGATATGAAAGGTGGTAGCCCTGAAGACATGTTCGCCACCTTGAAGCAGATGAAAGAGCGTTTACCCGAAGACATGCTCATACATCCCGGACACAATTATTCGGTAAAGCCAACCGCGACCTTCGGCGAACAGATCGATGGTAATCCTTTCCTGCACTACGATGATTGTGACAGTTTTGTCAATTTCCGCATGCATGTGCATGACAAGATGCGTGACGAACCCTATGCCCCACTCAACAAGCAACAACTCAAAATTGCCAACCTGCTTTAGGCCAACTTACCGAGAGATATGAGTCGTATGTCAAGACAACCAATAGCCGTATTTGGCTACCTGCTGTTCGCTGCCATGCTCGCTGCCTGTGCGAGCGTCGCCGTGGTAGATGTGCCGGATACCAAACCCGGCGACCAGATACAGAACGAGTACCTGGTAGGTAAATGGTGCACCAACCGCGAGCAAACTGCCACGTCGAACCAGGCTGCCGGATTTAGTGGTTTGCTCAACGTGAGACCGGTGTTCTGGCGTTTTGGGGCCGAAGGCGAATGGGACATTTCGACCTCGGGCTTTCTGTACGAAAACTATGGCAGCTGGCAAATCGACGGTCTCGACAAGCTGTTGATCACAAAAAAGAATATGGAGCCGAAACCTTACCAGGTCTACTTTAAAAACGATGAAGGCGTCACCGACCTGTATCTGGTCGACGACAAGGGCCAGTTCACCGTGCTGTCACGCTGCGACTAGAGCGAGCAATCCGCTAGTCCAGACTGCCGAATACCCGCTTCATCAAGCGTGAGCTGCGCGCCGAGGATATGGTACGGATGCGTGCTTCTTCCTGCGCCATCAGCAGGAAAAGTCCATCGACCGCCTTTTCGGTGACATAGTCGGCCAGGTCAGGATCAACGTCGAAAACCAGTGGCAGTGCATTGTAGCGCTTGACGATATCGCTGTAATAACGAGTCGCGCTGGTTTCATCGAGGGCTTCGACGACAATCGGTCGGAATTGATCGTATAGCTCATCACTGGAATTATCGATCAGGTAATCGGTGGCGGCATTGTTTTCACCATTCAGGATGTCAAAGGCATCATCGATAGTCATCGCGGTTATCGCTTTGATGAAAACGGGTTTGGCACGCGCCGCGGCTTGTTCTGCGGCGCGATTCATTTGCAGTATGGAGCGATCGATCTGTGTGCCAAAGCCAAGCTTGCGCAGTGTTTTCTCCAGTTTTTCAGCATCTTTCGGCAACCCGATCTTTAAGCGCGGATTGGCGAAGTAGCCATCGATCTTGCTCGCGTTGGCGGCACTGCGCGCGATGCCATAGGAAAGCGCGTCCTTGAGTGCCTGGGTCACCTCTACCTCGGTCAGGGGCGCCAGGCCGAGCTCCTGCAAATCCTTGCCTGAACAGCCAAACAGCGACAGCAACGCCAAACCAATTAGAAATATTCTCATTCCATCTCCTCGAGATACTGGATAATTTCGCCCAGATTTTCGACCCTGAGGTCGGTGACTCCTGACCAGTCGACGTTACCACGGGTATCGAGATGTACCGTCGCCACACCGGCACCCTTGCCCGCTTCGAGATCATACAGGTAATCACCAACCATAACGCTATCACCGGCATCGGCATGCCACATTTGCAGCAATTGATTGATGCCATCGGGTGATGGCTTGGGAATGCAGGAATCTCTATCAAGAATGTAGTCTAAAGGGAAAAAATGTTCGATGGCGCAGGCCTTTAATGTGTGTTTTACCACCGGCATGGTGTTGCGTGTCAGGATCGCGAGCCGATAACCCCTGTCATGCAAACATTGCAACAATTCCGGGGCCCCCTGCATCAACGATGCTTTGCCGGCATAGTGGAACTCGAGTTCGTTGAGCAGTTGCCAGAGCGGGGCCGCCTCGGCCGGCGGCATGGCGTGCAAGGCCTCCAGTATAGGCACTTCGGGCGCAAGCCCAAGCTCACGACGCATGTGTTCAAAATCGTGCGCACTGACAGTCAAAGTGCCATCCATGTCAAAAATCCAGTGACGCCGCCGTAAAATCAGCGGATCGAACACGGGTCTATCGATGTCTTGGGGATTGGTTAATTTCATTGTAATATCACGCCTCCACAATTTAGCACAGGAAATGATGATGGCAATCCAGGTAGGCGATAAAATTCCCTCGATAAACCTGCAGCACATGGGTGTCGATGGCGTAGAAACAATCAACAGCAATGAATTGTTCGCTGGCAAAAAAGTAGTACTTTTTGCACTGCCGGGCGCATTCACCCCGACTTGTTCTGCTTCACACCTGCCCGGCTACGTAGTTTCATCGGACGATCTATTTGCCAAAGGCGTCGACCGCATCGTCTGCCTGTCGGTTAACGACGCGTTTGTCATGGATGCCTGGGGCCAGCAGCACAATGCCGATGATCGAGTTATGATGCTTGCAGATGGCAGTGGTCACTTTACCCGCGCGCTGGGGCTGGAACTGGATCTGGAAGCTGCCGGTATGGGTATCCGCTCGCAACGCTACGCAATGGTCGTTAATGATGGCGTGGTCGAAGTGCTCAACGTGGAAGCCCCCAAGGAATTCAAGGTCAGCGATGCACAAACCATTCTATCCACTCTTTAATGCCCGCCGATAACCCCGCGACGAAGGCACCCAGCGACTTTGTCGATGAAGCCTATCATCTCGACAACGCGCAGGAGATGGTCGGCTTTTATCGCAAGTGGGCAGCCGACTACGATCACCAGATGCTCGACCAGCTCGGTTACACAGCGCCCGCTACCATTGCCGAGATACTCGGCGAGCAACTGACCGATACCCGGGCGTCGATCCTCGATATCGGGTGTGGCACCGGGCTAACCTGTCGTCTGCTCGCGGAACGCGGTTTCAGTAAACTCGATGGCATCGATTTGTCGGGCGAAATGCTCGGCGTCGCACGTGAACGTGGTATTTACCGCGACTTGCTGCAGGGCGATGTCAACCAACCACTAGCGCTGCCAAGCGCCAGTTATGACGGCGCGATCTCGTCGGGTACCTTTACCCACGGGCATGTCGGTCCGGAACCTCTGGACGAAATTTTCAGGGTACTGAAGCCCGGCGCGATACTGGCCTGCACGGTACATCAGGACCTGTGGCAAGAGATGGGCTTCGAAGCCAAATTTGCCGATCTGGAAAAACAGGGCATCGCCAGTTTGATCAGCCTTAAGCTGGACAGCTATTACCGGGACAGACCGGCCGAAGGCTGGTTTTGTGTTTATCGTAGGACTTAGCCCGCATCTCTTACCTGATTCCTGCTCGACAACTTCTCCATGCTTTGCCCTGTCCTGATGTGTCGGAACGCCGCATCGGACTGCATGCCTGGAGTTCTACGGACGCCTTAAATCGCTGAGATATGGGGCTAGCTCGCATCTTCCAGGCGCAGAAAATGATCGAGCATGGTGGTTACATAAGCGCCTGTCGGCAGGCTAAGCTCAAGCTGCAGCAGGCCAGCGGCAGAATCGTATTCGAAATTGAAAGATTCTGCTGCGACGCGCAGCGGTCGCATCTGCAAGCGGCTGTCGTGGCGCTGCAGACAATTCGTGATATCCGCATTTTCAGTGAATACCTGTTGTTCGATTTCAGCCGCTCTGGTGGACATCATATTGCGCCCGGACCCGTAAAGACTTGCGCAGTTCGAGATATCCTGCAGCCGGAATCGTTCCAGCAGGGCAGTATCCAGCGGCTCGGAAAAAATCGAGTGGCTGCCACGCAACATAAAGACATCCCCTTCCAGCGGCTCTTGCCAGTGTCCGTGTTCGATACGGGCGGCCAGAATTTGATTAAACAAATAGCTGCGCAGCGACGATAGCAGCATGCTCTTGCGATTGCGGGAAAGCCTGCGCGTACCCAGTTGTGCCAGGGCCTGCTCAACATTATCCTGTTGGCGCCCAAAGCGTTGATGGCCGAAATAATTGGCAAATCCCTGCGTCCTGATACTTTCGATTTGTTGCAGGGTTGCCTCGGGTAGTTCATGTATTTCTCGCAAACGAAGCCGAAACTGGTTGAACTTGTGCGTCCCTGGACGCAGCTTCTTATGATGCCTCAGTTGACGTAACACCCGGTAACCCTCGCCCGCCGGTTCGGTAAAAGGCGCCCCTTTACCTGGCAGGTGCAGGCTCAGCCATTGCCGGGTCAATGCATGCTTGTCCTTCAACCCGCTGTAACCGAAGGCATTGGTGGGCAGATTGTGCTCTTTCGCCATTCGCGCGATTAACTCGTGAGTACCCAGCCCGCATTTTTCCACCCAAAGAAAAAGATGCTCGCCTTCGCCACCGGGTTCAAAGCCGAGTATTTCTTCGACTTCGAAATCGGCCGGGCTGGATTTCAGTACGGCGGCGGCCTGCGGCGCCCCGTAGGGATAAATCAAGGTCTGCTGCATCAGCCGCGTGCTTTTTCAGCAACCCGGTTGCGCAGGTAATTGATGCTGATATCGCCCGCGCCGACCGCACGCTGTTGCTCGACAGCTCGCTTCGCCAGGCTGAGCAACGAACGGGCATCCGGCAACAGCGACGCGTCGACCGGAATTGCCGCGGCACTGCTCAATCCGGCCAGCCAACCGTGCCCGGCGCCGCACTCGACAGCCTCATCGCAACGAATATCGGCGGCTGCGCTGAGCTGCTCGCTACCGCTCAAACTTGCACAGCCGTTTTCATCACGACGGTACAACGCCCAGTAGATCTCCTGCATGCGCGCGTCCAGTGCAACCAGCACGTTGTTATAGGGATGGCGATCGAAACAGGTCTGTGCCAGCACCGCGAGGGTTGAAATCGGTAACAGCGGAATATCGAGACCGACTCCGATTCCCTGCGCCTGGGCTGCGCCGATGCGGATACCGGTAAAAGCGCCCGGGCCGTTGCTGAAGGCACAATGCGACAACATCGATTTGCTCACGGCGGATTCCACCAGCACCCGCCGCATCATCTCCGGTAGCAGGCGCATGTGCTCACGCGGAGCGATTTCAAACTCACCGAACACCTTCCCGTCTGCACGCAACAGCGCGACGGAACAGGCTTCGGTAGCGCTGTCGATGGCGAGAATATTCACGCGCCTATGATAGGGCTGAGGTTTGTCAGTGGCTAGCAAAAATCATAAGCATGCCTGAATGATTTAAGCGACAGATACAGCATCATAGCCGTGAAACAGGCCTGGGGCGCTGCGAGCCGGCCGGCGGGAGTACGACCTGTCACAGGAAGCATATCGTTGGCCGCAGCGGGAAGGCAGTGGGAACTGCGAGCTTCTCGATAAGCGGATTGGTACCTTTTGCAGTGGATGAGTCGTATCATCCTCGATGAACTGTTGCATGGCAGCCAGGGACTACCCGGTGTTACCGAGACCAGCCAGGCCTGTGCGTTGTCGAATAATGCGCCTGGACGCAGGTTGCTTTGCACATACTCGCCGAGAAAACTGTCTTAGGATTTAACTGCAGATTTGAGTTCACCGCGGTCCATCCTGAACTGTGCCAGGCGGTAATTCTGCGCTATCGAGTTCGCCATAAACGCGGGCGTCTCTAAGCAGGGGGCCAAACCGAAGCACGCTATCTGGCGATTCCTCTTTTGCTGTTTTTTACAAAACTGACGAACAGCTCGACTTCCGCGAATTCAGCACAAAGCGGCTCGAGATGTTTAAACGCACCCTGCCTCGGAACTCTCGATTTTAGTAGTTCGCGAAAGGATTTGTGTAATGCGCGTATCAATTCCGGTGAAAAACCCTTTCTTTTCAAACCTTCCTTGTTGATTCCGATCACCCTGGCGCGATTTCCGGCGGCAGTCGAGAAGGGCGGAATATCCTGGGTGACAACTGAACCGAGGCCACAAAAAGCCCTCGTCCCGATCTGGGTAAACTGGTGTACCGAGGTAAAGCCACCCAGCGTTGCGTGGTCACCCACTTCAACGTGTCCGGACAACGAGGCGGCATTGGCAAAGATACAATGGTCACCGACGATACAGTCATGCGCGACGTGGCTATAGGCCATGAAAAGATTGTCACTACCGATCACCGTCTTTCCCAGGCCGTCATCGGTACCGCGATTGAGGGTGACGTATTCACGAATGACATTGCGATCGCCGATTTCCAACAGGGTCGGCTCGTCATTATATTTTTTATCCTGTGGCGCTTCACCAACCGATGCAAACTGGAAGATGCGGTTATCACGGCCAATCCGGCAGGGTCCCATAACCACGACATGCGGACCTATAACCGTGCCTGCACCGATCTCTACCTGCGCACCGATGACACTGTATGGGCCAACTTCGACATCGCCTGCAAGTTGTGCGGCAGGGTCGATTATCGCGGTTGTGTGAATCATGTTTTGCGCTCCTGGGAAGAACACATCATCTCTGCCTCGGCAACCACCTTACCATCCACCAGTGCCTGGCAATCGAACATCCCGATGCCACGCATGGTGCGTTTCAGCGAAATTTCCAACTGTAGTTGATCCCCTGGCAGCACCTGGCCACGAAACCGGGCCTTATCGATGCCGACCAGCAGGTACAGGCTGGACTTGTGTGCACCGTCCATGCCTGAAAATGCGAGCAAACCGGTAGCCTGGGCCATGGCTTCAAGCAGCAAAACGCCGGGCATGATGGGCTGACCGGGGAAATGACCCTGGAAAAAGGGTTCGTTGAAGGTGACATTCTTGATCGCCGACAAACTTGCCCCCGGCTCTACCGCCGTTACGCGATCGACCAGCAGGAACGGGTAACGATGCGGCAGTAACTCCATGATTTTGTTTATATCAAAATTCAACGTGGATCCCCGGTTATTGGAAGTTAATTGGCGTCACTCTGGTCACTTGCTCGACTTGTCAAGTTTCGCCACGGTTAGCGCAAGCCTGTCCAGCGCCTTGTAGCGCGCATTGGCGCGATGCCACAGCGAGTTGGCAAGCAATGGAGTACCCGAGGAATACACCCCGGCCTTGCGGATATCTTTGGTCACCAGCGACATCGCCGTAATCGTAACATGATCGGCTACGCTCAAATGGCCGAGTACGACGGCGGCACCGGAGATTTTACAGGAGCGCCCGATAATCGCACTACCGGCAATACCGACACAGGCAGCGATAGCGGTATGCGCGCCGATGCGCACATTGTGTCCGACCTGGATCTGGTTATCGAGTTTGCAGCCCTGCTCGATCACGGTATCGTCGAGGGCCCCGCGATCGATCGTGGTATTGGCGCCTATCTCGACGTCATCTGCGATGGCAACACTGCCAAGTTGCGGGATTCTGTGCCATTGGCCTGCATGCAGCGCCAACCCAAAACCATCGGCACCGACCACCACCCCGGAATGCAGGATACAGCGATTTCCGATTCGGATTGAATGCGCCAGGGTAACCCTGCTGTGCAAGCGACAATGACTACCAACAGACGTCGCACGTTCTATGATGCAACCCGGCCCGATTACCGAATCAGCACCGATTTCCACATCCTCTTCGATGACTACATTGGCGCCGATACTGACACCACCGGCGAGACGAGCACTCGGGGCAATCTGCGCCGAAGGGTGTATTCCGGGCAAACTGGTCACGACATCGAGCCCTAGCGCTGCGATTGCCTGGACGAAGCTGTACTCGGGGTTTTCCGACAGCAACAGGCCTTTGCCGGTAACCTCCGCGGCCAGTTCATGCGGCACTATGACCGCGCTGCAGTCGCTGCCGACGATATTAGCCAGATGCCGTTTGCGCTGAATAAAACACAGGTCACCGGCGCGCGCGCCAGACGGCGACGCTACGCCGTTAATCAACATATCGGCATCGCCACGAAACTCGCTTTGCAGCGCTATGGCCAGTTGTTTCAGGCTGAGACTCATGTTCGATGAATACCTGGGCTAACGCTGGTGCAGCGACCGGACCGGGCAGCAGCTACTGCGCACCTTCACCACTGTCAGGAAGCTTTTTCAGCATTTCAATAGTTTGCGTGGTGATGTCAATCTGATCGGATACATAACTGACGCCTTCGGTAAGGATCAGATCGAACGCACCCGTATCACCCTGCTTTTTCAGCACGTTGGAGATAACCTGCTGCAGCTCGCGTATTTCCTCGTTCCGCCGCAGATTCTGGTCTTCGCGAAACTCCTGTTCAAGAAATTTGAGCTGGCTCACTTTGAGCCTGATCTCACGCTCGAGTTTACGGCGCGTGCTGGAGCTAGGCGGATCGTCCGCTTTCAGCATGTCTTCGAGTTCCAGAATCTCGAGGCGCTTTTCCTTGAGTTGCGCTTCCCGGGGTCCGAACTCAGCCTTGAGGCGCTCCTCGACCTTGCGCGCCTGTGGCGCCTCCTTGAGTACCCTGGCAGTATTCACGAAACCGATCTTGTAACTGCCATTCTGGGCAATTGCAGGCAAACTGAAGCTCAGCAGCAACAGGATTGGGAATAGGCGCATCAAATTGTTCAATAGTGTCTCTAAAAAGTCGCTCCAAGCGCGAACTGAAAATTCTGGGTGTTGTCACCCGGCTGATCATTTAAGGGCCATGCGTAGCTGAACTCGATCGGACCGATGAAAGAGAACCACTTGGCCGACAGGCCCACCGATTGCCGCAACTCGTCCGTTTGGAACTGGTCGGCGTCCGCAAACACGTTACCGGCGTCGAAGTATAACCCAAGCCTGAAGGTTTCTGAACTGCCAAGCGCCTCGAGCGGAAATAATACTTCGGCGGTAGTAATCACCTGCAGATTGCCGCCAATCGGGTCGCCATTGCTATCCAGGGGTCCCAGGCTGTTAAACTCATAACCCCTGACCGAGCGCACGCCACCGGCGGTAAACTTTTCGAATATGGGTAAATCGACCGAATCGCCGTAACTGTCGCCGTAACCAATTCTACCCTTGAAGGAAAAGGAGACGTCGTCAGTTAAGGCGTACGCGGTTTGATGGCGATACCTGACTTTGTAGAAATCGAGATCACCGCTATTCACTTCGAGGCTGATACTGTTGAGATAGCCGCTATCAGCGAAAATCCGCCGATTTCGCGTATCTTTGGCAAAACTGATGCTGCCGAACAGCGTGTCGAACACATCACCATCGATATCGGAATTCGGGGTCGACTCGTCGTACTCGTCGCTGTTGTTACGAATAAAATCAAATACTTCGTCGGCAGAACCATCGGTCACTCTAAGATCGTTACGCAGTACGCCGATTTCGAGCCGTAGCCTATTGTATTCAGAAAGCGGGATACCGTAATCGACGGACAGGCTAATCTGGTCAATCAGATAATTACTGGTATTGTTTTCAGCCGCATCGGTAGCGGTATACCTGAAATTAAACCCACGACTGATACCTTCCGGCGTGTAATAAGGGTTTTCATAAACCAGCTTGTATTGCTCTGACGCTGCCGAGTTGTTGAACGTAAATTCAAGCTGATTCCCGGTGCCAAATATATTCTCGTGGGCAAACCCGAGATTTATCAACGCTCCCTGTACCTGCGAATAACCGATGCCGACCTGCAGATTACCCGAGAAGCGCTCGGTCACCTGAACTTCGAGGTCGACCTCGTCCAGCGAATCAGTCACTTTTTGCGAGGTGATATTTACCGATCCCAGGTAATTCAAGCGTTGCAGGCGCACCTTGGAACGATCGATCTTCGAGGTCTGATACATCGCTCCTTCAATTTGGCGCATTTCACGCCGCAACACGTTATCCTGGGTTTTCTCATTTCCCCTGAAATGGATATACCTGACCCGCATCTTGCTTCCCGGCACCAGCAGAAAGCGTAAACCGACTGTTTTATTGACTGGATCCGGATCGCTCAGCAGCCTTATATCAGCGAAGGCGTAACCGTCTTCACCTAGCCTCTTCTGCATTGCACGGATCACCTTGTTGATTTCCTTGCGTGAAAATACGTCACCTTCGCGGAAACTGATCAATGGCTTTAACTCTGTGTCGGGTACCACCATTTCTCCACCGACCTCAACATTGCTGACTCGAAACTGCTCACCCTCGCGAATATTGATTGAAATGCTGATGTCCTTGCGATCCGGGCTGATGGTGACCTGCTGCGAGCTGACTTCAAATTGAATAAACCCACGATCCAGGTAATAGGATTTCAGGTTCTCGAGGTCGGCGGTAAGCTTTGAACTCGAATACTCGTCATCGGCGAAAAATCCATCGCTACTCGATTCCAACTGAAACAGATCGAGCAGTTCCGCGTCATCAAAATTACGGTTACCGATCAGGTTGATCGATTTGATTCGCGCCGAGATGCCTTCTGAAATCGTAATATCGATGGCTACCCGATCTTCATCCAGTTTGCGCCACTTGGCGTCTATCCTGGCGGCATATTTACCCATGGAGTAGTACACCTGCTGCAATTCAAGCTCGAGTTTTTCCAGCTTGTTCTCGTCGAAGATACGGCCTTTGGACATGCCGACCCCGTCCATCGCCTGCTCCAGTGCCTCGTCCTCGATATCGTCATTACCTTCGAAGTTGACCTCCGCGATCGAGGGCCGCTCGACGACCCTGATGACCAGCACATTGTCACGCCGCAGCAACTCGATATCATCGAAAAACCCGGTGGAAAATAGCTCACGAATGATTTCAGGCGTGCGTTCGACATCCAGCGATTCGCCGACATTGACCGGCAGGTAACTCAACACGGTGCCCAGCGTGATTTTTTTTATGCCATCGATTTCAATGCTGTCGACGACAAAGCTGTCAGCCTGCGCCAGGGACGACGCCAACAACAGCAGCAAAGCACTGATTCCAGACTGGATTCGCAACGTTAACTTACCAGGCGCAACAAGTCGTTGTACAAGGCAATAGACATCAAACAAAACAGCAACGTGATGCCGATCTTCTGCCCGATAATTTCGGTTGTTTCCGACACCGGGCTACCCTTGAAAATTTCGATCAGGTAATAAAACAGGTGGCCGCCATCCAGCATCGGTACAGGCAACAGGTTCAATACTCCAAGACTGATACTGATGATCGCCAGGAAACCGAGAAATGGCTCCAGACCGATGCGCGCCGATACGCCGGCATAATGTGCGATGGTGATCGGACCACTCAAATTGCGCACACTGGCTTCCCCGGTGACCAGTTTCGCCAGCACGCGCAGGGTTAGCCAGCTCATGCGCCAGGTCTTGTCGAGCGCCTGACCCATTGCCGCCAGCGGGCCAAAGTGCTCGGTTACCGACATTTTTTCACGTAGTTCAGCGGGTATTTCGATACGGTTACGAACTCCGATATAGCCATAGTTTTCACCAGCTTCGGCACGCAGACGCGGTGTTATGCTGAGTTCTACCGACCGACCTTCGCGCAATACCATGAGCGACATTGGAACGCCTGCATTGTCACGAATCTGCTGCACCCACTGGCGCGCATTTATAATGTCATGGCCGTTCAACGACAGGATTTTGTCCCCGGCCAACACACCCGACTCGGCGGCCGCACCATCCGCCAGAACCTCGGCGATTGTCGGCGCTATATTCGGTCGCCAGGTCGACAGGCCCAGGTCGCCCATCAGGTCGATCTGCTCCTCTTTCAGCAATGGCAGATCTGCTATGTCAATCACACGCTCATGGATCTGCAAATCGCGGCTCTGCACTCGCAGTACGATCTGCGGACTGCTGACCGATTCTTCAAGCATGGCAAATCGTGCTCTTTCCCAGGTTGCGGTTTCGACCCCATTGACCGCCAGTATCAGGTCACCTTGCTGAACCCCCGCTGTATAAGCGGGACCGGCAACGCTGACCTCGCCGATAACGGGTTTCATACCGCTCACCCCGGCGATGAATATCAGGTAGTAGGCCAGAATCGCGAACAGGAAGTTGAAGACGGGCCCGGCGGCGACAATCGCAAATCGACGCCACACCGATTTACGATTAAAGGCACGAGGCAAATACTGCGGCTCAACCTCACCCTCGCGTTCATCCAGCATTTTCACATAGCCACCGAGGGGGATTGCGGCGATCACGTACTCGGTCTGGTCGGGCCCTGCTTTACGCATCCACAAAGGCCTGCCGAAGCCGACCGAGAAGCGCAACACCTTGACGCCGAGCCTGCGTGCCACCCAGAAGTGTCCGAATTCATGCACCGTAACCAGCACACCGATGGCGACTATGAAGGCAACAATACTATAGCTGATACCGAGAAAATCCATAATGATTACAACCGCGTCTTAACGAGTTCAGAAGCAAGCCGGCGTGCCCCGGCATCCGCTTCGAGAATAGCCGCCAGATCGCCTGCCGGTCCGCCTGGTGTCCTTTCCATTACTTCATTAATCAATTTAGCTATCTCGGTAAAGCGGATATGTCGTTCAAGGAAATGGGCGACGGCCACCTCGTTGGCGGCGTTCAAAACGGCTATGCTGTCGCCACCTTGCTGCCAGGCCTGGCGCGCCAGGGCGAGACAGGGATAACGTCGATCATCGGCGAGTGTGAAGTCTAATTGACTGACCTGCAACAAGTTCAATGGTTCCACCCCACTTTTAATGCGGTCGGGCCAGGCCAAAGCGTTGGCGATCGGAGTACGCATATCGGGGTTGCCCAACTGGGCGATAACCGAACCGTCATCGTAGGAAACCATCGAATGAATGATACTTTGCCGGTGTAGCAGAATTTCGACATCGCTGTGATCTACGGAAAACAACCAGCAGGCTTCGATCAACTCGAGACCCTTATTCATCATGGTTGCCGAATCCACCGAAATTTTCGGGCCCATGTCCCAGTTGGGATGCGCGCAGGCCTGTTCCGGGGTGACATCCTCGATAGCACGTAGATCAATGTCCCGAAAGGGCCCACCCGATCCCGTCAGAATTATCTTGCGCACACCCTTGCCACTAATACCAGCACCGACAGATCCCGCGGGCAGGCACTGGAATATGGCATTGTGCTCGCTGTCAACCGGCAACAGCTCGGCACCAGAGCGGCGCACCTCGTCCATGAACAACGCGCCCGCCATCACCAGCGACTCCTTGTTAGCAAGCAAAATACGCTTGCCGGCCCGAACCGCTGCCAAAGTGGGCATTAACCCGACCGAGCCGACGATTGCGGCAACGACGATATCGACCTCACTGGCAGCAGCAACCCGGGTGAGTCCCTCGTCGCCAGCCAACACCACGGTGGGCAGATCGGCGATTGCCCGATGCAATTCCTGTGCGCTATCGGCGTTACTCATCACCGCAAAATCCGGCGTAAAGCGACGACACAGGGTTTCCATTTTGGCGCGATTGTCATTCGCCGTCAGCGCAAACAGGTGATAGCGTTCGGGGTGCAGCGCGACGATATCGAGCGTCGACTGTCCGATCGAACCAGTGGCACCGAGTATGGTTAGCTGTTTCACAGCTGCCCCGCGAATATGAGACCACTGACATACACCGGCGTCGCCGCGATCAAGCTATCAACACGATCGAGCACTCCACCGTGGCCGGGCAGCAAGCTACCGCTGTCCTTGACGCCTGCCTCACGCTTCAACACGCTCTCGAACAGGTCGCCAACGACCGATATCAAAGACGTCGCAACGCCAACCAGCAGAAATGGCAATAGTGCAATTCCCCAGCCCTGGCTTATCCAGTAAACCACCAGCATCCACAACAGATTGGCAAGCAATCCCCCGATCAGCCCTTCGCGCGTCTTGCCCGGACTGATGGCCGGTGCAAGCTTGTTACGCCCGAAGCGGCGGCCACTGAAATAGGCACCAATGTCCGCCACCCACACCAGACTGAGCAGATAAAGCAGCATGACGCCCCCATAGGTCGCGTGCAGATATAACAGCCCATGCACGCATATCCACAACAAGTCGAGGCCCACTGCGAGCAGCACAACACGCCCCATCAGCGGCCAGCTACCGCTGTGGCGATAGAAAAACAGACCCACCAGGACCAGCGCCCACAACGCGACCCCGGCGAGGGATTGCCAGAGAACCAGCCCGGCACTGACCACCGACCCGGACCACCAGTAAAGCGCGACATACAGAGTCGCGACCGACACGGCGGCAAGCGTCGTTGTGCGCAAGGTGAGCAGGATCAACTCCCACGACGCCGCAAACAAAAAAAACGCGAGCAAGACCCGGGTCCACAGGGTATCGGCCTGCAGGATACTGCCGACGACGACAATCGCCAGGACAATGGCGGTTATAATGCGTTGCCTTAACATCCAGGAGGAACCTCGACCTGATCCCCGGTCTTACCATAGCGGCGTTGCCGCCGGTGATATTCGTCAAGCGCGAGTTGCATTTCACGATCGTCGAAATCGGGCCACAGGCAGTCGCAGAAATAAAACTCGGTGTAGGCCAACTGCCACAACAGGAAATTACTGATACGCTGCTCGCCACCGGTGCGAATGAAAAGATCGGGACTTGGTACCTCCCCAAGCGCTAGCCCGCTGGCGAATTGTCGATCATCGATCTGCGCGATGCTGATTTCGCCGTCTTGTACGCGGGTTGCCAGCTCGCGCGCGGCATTGACGATATCCCAATGACCACCATAATTAGCTGCAATAATCAGCGTCATGCCCCGGTTGTCGACCGTTTTCAATTCGGTTTGCTCGATTTGCTGGCGTAATTTGTCGGCAAAGCGATCGCGGTTACCGATAAAGCGAATACGCAACCCTTTTTCGTGCAATTCATCGGTATAACGCTGCAGTGAGCGGATGAACAGCTCCATCAGGTTGCTCACCTCTTCCTCTGGACGCTTCCAGTTTTCACTGCTGAACGCAAACAAGGTTAGATAATCGACGCCCGCACCGGCAAAAAACTCGACGCAACGTCGCGTCGCGTCGACACCTTGACGATGGCCAAAGCTGCGCGGCATCAGTCGCTGCCTGGCCCAGCGCCCATTGCCATCCATGATGATGCAGATGTGGCCGGGATTCGATGCCTGGGATTGCACGGTCATGGATCCGGATGCAGCGAAGGATTAGCCCGCATGTTGCAACGCTATCGCCAACGCTGTCGTGCGCGAGGGAATGCCATAGCCCGGACTATGGACCGAGGAAAATCCGGGTTCGGTTGTATGCGCACAGGTCAGGGGCACGACAGGGCCCGGGCCAGTGACAAAATGAAAATTTATTTTCACCCGTGAAATCACCACACTATTATCATTCAGGTAGATAGATCAAGGCAGGAGACCGACTGCTGCGAAACGCAGGTTAGATTTCCATCAACTCCTTTTCCTTGATCTGCAGTAGTGCCTCAATCTCGTCGGTCGATTGATTGGTCACCTGCTGCACCAGGTCCTCTCCACGATGTTCTTCGTCTTCGGAAATATCCTTATCTTTCAGCAGCGTCTTGAGATCACTGTTAGCATCACGACGAATATTCCTGACCGCAATACGTGCATTTTCGGCTAACTCACGCACCACCTTGACCAGCTCCTTGCGACGCTCCTCGGTCAGCGGTGGCATCGGCACACGAATAACGGTACCGGCCGTGGACGGGTTGAGGCCGAGATCGGAGGTCATTATGGCCTTTTCGATAACCGACACCATGCTCTTGTCCCAGGGAGACACCGCGAGGGTACGTGCGTCCTCGACAGTAATGTTGGCCGACTGTCCAATCGGCACTTCACTGCCGTAAAAATCGACGGTAATGTGGTTGAGCAGGCTCGGGTGCGCACGACCGGTACGAATCTTGCTGAGTTCGGCCTGGAACGCTTCGATGCTCTTGCTCATACGATTGCGCGCATCCTTCTTGATGTCTTCTATCATTTTTCTACCTCGTTTCGACTGACCCGGGTGCCCACCAGTTCACCCCTGGCCAGATCCAGTAATGCACCAGACTGGTTGATGTCACAAACGACCAGTTGCAGCGCATTATCATTACATAAAATCATCGCGGCGACATCCATCACCGCCAGGCGCTGGTCAATCGCCTGATCGTAATTCAGTTGTGCGAATCGTCGCGCATCGGCATGTTTCATCGGATCCTTATCGTAGATGCCATCCACTTTGGTCGCCTTGATCAACAAGTCCGCCTGTACTTCGACCGCGCGCAAACTGGCCCCGGTATCGGTGGTGAAATAAGGGCTACCGGTTCCAGCAGCGAAGATAACGATGTCACCGGCCGCTAGATGCTGACGTGCATGTCGTTGGGTATAGGTTTCACACACCTGGGGAATGGCCAGGCCCGACATGACCAAAGCTGCGGCACCCTGCCGCAACAAACCATCCTGCAGCGCAAGTGCATTCATCACGGTCGCCAGCATGCCCATGTGATCCGCGGTTACCCGATCGAGGCCACCATCGGCCAGGCTGGCGCCCCGCATCAGGTTGCCGCCACCTACCACACAAGCCACTTCGACGCCGGCATCGCGCAGTCCAACCAACTCTGCAGAGAGCTTGTCGATCATTTTTGGGTCAATACCGGAGACTTGATCACCCAGCAGAGCTTCACCGCTGAGCTTTACCAGGATGCGCTTATACTTGATTTTTTGCATAGGATTTGACTCACAATGGCAGATTACCAGTGTCAGCATTCCACCCGGTCCGCAGACCCTGACACCAGGGCGGAGTTTATAGCTAAATTCAGCGGATGATAAGGCCGATTTTTGGCCGCGCGCCAGCGCTGCAAACGAAAAAAAGGCCGCGAAGCTCGCGGCCTTGTCGAATGCTAGGCATTTAGCTGCGATGCAACTTCGGCAGCAAAATCCTCGACTTTCTTTTCGATACCTTCACCGACTTCGTAACGGATGAAACCCTTGACCTCGGCACCCGCCGTGGCGAGCAGTTTACCCACCTTTTGATCTGGGTCCTTGACGAATGGCTGCCCCATTAACGTGACTTCGGCGAGAAACTTGTCAAGTCTGCCCTCAATCATCTTTTCGATGATCTCGGGTGGTTTGCCGCTGGATTCTGCCTGAGCAATCAATATGCCCTTCTCCTTTGCAACAAACTCGGCGGGGATCGCATCCTGATCGACAAATTGCGGATTAACCGCGGCGATGTGCATTGCAATATCACGCGCAAGACCTGTTTCCGCGCTGGAATCGACCAGCACACCGATGCGAGAACCGTGGGCATAGGACGCAATGGCTGCGTCCGACTCAATGCGCTGGAAACGCCGTACCTGTATATTTTCACCGACCTTGGCGATCAGGGCCTGACGCGCTTCTTCGACGCTTTGCCCACCTTGCAGTTGCATACCCGCCAACTGCTCGACCGACTCTGGCTGCTGTTGGTCAATCACTGCCAGCACCTGGTCGGCAAACGTCTGAAAATTATCATCCTTGGCGACAAAATCGGTTTCCGAGTTGATTTCCAGGATCACCGCGGAGTGACCATCATCGCTGACCAACAGCTTGATGGCACCATCGGCTGCGACGCGTCCAGCCTTCTTGTCAGCCTTGGCGGCACCGGACTTACGCATCAGTTCGGCGGCAGCTTCGATATCGCCGTCGGTTTCTACTAATGCTTTCTTACATTCCATCATGCCCGAACCGGTGCGTTCGCGCAGTTCTTTCACTTGAGATGCTGTTATAGCCACTTCATTACCTCGTTGGTTTCCTGCTCAAATACCAGCTGTGAACTACTCGGCGCTGGCGTCGGTTTTGTCAGCCGCCTTGCTGGCAGCGGCTTTCTTGGTTGCTGCCTTCTTGGTGGCGGCTTTCTTGGGCGCGGCCTTTTTACTTGCCGACTTTTTGACTGCCGCTTTTTTCGGCGCCGCGGCAGCTTTTGCCGGCGTCTCATCGTCAGCATCTACTGCGGCGCTTTCAACCGGCGCAGCAGCCTCTGCAGGAGCTTCAGCCGATGCACTCACTTCGTCGGCCACGACAGATTCATCGGCTGCGGCGACTTCAGTGTCAGCAGCAGGGGCTGCTTCGGTTACGGCTTCGGTTACGGCTTCGGTTACGGCTTCGGTTACGGCTTCGGTTACGGCTTCGGTTACGGCTTCGGTTACGGCTTCGGTTACGGCTTCGGGGGCTTTCGCCGCTGCGGCGCTTGCCTTTTTAGCCGTGATCTTGACTGAAGGTTTCACTACCGCCTCATCCGGATCGACTTCGATCAATTCGGCATCGGCGTCGGCGGTCACGATGCTCTGCTTGGCGTCGAGAATGGCATCAGCCACCATGCGCGTATAGAGCTTGATCGCACGCATCGAGTCGTCGTTGCCAGGCACGATGTATTCGATATTTTCAGGGGAATTATTAGTATCGACGATACCAACTACCGGGATACCCAGCTTGGTCGCTTCCTGCACCGCAATTTTCTCGTAGCCGACATCGATGACAAACAGGACATCCGGCAATCCGCCCATTTCCTTGATGCCACCGAGGGTTTTATCGAGTTTTTCCCGCTCGCGCGACAAATTCAGAATTTCTTTCTTGCTGATTTTTTCATAATTGTTGCTGGCCTCCATGTCCTCGAGTTCCTTCAAACGCTTGATTGAGGCGCGCACCGTACGGAAATTGGTCAGCATGCCACCGAGCCAGCGATGGTTGACGAAAGGCATGCCGCAACGCAGCGCTTCTTCCTTGATCGAATCGCTGGCGGCACGCTTGGTACCGACAAACATGACCTTGCCTTTCTTTGCCGCGACCTTGCCCAGATAATTAACCGCGTCGCGGCACATCGGCATGGTCTGCTCGAGATTGATGATGTGGATCTTGTTGCGCTCACCGAAAATAAAGGGAGCCATTTTAGGATTCCAGAAACGGGTTTGGTGTCCAAAATGGACGCCCGCTTCCAACATTTCACGCATGGTGACGTTAGACATGAGTTTCTCCAGATGTCTGTGGATAGTATTTGTTGTAACTATCCCGGGTTAGGCCTCCACATGCCCGACGCTTACGACCTGCTCTCTGGTAATCGCAGGCACCCATAAACGCGTTATGACATGTGTGTGTCGTTTAAAACCGGGAATTACCCTCGGTTTCGATTAATTTTGCCTGGCAGTTGCCGAAGGCGCGCGCTTTATACCATAATCCCGTATCTTCAACAACCAGCCAGTCTGAATATTTATGGGTGTTACGATCAAATCCCCCGAGGAAATCGAAAAAATGCGCGTCGCCGGGCGTCTTGCCGCGGATGTACTGCGCATGATCGAACCCCACGTCGTGCCGGGCATCACGACCCAGCAACTAAACGACATCTGCCACGATTTCATGGTAAATGAGCAGTCGGTGGTGCCTGCTCCACTCAATTACCGCGGCTTCCCGCGCTCAATTTGTACCTCGGTCAATCATGTCGTCTGTCATGGCATTCCCGCCGACAAGACATTAAAAAACGGTGACATCATCAATATCGACATCACCGTGATCAAGGATGACTATCACGGCGACACCAGCCGCATGTTCATGGTCGGTAAACCGACGGTACAGGGTGAGCGCATCTCACGCATTGCCTACGAGTGCATGAAAATCGGAATTGAAATGATCAAGCCTGGAGTGCGCCTCGGCGACATCGGCCACGCAATTCAGCAACATGCTGAAAAAAATCGCTGCAGCGTCGTACGTGAGTACTGTGGCCACGGTATCGGCAAGGTGTTTCACGAGGACCCACAGGTATTGCACTACGGCAGGCCGAATACGGGCCTGATGCTCGAAACGGGGATGACCTTTACCGTGGAACCCATGATTAACCTGGGCCGCCGCCACGTAAAATTATTGCCCGATGAATGGACCGTGGTCACCAAGGACCACAGCTTGACTGCCCAGTGGGAGCACACCAACCTGGTCACCGACGATGGCTTCGAAATCCTGACGCTACATCCAGACTACGGATTCTGAGGCGATGTCCAAAGAACTCGCGCAGTTGCTGGAACAGGCAAGCTCCGGCGGCATATTGCAGGCTGGCGAAATCGCTGCCGGGCTCCACGCCGCACGCGAACGGATTTTTCGCCAGTTTGACGATGGCGCCTCCGTAGCAATACTGATTCACGAGGCTTCGGCGCAAATTGACCATGTGCTGGAAGTCTGCTTTGCGCAATTTATCGACCTGGGTAAGCACAGCTGTGCCCTGGTCGCAGTTGGTGGTTACGGTCGTTCGGAGCTATTACCGGGATCGGACATCGACCTGATGATACTGCTCGATCGCAAACCCGATCGGGCGAAGCAGGAGCAACTTTCGTCTTTTCTGACCTTCCTGTGGGATATCGGCCTCGAAGTCGGCCATAGCGTGCGCACCATCCGCGACTGTGTGCGCGAAGGTAAGGCCGATGTTACCGTGATGACGACGATGATCGAATCCCGCCTTATCGTCGGCAATACCAAGCTCTACGACGAATTTCAGCAGGCGATATCGCCACGCAAGATCTGGTCATCGCGGAAATTCTTCGAGGCCAAGCTTGCAGAGCAGCACAATCGTCACCTGCGTTTCAACGATACCGCCTACAATCTCGAACCGAACATCAAGGAAGGACCCGGCGGTTTGCGTGATATCCAGATGATCGGCTGGGTCGCCAAGCGCCATTTTGGTGCCAAATCATTTCGCGAACTGGTCGATCACGAATTTATCACCGAAGCCGAATATCGCCTGCTCGATGCCGGTCAGCAACATCTGTGGCGGGTCCGCTTTGCGCTGCACCGGATAACCGGACGCGGCGAAGACCGCCTGCTGTTCGACTATCAAAAGAAGATTGCCGGGATATTCGGCTTTACCTCGGGCGAGTACAACCTCGCCATCGAGCAGTTCATGCAGCAATACTATCGCACCATTATGGAGTTGGAGCGCCTGAGCGAAATGTTACTGCAGATATTCCGCGAAGAAATCCTGCTAACCGATGCTCAGCGCCGGTTGACCCCGCTCAACGAGCGCTTCAATCTGCGCAATAACTACATCGAAGTCGCTCACCCCGATGTTTTCAAACAGCAGCCATCGGCCTTGCTGGAACTGTTTGTGCTGATTTCACTGAATGAAAAATGCGAAGGTGTCACCGCCTCGACCATTCGCCTGGTGCGCGAACATCTTTACCTGGTAGACGATAGCTACCGCAACAACGACGAGGTCAATCGTTTGTTCATGCAGTTGATGAGTGCACCCAACGGTATGACACACCAGATGCGTCGCATGAATTCCTACGGTTTCCTGGCGGCCTATATACCCGCCTTTGGCAAGATCACCGGGCGTATGCAATACGACCTGTTCCACGCTTACACCGTCGATCAGCACACCATTTTCGTGATTCGCAACCTGCGTCGCTTTGCGCTCGACAAGCACCAGGATGAGTTTCCTTTCTGCAACCTGGTGTACAGCAAGCTGGAAAATCCCCGCCTGCTTTACCTGGCGGCACTGTTCCACGATATTGCCAAGGGCCGCAACGGCGATCATTCCGAGCTGGGAGCCGAAGAGGCCACCCACTTTTGTCTGCAACACAAGTTGAATCGCAAGGAGACACGTATCGTCTCGCAACTGGTGCGCGACCACCTGTTGATGTCGGTTACCGCACAACGCAAGGATATTAGCGATCCTGACGTGGTGCGCGATTTCGCCCAGCAGGTGGGCAGCATGAATATGCTCAACTATCTCTACCTGCTGACCGTGGCCGACATTCGCAGTACCAATCCCAAACTGTGGAATAACTGGAAGGATGCATTGCTGCAGCAACTTTACCGCGCCACCAAGACAGTCATCCGGCGCGGTATCGATCACGCGCCCGATATCGACGAAATTATTCAGGAAAACCGTGATGCTGCATTTGAGGAAATGGCCGACCTGCCTTACAGCGCCGAGCAGATCAATTCGGTCTGCGACCGGGTGCCTGGCGACTACTTCCTGCGTCACCATACACTCGAAATCAAGTGGCACGTCAACGCCATCCTCAGCAACCCGGACAAGGATCGATTAGTCAGCATTCGCCAGTCGACCCATACCGGCAATACCAAGCTGTTCATTTACGGTGACGAGGCAGCGCATACCTTTTCACAGGTCACCGGTACCCTCGGCGCACTCGGCCTCAGCATCCTCAACGCCGAAATATTCACCACCAGCGATAACAAGGTAATGGATACCTTTATCATCCAGGACCGCAACGGGCAGGCGATCACCGATACCCAGGTCATCGCACAGATCGAAAAACGCCTGCTGAAGGCACTGCAATCGGACTCCATCTACAAGGGACAATACAACACGCGCAAGCCTCGACAATTGAAGGCTTTCGATCACCCTACCGAGGTGCAGTTCGAACAGGATTGTCGCAATAGCCGTACCGTGATGGAGATCAGCGCGATCGATATGCCGGGGCTGTTGTCGGTGATTGCCAACGTGATCGCCGAGAAAAACATCAACATCACCCATGCCAAGATTTCGACCCTGGGTGAAAAAATCAACGATATCTTTTACCTCACCACGCCGCGAGGTGACGCCATCACCGACCAGGCGATACTGAATGCGCTGCGCAGCGACCTGGTGCAGGCCCTGGAAGCCAAGAAGGCCGCCTGAAGCGGCTTGCGCAGATGCAGGAGTCACTCGGAAACCCAATCGACCAGGTCACAGACGGCGAAAACAATGCAGTCGAATTTGATGCGGCTTACGCATTGCGTGGTGATCCCGCAACTGCCCTACGACAACTGCGAGCCATACACGGTGACGCAATCCATCTGCTGCCGATGTCAGCGACGTCAAGTGGTGGCGGCATTTTTCAGCATCACGACAAACCCGACGGCAGCGTCATCGGTCTGCGCTTCGACGCACCGCTCACCCCTCGCCTGCGCTTTGCCGCGCAGCCAGAGCTTGGCGAGATCGAGCAGGATGAAATCGTCATCGATCGCGCACTGCAGCAAATCAGCGCAGGCAGTGCAATCACGCTCGACCAGCTGAATCGCGCACTCGCCAACGAACTCGGACATAGCTACAAAGTGCCCGGCGCCGATCTTACCAGCTACCTGTACGCCGCGGTCGGCGCGACTTTCATGACCGGGGGAATGGGACCACAGCGCCGTTACTTCAGTGACAGCGTAATCGAAGCCGCTATATTTGACGGCACGGAAACCATCAGCGTCGAGGGCGCTGCGTTACCGGGCTATGCCGGCACCTACGGCTGGAGCGGCATAGTCTGTGCAGTACGCTGCAATTATTTCCGCTTTCCCGCAAACGAAATCGCCTTTGCACTGCCGGTGTCGAGCGAGGCGCCGCGCCTCGCCGGATTGCTGGCCCACCTCGCACCCTATGTTTACCTCGAGCTCAAGCCCCAGCGGGTGACATCGCGTGGTGGCGGCGATGACTTGATACTGGGCATCGAACACGTCAGTTGCGCAGCGATGCAGCCGCTGTTACAGGGCGCAGTCGATCATCCTGCTCACAACAGGGCATTACAGCTGCAGCGTAAGTGCACAGCCGCAGGCGCGGATGGGCTGGTGTTTATCAATGGTTTCAGTGAGCGTAGTAGCGATGAATTTCTGCTCGACCTGGCGGACGACCTGGATGCCGAGTCACTCAGCATTGCCGGCATCGATATTGAATTCGCCGAGGTATTCAACGATCCCGAGGAAATGCGCGCAGTGCGCGAGGCGGTTCCCTATGCCGCTCGAACTCAGACCGGCAGTGGTAAGCTGGTCTACAAAAATCATTCCGATGCCAACATCCGCCTCGCACCCGACGAAGTGGCCGAGGGTAGTGAGCGCCTGTGGCGGATCAACAGCAGCTACGTCGAGCGGGTGCAACAGTATTTCGCCGCAGATCCCATGATTACCGGTCAGATTCTGGTCTACGGCCACCTCAACCCCTACGGTATCGATCCGCACAATCGTGTCACCATTAGCGCTGACGACGAGGATGCGTTTAAGCGTTGTCGCGATTTCCTGGTCGAACAGCGCGCGCAATATTATCGCGACCTGGCCGAATTGTGCAGCGACAGTAAAGCAGTCTTTATCGGGGGTGAAAAGAGCGCCGATTCCGAAATCGCCATATACCGGGCGTTGGCAGGGCCGCAGAATGCGCCAGCTGCTCTGTATGAGCACTTCAACCAGCAGCGACAAACCATTGCCGCGGCGTCCCCGTTGTTCAACTGGCGAGCCCTGGCGCCTTATCGCTGACCAGGCGGTCATCGGCGCCGAGCTATGGCTTTTGCAATGGCAATAATCGGGCTAACGCTGGCAAGCCCGCAGCGGGATGCATCCCCAGGGCTGTGAGTTCTTCGACTACCGAAACCGGTAGTGCCTGACCATCGATTTTTTGATTCAGGACGCCACCCATGATGACCGGCAAGTCGATAGTGTCGCTTGCCAGTAGCTGCTTTAACTGGTTTGCGTATTCGAGCGCCATGCCGTTATGGGTACTGAGCAACAGCGCGTCGGCAGGCTGTCGGCGCAGTGCATCAAGCAAGTCCTGCGGATCCTGTTCGGCCCCAAGGTAAACGACTTCGGCGCCGGCTTCATCGAGCAGTTGCGCCAGTGCTCCGGCTGCGTGTTCATGCACATCGCTGGAGGCGACCAACAAGCGCATGCCTTTCACCCGAGCACGAAATGCGGCATCGCTGAACATCGGCCGATGCTCGTCGACGACTTCCTGCGACAAGGCGTACATATCCGTTGGCGGCGATTGCAGGTTTTCTATCTCGCCCGCAAACAGGGTTTCGAAGCCCTGCGCACCGAGTTGCTTCAGCAGGTAAAGCAACTGTAGCGGGTCACGCACATCAGCTCCGAGTTCATCCAGGCCGGCAAGCGCGTTAGCGAAGATCTCGCGCCCTTCCCGACAAACCGTGGCGGCAAACTGCTCAGCGGCCGAAAAATCGACATGCGGGTAGAGGCGTCGGGCACTCGCTTCAACCTGGCGACCGAATAATTGCGCCTCGATTATTTCATCAGTAGAGGGAATACGAATCGCCTCGGTGACCGGCAGCGGTAATACGGCATGGCCACAGGGCGCGTGCAATTGCACGAGAATGTCCCACAGCAGGTACTCGGCGGTAAGCGCGCGATTCTTCTCGAATTCGCGACCAAAAGAAATAGTATCGCCGTAAATCATCGAGCCGACCTGCTCGCCCTGATGAATATCGTGCAGCGCCAGCACCCAGCCGGCACGTTTGATTGGATCGCGCGTCAGGCCACCGATGCAATGCGCCAGGCGCGCGCCTGTCAATTCCTCGACGATGTGACGCTCCAGCATGGCCCAGGCGGCGACACTGGCGCAATTTTTGAAAAGTGCGCCAAAACCATCTTCCAGGTATGAGTGCAGCATCACCCCCTGCGCGCGAAATTGGGCCAGCACAAACATCGCCTGGCAAGTCTCGGCCGCCGTCGCAGCAGCGTCCCTCCAGCCCGGCGCTTCGAAGGTAAAATATTGCGACAGATTGCCGATGGTGGTGCAACCGATGCGCAACGCCTCGATGCTGTTGGTAACCGAAGCCGGTTGCCCGATCATGAAATCGCCGAGGTGTGGCTGAACCGGTGCCGTCTGCGCCAGTGCACTCCAGTCCTCGCGAGTGACCAGCATGGGGCCTGTTTCTGCGGCGGCAGCGGCGCGTCGCTGCGGCGGCAGGCCCATACGCCGATCCAGCGCAAAACCGGCGCGATCGAGGCGAAACTGACGGCTATCCAGCTCCGCGTGTATACACCGCAGTGCGGCGGCGGTGGCATCAATATCATTCATGCCGATATGTGCGTGATACATAATGCGCCCGTCCTGCATCGCCTGCTTTTTATACTCGTATTCGGATTCCACTTCGAAACGGTCGAGAAAAGCGGAGCGACCGGGGCGCACACTACTGGCGAGAATACGGGCCTGTTGACGCAGGTCGTTGCTGTTCGGCAGGCTTGCGCCGAGCGCTTGCCGAATGACGCCAATGGCGGCTGTCGTAGTGGTCACCGCCGGTTCAGGTCCGGGACCCGGGCTCGATGACAGTGAACTGCCAGGCACGCCCTAATCCGCCTGCAGTGGCGACCAGACGGCAAACTCATTGCCGCTGGGTTCAGAGAAATGAAACCGGCGACCGCCGGGGAATTCGAAGATCGGTTTCTCGATGCGTCCACCAGCCCTTTCGATGCGAGCCTGAGTGGTTTCCAGGTCGTCGCTGTAAAATACCAACAGCGCCCCACCGTTGCGAGTATCCGAGTACAGCTCGGACCGATAAAAACCCCCATCGAGCCCCTGCCCCGCAAAAGCGCAGTAATCAGGACCAAACTCCTCGAATTCCCATCCGAAGGCGGCGCTAAAGAAAGCTCGCGTGGAGGACAGATCACGGGCTGGAAATTCAACGTAGTTCAGTTTTTCGTGCTGGTGCATGCGATCGCTCCTGCTGGATTCATATTCTCGTGGCCTGTTATACCGGTCTGGCAGCCGGTAATACAGAGGCATTGCAGCTATGGTCGGCGTGTTAGCAGGTCATATTCTGCAAGATTGATCGGCCTGGCGCCAGCATCTCGGTGTTTGCCCGGAATTTGTCGCTTCACATCTATTAATTTGTCTTACTAATGATAGAATTGCGATCTTTTAAAATCCGATACCCTGGGGAAACAGATGAGCGCCAATGATGACCAAGATTTCAAAACACGCGAGGTACATGCAGGTGTCAGCCCGGATCCAGTTACCGGTGCTATCCTGACACCGATTTACCAGACGACCACTTACGTTCAGGAATCAGTCGACAGGTATCTCGAGAAAGGCTACTCCTACAGCCGTTCCGGCAACCCAACGGTGACGGCACTGGAAAACAAGATTACCGCGCTCGAAGGCGGCGTCGGCAGCCTGTGTTTTGCCACCGGCATGGCCGCGACCAGTTGCACCATCATCGGCATGGTCGGCACTGGCGATCACATCATCCTGTCGGACGTCGTGTATGGAGGCACGCATCGCGTCTCCACCAAGGTGTTGAATCGCTGGGGTCTCGAGTGCAGCTTTGTCGATACTTCCGACGCGGCCAACGTCAAGAACGCCATCCGCGACAACACCAAATTGATTTTTACCGAAACACCGGCCAACCCGACCCTCAAGCTGACCGATATCGCGGCTGTTTCCGCAGTCGCCAGGGCCGCTGGAATACCGCACGTGGTCGACAATACTTTCCTGACCCCCTATTTCCAGCGCCCACTCGAACTCGGCGCCGACATTACACTGCACAGCACCACCAAGTTCATGGAAGGGCATAATGTCAGCGTCGGTGGATCGATTACCGCGGCCAACCAGGAGCACCTCGACAAGATCATGTTTGTACGCAACTGTCTTGGCAGCAACATGTCACCAATGGTCGCGTTCTACACGCTGCAGGGCGTCAAAACCATGAGTACGCGCCTCGAGGCGCAGTCCGCCAATGCGCTGAAGGTCGCACAATTCCTCGAGACCCACGCCAATGTAGAGCGCGTCTGCTACCCGGGGCTCGATTCCTTCCCGCAGAAAGAACTCGCCGATCGCCAGGCCAGTGGCCATGGTTCGATGCTGTGGTTCGAAGTCAAGGGCGGTGTCGAATCGGGTAAAAAATTAATGGACCGCCTGGAGCTATGGAGCCTCGCAGAGAATCTCGGCTCGGTCGAATCGCTGGTGACACATTCGGTCACCATGACCCACGCCGACATGCCGCGCGCAGAGCGACTTGCAGCCGGCATTACCGATGGCCTGGTACGATTGTCAGCCGGACTCGAATCCGCTACCGATTTGATTGCCGATCTGAAGCAAGCCCTCGATTCACTCTAAGACCTTGCGGCCGTGCTGATTTCCAGCATCGAAACCTTTGCCAGCGAGTACGTGACGCTGGTGCGGGTACGCACCGACGATGGCGATGAAGGTTGGGGTCAGGTGTCCCCTTACAATGCCGATCTGACCGCCCAGGTAGTGCACCGCCAGGTTGCCGGGCACGTGCTCGGTATGGACGCCAACGACATCGATGCGGTCACCGCCATGGTCCTCGACCGCGAGCACAAGTTTCAGGGCACCTATCTATACCGCGCGCTGTGCGGCGTCGATACCGCATTGTGGGACATCCGTGCTAAACGTGCAGGTCAGAGCGTACAGCGCCTGCTGGGCGGCACGGTCGATGAGTTTCCGGTTTATGCCTCGAGCATGAAGCGCGACATCACAGCTCAACAGGAGGCTGAACGCATGCTCGCGCTACGCGAGCAATTCGGCTACCACTCCTTCAAATTCCGCATCGCTCGCGAATGCGGGCACGACATCGATCAATGGCCAGGGCGCAGCGAGGAAATCGTCAAGACCATGCGCGAAACACTCGGTGACGAGGTCACCCTGATGGTCGATGCCAACAGCGGCTACACGCCGAAAAAAGCCATCGAGATGGGTCATCTGCTCGCCGACTACGGTATCAGCCATTACGAGGAACCCTGTCCCTACTGGGAACTGGACTGGACCCGCGAAGTGTCGTCAGCGCTTGACATCGACGTCAGCGGGGGGGAACAGGACAACAACATGATCGTCTGGAAGCAGATGATCGACACGCACGCCGTCGATATCGTACAGCCCGATATCTGCTACATGGGCGGCATCACGCGCACCCTGCAGGTAGCGAACTACGCGCAACAGGCGGGTATTCCCTGCACCTTGCACTCGGCCAATTTGAGCCTGGTCACTTTGTTCTCGGTGCACTTCATGGCAGCCATTGAAAATGCTGGCAAATACGTCGAGTTTTCGATCGAGGGCAGCGATTACTACCCGTGGCAAAACAATATTTTCACCCCCGAGTTTGAAATCCGCAACGGCAATGTCTCGATTTCGGACAAACCGGGCTGGGGTATCGAAGTAAACCCCGAGTGGCTGGCGCTGAGCGATTATCGCATCAGTTATATGGGCTCCCGATTCTAATCCCGATCAAGGTAACTGATTATGGCTATTGTTAACTCCGTACTCGAACTCATCGGCAACACGCCGATTCTCAAACTCAGCAAGTTCGACACCGGTCTCTGCGATCTGTTCATCAAGCTGGAATCCGAAAACCCTGGCGGCTCCATCAAGGATCGGATTGCGGTCAGTATGATCGAGGCGGCCGAAACGGAAGGCAAGATCCAGCCCGGCGGCACCATCATCGAGGCCACCGCGGGTAATACCGGACTCGGCCTCGGCCTGGTCGCCGCGCAAAAAGGCTACAAGCTAATCCTGGTCATACCCGACAAGATGAGCCCGGACAAGATTCGCCATATTCGTGCGATGGGCGTGGATGTGCGCCTGACTCGCTCCGATGTGCAAAAGGGGCATCCCGAGTACTACCAGGATTACGCCAAGCGGCTTGCGGCTGAAATCCCGAACTCGTATTTTATCGATCAGTTTTCCAATCCCAACAATCCGAAGACCCACCGCGTCAGCACCGGGCCCGAGATACTGCAGCAGATGGATAACGACCTTGACGCCATGGTCATCGGCGTCGGTTCAAGCGGCACCGTTACCGGTCTGGGACAGTTTTTCCATGAAAATCACCCTAAATGTGAAATGATAGTCGCCGATCCGGAGGGTTCGATCCTGGCGGAGACCATTAATAACGGCACCACACCAAAAGCCGGTTCGTGGCTGGTGGAAGGTATCGGCGAAGACTTCATGCCGCCGATCTGTGACATCAGCCTGGTGAAAAAAGCATACGCTATCAGCGATCGCGAGGCTTTCCAGACACAGCGCGAACTGTTGCGCCTTGAAGGTGTTATCGCTGGTTCATCGACCGGTACCCTGTTAGCTGCTGCGCTGCGCTACTGCCGGGAACAAACCACAGCGAAACGCGTACTGACCTTTGCCTGTGATACCGGCAACAAGTATCTGAACAAATCGTTTAATGACTCCTGGCTGGCCGACCAGGGATTGCTGGAACGCACCAATCACGGTGATCTGCGCGACATTATCGCCAGACCAATGGATAGCGGCGACATGGTAACGGTCACTTCCGACGACAATTTGATTACCACCTACAAACGCATGCGTATGTTCGATGTATCACAACTGCCGGTCGTCAATGCCGGAAAGATCGTCGGCCTGATCGACGAATCCGATATTTTGCTGGGACTGTTCGAAGACAAGGACAGCTTCCAGATGAAGGTGTCCTCGGTAATGGTCACTGACCTGGTGACGGTAGCGCCCAGCGCGAGCATCGATACGATTGTCGAACTTTTCAAGCAGGACAAGGTCGCGATCGTCGCCGACAGCGACACTTTTTACGGTTTGATCACCCAGATCGACCTGATCAATCACTTGCGCCAGACCACGACCTGATCGGGAAAGGGGTTGCATCGTGCATCTTATACCGGCGGCCCCGCTCTGCTCGCAGCAGCGTACCATTTTGACTTCCTGTGGAAAACATTATTAAATGCCGTGGCATGTCTGCCCGGTTATTCAGACTCACTTTCAACCAGAGACCCACGCGATGGATATCAAGCGTCTGCTTACCAGTCTTAGCAACAAAATTCTTTCCCAGTTTTTTATTGTAATCGCGGTTGCCATCGCACTGATCGCCTTCAACTTCGGCTCGGTCTATCCGTTCTATACCCAGAATCAACTGACCAACACCGGTATAATCATCAACAGCGCCATTGTGGCGTTGTTTCTGCTCGGTATCGGCAATATCTTTTTCCACCTGCTGCGCTACCGTCGTGAGGAGGCCGCCATTGCCACCTTCGTCAACAACATGGAAGCTCAGAATCCAGACTATTTCGAAGGCGTGCCAGTCGATTCGATCATCGCACAGCGTCACGGCACCATGCGCACCATTCAGACTGCGCGTGGCGAAATCGATCACAGTGCTCTGGCGGCAATGCTCAATGCCGATGAGGCAACCCAGTTCGGCCTGATCCGCTTCATTAATAATATACTGATCCTGACCGGCGTGTTCGGCACCATCGTGTCATTGTCTATCGCGCTGCTCGGGGCTTCCGACCTGATCGATTCGGCCGATGCCAGCCTTGGTGGCATGGGCCTGGTGATTCATGGCATGTCGACCGCCCTGTCGACCACCATCACCGCAATCGTCTCCTATGCCATCTTCGGCTATTTCTACACGCGCCTCGGCGACGTGCAAACCCATTGCCTGAGCGGTATCGAACAGCTGACCTCGATCTACCTGTTGCCGCGCTACGTGAAGGCCAGCGATGAGATCGTGCACAAGCTGAGCGACCTGATTAAATCCGTCATTCATGCCGCGGACAAGCTCGGGCAAACCCAGGACACCTACCACGACGCGGCGATCACACTTCAACAGACGATCGGCGCCAACCAGCAGCAGGCCGACCGCTTCGCAGACGAACTGGCGCAGATACGGCAGATACTGCGTGAGGGCTTCCGCCTGCCGGCGGATCGCAACGACGAAAACCTGTGAACAACGGCTTCGCCCAGATTGGTAGCAGCCACTCGGGGATTGGCGGAGAGAACAGTTTCTGGCCGTCCTTCACCGACGTGATGATGGTGATTACCCTGATCTTCCTGATGGCCACCAGCCTTCTGGTCGTGCGCAACTGGCAACTGGTCGCCGAATTGCAGGAAAGCATCGCTGCCGAGCGTATGGCCACGCAGATGATCGAATCCACCTCGCTGGAAAACGCCACCCTGGAAGAACGCCTCGCTAACGCCGAGCAAAGTAACTCCATTCTGCGCCTGCGCCTGATGAAGAAAGACGAGGAACTGTCCAGCGCCCAATCGACGATCAGCGAGCAGGAGTCGAGTATCGCCTCGCTGCAGCAGGAAAATCGCGCAATGCAATCGTCATTGCAGCAAACGCGCGACGAGCTTGCGGCCGCCAACCTTGAAATCAATGCGACGACCGCGCAGTCCAATGAAATGGCGCGCCAGCTTGCGCAACTGCAGCAGCAACTGGCCCAACAGCAGCAGGCCGGTGAGGAAATCCGCGCCGAGCTCGACAGCGCACGCCTGCAGATTTCCGAACTGACCACATCGAGCACTCAGCAACAACAGGCCATCAGCCAGCTCACCGAAGAAAAGGCGCAGTTGTCGCAGGAAATCATTGCCTATAACCAGCAACTGCTGACCTTGAAAGGCGAGTACGAAACGGTTAAATCACAGTACGAGGAACTGATCAAACCCGCGCGCAGTGCGAAAGGCAAGCACATCGCCCAGGTGTACTACGTCAAGGACGAGTCCGGCCCCGTGATTCGCTATCGTCAACCCGGCGATGCGGGTTTCAGCCGGCTTAACCTGGCCGAAGTCGAAAAGCGTCTGGCGCAGCTCAAGCGCGAATACGGTAAAGATCTCTACATCAAGATCATCATCCCCGAGAACAGTGGACTCACCTATAACGAGGCCTGGGAATTCATGCGCAACCTGCTGGTCAAGTACGATTACTATTACCAGGAGTAATCTCCTGCGGGAATGTCAATGCGCAGCCCCGCTGTCTTGAGAGGTCGGGTCCAATGTCGGCAATAATCCTGGAATCGACGCTGACCTGTCCGCATTGCGGCTATCGAAAAACCGAGATCATGCCAACCGATGCCTGCCTGTATTACTACGAATGTGAATCCTGCCAGATGCTGCTGAAACCTGCAGCGGGCGACTGCTGTGTGTTCTGCTCCTTCGCGGACGTCGAATGCCCATCAATCCAGCAAGCGCAAGCCCTCGGCAAATGATTCCTGGGCACTCAAATCCGATGCAGCTCGATACGCCCACATAACATCCCGTTAGAGATGCTTATCCCCTGCTGTTAGCCTTACTTACAGGTGTGCGTCTGAAAAACTCGACGCCTCCGGCTGGTCAGGGCATCCAATAGCGCGGTGCCGGGGTACAATCGACCCTGTCGCAATTTTAACCGTTAGTTTACTGCTGACAAGATCCCTGCAATTCCCTGTACGCAAGCTTGCTGCTACAATTCTGCGACAATGTCCCCGTGGCACAATAGGATAGCGCGACGCCCTCCTAAGGCGTAGGTTGCCCGTTCGAATCGGGCCGGGGACGCCAATCAATAACGGTGTAGCATGCTTTCGGACCTGAACTCATTGGGCGCATCATGAGTGACGCAGCCTACCAGCAGAAAAGCGCACAACTCAGTCGCCAGCTGCGCGCGCAAACCGACGCCATACGCCTCGAAAAAACAACTTCCAATTTATTCCGTACACGCACACAACCGGCTGGCAGCAAGCTCGATGTGCGCGCGCTCAACCAGGTCATCAATGTCGACAACGAGAGGCAGGTGGTCGAGGTCGAAGGCATGACGACCTATGCTGACCTGACCGATGCCTGCCTCGCGCACAACTGCATGCCGCTGGTGGTTCCACAATTGAAGTCGATCACCATCGGCGGTGCGGTGTGCGGTATCGGTATTGAATCGACCTCGTTCCGCTACGGGCTGCCGCACGAGACAATCAATCGCATGGAAGTACTGCTGGCCAACGGCGACGTGGTCGACTGCAGCCCCGACAACGAGCACAGCGACCTGTTTTTCGGCATCCCCAATTCTTACGGAACGCTGGGCTATATCCTCAAGCTCGAAGCCCGCACCTTGCCGGTTAAACCTTATGTTGAACTGCAACACATTCGTTACAGTGATATCGATGCCTATTTCGCCGCAGTCGCCGATGCCTGTCAAAGTGACGTTGATTTCGTCGACGGCTCGATCTTCGATAAAAACGAAATGTACCTGACGCTCGGTCATTTTCGCGATAGCGCTCCCTACACCAGTGACTACAGCTGGCTGAAAATGTATTTCCGCTCGATCCAGCAGCGCAGGCAAGACTTCCTCAGCGTGCACGACTATATCTGGCGCTGGGATACCGACTGGTTCTGGTGCTCGAAGAACCTGTTCGTGCAAAACATGCCGATGCGATTACTGCTCGGCAGAAAACGCCTGAACTCGATCTCCTACCAGAAGGTAATGCGCTGGAACAACCGGGTTGGCCTCACCAAACGCATCAATCGCCTGCTTAACAGGGAACCCGAGGGCGTGGTGCAGGACGTCGACATCCCGCTCGAGCATGCGCCCGAATTCCTGCGCTTTTTCCTGCAGGAGATTGGCATTCACCCCGTATGGATGTGCCCGATCGGTGGGCACAATCTTGCTCACAATTTTCCGTTTTATCCCCTTCACGGCAGTGGTCTGTTTGTCAATTTCGGCTTCTGGGACATCGTACCCAACCCGCAACATCACGAGCCCGGCTACTTCAACCGCAAGATCGAAGCCAGGGTCACCGAGCTGGGCGGCATCAAATCGCTCTATTCCGATTCCTATTACGACGAAGATCGATTCTGGGAACTTTATAACGGCGAACGCTACCGCGAGCTGAAACAGCACTACGACCCCGATGGACGCCTGCGGAATCTCTACCAGAAGTGCGTATTACGCCAGTAAACAGGGTCACGGCAGACATGACCCCAATAACAGCTTGTTCAGGCTTCGGCCGGCTCTTCTGCAGGTTCCGGGATAGTTGTTTTCGGCGCATTCTGTGGGTAGAGATGCGCCCGCGACCACGCCAGCTGGTTGTTTTGCTCCCGTGAAAAAACCACCTGGAATAACTGCAATTCACCAACATTGAACGCCGCGATCGATCCAGCCAGGTAGAGCCGCCAGGTCCTGACAAAGGTCTCGTCCATCATCTCCCGAATTTCCGCGCTGTGCTGCTCGTAACGCGCCAGCCAATGTTGCAGTGTCAGCGAATAATGCAGGCGCAGGTTTTCCACGTCGAGCACCGACAGGCGATTAGGCTCGAAGATCGCCATCATTTCCTTCAGGCTGGGGGGATAGGCCCCGGGAAAAACGCGACGTTCAATCCAGGCGTTCATCGGCGCCGGACGATTGCGGCCTATGCTGTGTATCAAGCCCCGCCCCGTGGGCTTGAGACAGCGATTGATGACATCACCGAGAATGGCGTAATCCCTGGTGCCGACATGTTCCAGCATGCCGACCGAGACGAAAGCATCGTACTCACCGCGGATGTTGCGATAGTCGTCGAGCACGTATTCGATCCGGTCGGACAGGCCTTCGCGTTCCGCACGACTGCATGCATAGGCAACCTGCTCACGGGAAATATTATAGGCCGTCACCTTGACGCCATAGTGTTTCGCCATGAACAGCGCCAGGCCACCCCAACCACAGCCCGCTTCGACAACCGCCTCACCCGCCTTTAAATCGAGCTTGCGGCAGACGTGATGCAACTTGGCAACCTGCGCCTGCTCCAGTGTCATCGCCGGATCGGGAAAATAGGCGCAGGTATATTGCATCTCGGCACGGTCGAGCCACAGGCGGTAAAAATCATTACCGATATCGTAGTGGTGATAAATATTATCCTTTGCCTTATCGAAGGAATTGGCAATGCGCCGGTGCTGCAACCAAAGCACCAGGTTTCTCAACCAGCTTTTCTCGACCTTGCCGCCCAGGTTCGAGAAAATGATTTCGGTGAATCGAATCAGGTCGCCCTCGATCGAGGCGTCGCCATTGGCGTAAATATCGCCGAAATAGAGTTCCGGATTGATAATCGTTTTTAACATCGCGCTGCGATTGTGATACTGCAGACGGGCAACGGGATACGGCTCCGGCGCGGTGACTTCCGTGCCATCCCAGAGTTTGAGCACTATTGGCGGATTGCCGACTACCGCCATCATTTTTCGAGCAATCCAGCGGTCCAAAGCGGTGACGCTAGAG
This sequence comes from Gammaproteobacteria bacterium, assembly GCA_022340305.1. GTDB lineage: Bacteria > Pseudomonadota > Gammaproteobacteria. Next base: position 77,576 of record JAJDOF010000027.1, read on the forward strand.
GTTGAGCGGGGCGCCTGGGGGAAAGTATCCGACAGATCAATCGAGGCGAGCCTGGCGGCAGGATGATGCGAGGACGCCTTATCGGTTCGATGCTGCGCCACCTCATTGCCAAAATTCATGTTCACACTCATCGCTTTTACCTACTCTAAGTGGTCATACTTCTCCTAGATTAAATAATTTCTCCTAAAATTACAAAGCCGATGATCCGGATTCGCCGGTTCTGATGCGCACCACGTTTTCCAGGTTGGTCACAAATATCTTGCCATCGCCGATTTTACCGGTGCGCGCGGCTTCAATAATGGTATCGATGACCTGGTCGGTTAAATCGTCATCAATGGCCACCTCGATTTTCATCTTTGGTATGTAATCGACAACGTATTCGGCACCACGATACAGTTCGGTATGACCTTTCTGGCGACCAAACCCCTTGACCTCGTAAACCGTCAGACCGGCAATGCCGATATCTGATAGCGCACTGCGGACATCATCCAGCCGGAATGGCTTGATCACTGCACTGACTATTTTCACTTTGACCTCCGTTTTACCCGTTCAAATAACGCCATCGCCTCGACATGCGCCGTTTGCGGAAACATATCCATAATGCCCAGTTGTGATA
>JAJDOF010000009.1 GCA_022340305.1 Gammaproteobacteria bacterium
CGAGTAGAGTCGATCGATGGCCGCGTTGAGTTCCTCGCTCGATATCGGCAGATCGGTCTCGAGGCCGAGCGAGTGCAGCAGAAAATCATCGTTGAAATGCGAATTGTTCGTCAGGATGATCTTTGCTACCGGCCGTTCTCCCGCCAGTTTCAACGCGTCCAGTTTTCGGCGCTTCTGCCGCTGGTATTGCAGGTATTCGCCAGCGTCGATGGACAGTCTTTGCAGCGCCTCCAGTTGTTGTTCAGCCGCGGCCTTTCCAGCATTAAAAGCTTCGTTCATGGCAGAGAAATTAGAGGTGCTCAAATGGTCGATATCTGGGCGAATGTAGATATCTCCGTCATCGAGAAATTCCTTTGCGGAATCGATATTTTTCACTGTCAGGAAGCTGGAAATCTGTTCGAGCACCGATAGTGCGTTGCTGATTTCATCAATATCGAGCAGCGGTGCGCTGATGTCGACCGCGATGATGATATCAGCGCCCATCAGCTTCACCTGCTTCACTGGCAGGTTTTCCGCCATGCCGCCATCCACCAGAAATTTGCCTTCAATGTTGACCGGCACGAGGGCTCCGGGCACAGTCGCCGAGGCCTTCATCGCGCGCAACAGGTCGCCATGATCGAGCACAACGGTGTTGCTGGTGGCCAGGTCAGTGGCGACCGCCCTGAAGGGAATGGCGAGTTCGTCGAAGCTTGCGAAATTGGGAATGTTGCCAACCGAGCGGCGAAATGTCATCGACATCGATTGTCCGTAGAGCACGCCCCAGGGCAGGAGCAGTTCGCCATGCCCATAGCCGAGCTCCAGTCCGGCATTGAATTTATCGTGCTGTCGTTTCACTCGATAGGGTAGTTTTTCGCGATCAATGGCATCGGAGAAGCCGCTGCCCAGATCAGCGGAGTACATGATTTGCCTGATCTCCGCTGCGCTGTGGCCGAGCGCATACAGGCCACCGATATAGGCGCCGATGCTGGTGCCGGCGATATAGTCGACTGGAATATTATTCGCTTCCAGTAATTCGAGGACAGCGATGTGGGCGCTACCCTTGGCGCCACCACCGGCCAGGGCCAGGCCGATTTTGGGTCGTTCAGCCTGCGCCGGAAAGGCAAATAGCGCCAGCACGAGCAGCAGGCAAAGGCGTTTCTGGTTCATCACGGTAACTGCGTATTCCTTACTGTTTACAGTTTTCTGCGGGCAGAAAACCATGGCGTTGCAAAAATAGCGTTCGATCCGGCAATACCAGATATCGTACCTGACCCGGCAGCAGAGGCAATACTGGTCAGGGGGCAGCGTGTTAATCGATAACGATGAGTTCGCGCGCAACATGGCTCAGACATTCGCCACCGCTGTCGGTTACCACGAAAGGTTCCGATATCGCCGCGCCAAAATCTTCCAGCCACATGCCGGACTGGAAATGGAAGCACATACCGGCCTGCAAAACCGTGGTATCGCCCGGACGCAGGCTGGCGGTGCGCTCACCCCAGTCCGGCGGGTAATTCAGGCCTATCGAATAGCCGACACGACTTTCCTTGCTGTAGCCATGGCGTTTCAACACGGCTTGCCAGACGGCTTCGACCTGTTCACAGGTAACGCCGGGTTTGGCCATGGCGAGTGCTTCATCGCCACCTTCAATAATCACCCTGGATAGTCTGGTGATGGCTTCGGGAGGCTTGCCGAGGTGCATGGTGCGGGTCAGCGGTGCGTGGTAATGGCGCCGCGCGGCGCCGATCTCCATCACCACCAGGCCGTTGTCTGGCAAGGGTTCGTCGGTCCATGTCAAATGCGGGGTGCTGGTACCCTCACCAACCTGGATCAAAGGACACAAACTGGTGTAGTCACCGTACCTGGTATCGAAGCCGGTGATCTGGCTGTGGTAGACATCGGCGATGACTTCGAACTGGCGCACCCCCGGCTGAAGCCGGGAAATGGCCTTGTTCATGGTATCGGTGACGATGCGCCCCGCCTCTCGCATGTAGACCAGCTCGGCATCCGACTTGATTAGTCTTGCCCAGTTGACCAGTTCGCGATTGTCCTCGATGCGAGCATTGGGCAAACCGCTGGTCAGGTGATGATGCGCTCTCGCGGTGTAGTAATGCGCGTCCAGTTCGACGCCAATGTGCGCCGATCCCCAACCGCGCGCGATCACCAGTTCACACAGCTCATCGAAGGGATGCTGACGGGGATGATGCACCAGGGGCTCCGAAAAGCCGACGATGTTATTGTCGGGGAGGTCGGTAGTAATGCGAGCCGACCGGGCATCCTGCGCACGCCCGAACCAGATCGGCGAAGCTTCCTCGAGGTGCAGCAGCACCGCCTGTGGGGTGTAAAACGACCAGCCATCGAAACCGGTCAACCAGCCCATGCTGGCCGGATCCTGGCAAATCAGCAGGTCGAAGCCAGCAGTCTGCATGCGCTCCTTGACCCGGGTTGCGCGCGCGTCGTACTCGCTTTTTGGAAATGGCTTGCAGTAACTCATGATGACATCTCTGGTTCGTTGAACAGGGCAGGGATCACGAATATTCGAATGATCTGACCAGGCCCTGGTGGATTCCCTGTCTGGACCTGCTGTTTTCATGCGCTTGTGCAGCATGCTAAAACTGCACTCGGCCAGATCATCTAAAAAAACGCCTGACCGTAAGTTATCACAAAATGACGTTCGGGCCATTCGAGTTCGAGCAGCCTCGAATGGGAGTAATGCCTGGCGGCGATGTCTCACTTCCTGCAGTTGGCTTTATAGAGGCCTAATAAATGCAATTTAAATCAATAGTTTACGATTGTTATTTAATCTATAATCTATAGTATGATGCGCAGGTCTCCCTGGCAGGTGCTTGGCCAGGTCTGTTCGAGCGTCGCCTGGTCGGCAGGAATGACGCTGCCTGGTAATTCGCAAGCCCGGTTCGCCGCGAATGACAAAAATTCAAAGGTGTATCCCGGGTATGGCTGATACAATGACCTGTCCGATCAAATTAAGAGTCCTGTCCGGGGCGCATCGAAGCCTGTGCTGCAATTTAAAAATCCATGGCTGGCGTACTTCGCCGCAGCCAATGCATTACTGGCCGTTCTGATTACCGCCAGTATTGTTCCCGGCGACCAATTGTTTTCGCTGTCCACGGGAAGCCTGTTTCTTGGGCTGGCATTACCAGGGCATTTTTTCTTTTTCGCGTTATTGCTCTTTATTCCTCTCTCTATCGCCGAGAAATTGCTGCAACCGGGGCAGCGACTCCTCATCCCGGTAGCTACCCTGTATTCGCTGTTTGTGCTGGCGATTTTTATTAACGCCAGGGTTTTCGAACTTTACCGTTTCCACCTCAACGGCATGGTCGTAAGTTTGATCACCAGTGGCGAAGCCATGCAGATCATGTCAATTGCATGGTCGACCTGGCTCAGCCTTGGCGCCGGTTTCGCGGTATTGTTCGCTGTCGAACTATGGTTGGCGAGGGCGTCGTTCAGATATTTTACCGGCCGAGGGCATAAAACACGTTATCTCTGGATATTTGTGGCCTCGTTCATGGTGGTCGGTCAGGTGTTCTATGCCTACAGCGAAATTCGCGGTGATCGAGCTGTTACCAGTATGGTTCGATATATCCCGTGGGCGTTACCCCTGACCGCCAAAAGCAATATACGGGCTCTTGGCATTGCGGTCGCAAACGACGGCAGCTCCGATCTGGGCAGGATGACAGGGTCTTCGCTGAACTATCCTAAAAAGCGCCTGCAATGTGAGCCGAACCAGTCTGCTGGCCTGAATGTCGTGATGCTGGTCGTCGACTCATTGCGCTTTGACGCGCTGAACGATCAGGTCATGCCGAATACCTTCGGCCTGGAAGATTCCAGCCGGGTTTTTAATGATCACTTCAGTACCGGAAACGCTACTCGATTCGGTATTTTCGGCTTACTGTATGGTCTTCCGGGGAGTTACTGGCATGCCATGGTGGGAGAGCAAAGAGGATCGGTGTTGTTCGATGTCCTCGTTAAACAGGAATATCAGCTCTTTATTGATGCTTCGGCATCCTGGTCATTCCCTGAGTTTGATCGAACCGTTTTCGTGTCGGTCAGGGATCGCATAGTCTCCGGCAGTACGCTCCAGGCGCTGAACCCGAATGACAAGCGCCATACCGACAGCATCGTTACTGACGATATAACGAGGAAAATTATCAATCGAAACACGGAAAAGCCTTTTTTCAGCTTGCTGTTTCTCGATGCCCCGCACAGTTTTAGTCAAGACAGCAGCGCTGCGTCGCCTTTTCAGCCAGCGCTGGAAAACGTCCGTTACCTCGATCTCGACAATGATTTCGAGCCCACCGAATTCTTGAATCTCTACAAAAACTCGGTTTACTATGACGATACGTTGATTGGCCAGGTGATCGAGACATTAAAGCAGCAATCGCTGCTGGATGAGACCGTCCTGATAATCACCGGTGACCATTCCCAGGAATTCAACGACCTTCGGCAAAATTACTGGGGGCATAACAGCAATTTTTCGAAATATCAAACCAGGGTCCCGATGCTCATCCGCTGGCCCGGGCTCTCTGCCGACAAGGTGAGTCGTCGCACGAATCATGAAGATATTGTTCCGACCCTCATGCGGCGCGTTCTGGGCTGTGAAAATCCAGTCGATGACTACAGTACCGGCCAGGATCTGTACGCCCCCGCCTATCGGTCAAAGCCCCTGCTGATCGAAAGCTGGTCAACCAGAGCGCTCATGACCGATGATCGCATTTTCGTTTATGGCTCCTCCGGCGATAGTCGAGTCTTTGATCTCGACTACAACGAGCTGCCGGATGGCGTCACGGATACCAGGGCGATACTGGAGGCGATGAATTCCATGGGTGCGTTTTTCAGGTGAGCAGGGTTCGCCAGGCGGGAATGATCGGTTGATATTCGGGTGGATTGAGTAAAAGCTCAAAGCCTTGCAAATTAGGACTTTAAGCGGGTTGATTAGTTGCGTTTCTGAGGTAGAATACTCGACCTGAATTTTATAGTCGCGTAGCTCAGTTGGTTAGAGCACCACCTTGACATGGTGGGGGTCGGTGGTTCGAATCCACTCGCGACTACCAACACAACAAGTGGCCTTTGGTAGGGGCCACCACTGGAGATTGACATGCCTCGGATTACCCTTCCTGACGGATCCAAACGTCAGTTCGATCAAGCAGTTTCGGTTATGGATGTCGCTAACGACATCGGTCCCGGTCTTGCCAAAGCAACCCTGGCGGGCAAGGTCGATGGTCGTCTCGTCGATGCGTCTTATCTAATCGAGCAGGACGTCGATCTGGCTATTATTACCGGCCGTGACGATGAAGCGCTCGAATTGCTGCGCCACGATGCTGCACACGTGATGGCGCAGGCCGTGCAGGAGCTGTTTCCGGGAACCCAGGTAACGATTGGCCCGGCCATCGAAGAGGGTTTTTATTACGATTTCGCACGCACTGAGCCCTTTACCCCCGAAGACCTGCTCGCCATCGAGGCCCGCATGCACGAGATCGTGAAGCGCGATCTGCCCATCGTGCGCGAACTGCTGGAGCGCGAGGTTGCACGTAAAACATTTGCCGATCTGGGCGAGCACTACAAGGTCGAAATCATCGATCAGAACATTCCCGAGGGTGAAGAGATTTCGATTTATCGCCAGGGTGACTGGTTCGACATATGCCGTGGCCCACACCTGCCTTCCACCGGCAAGCTTGGCGACGGTTTCAAGGTTCTGAAGGTTGCCGGCGCTTACTGGCGTGGCGATTCGAAAAATCAAATGCTACAGCGGATTTATGGCACAGCCTGGCCGGATAAGAAGCAGCTTAAGGCGTATCTGCATCGCATCGAGGAAGCGGAGAAACGCGATCACCGCAAACTTGGTCGGCAGCTCGATCTGTTTCACCTGCACGAGGAGGCGCCGGGTTCGGTTTTCTGGCACCCTAAGGGATGGACCCTGTTCAATATACTGATCGACTACATGCGCGAGCGTCAGAATATTGCCGGGTATGTCGAAGTCAATACGCCAGACGTGATGGATCGCAGCCTGTGGGAGACCTCCGGTCACTGGGACAACTATCGCGAGCACATGTTTTCGACGCAAACCGAAGATGAGCGCGTGTTCGCATTGAAACCGATGAATTGCCCGGGCTCGGTGCTGATGTTTGACCAGGGCTTGAAAAGCTATCGTGATCTGCCACTGCGCATGGCCGAGTTTGGCAAGGTGCATCGCTACGAGCCCTCGGGCGCGTTGCATGGTTTGCTGCGTGTGCGCCATTTCACCCAGGACGATGCGCACATCTACTGTACCGAGGATCAGATGGAGCAGGAGTGCATCGACGTTATTGCACTGGTGCTGGATATCTACAAGGATTTCGGCTTTGAGGACGTGGTGATCAAGTTTTCCGACCGACCGGAAAACCGTATCGGTTCCGATGAGGTCTGGGACAAGCTCGAGGGTGCGCTGAAAAATGCACTCAACAGCATGAATCTCGAATACAAACTGTTTTCCGGTGAGGGCGCGTTTTATGGCCCCAAGCTCGAATTTGTGCTGCGCGATGCCATTGGCCGTGACTGGCAATGTGGCACCTTGCAGGTCGACATGAATCTGCCGGAACGCTTCGATATTTCGTATATCGGTGAGGACGGTGAGAAGCATCGGCCGGTAATGTTGCACCGCGCACTGTTCGGTTCGCTGGAGCGATTTTTCGGGATTTTGGTGGAACATTACGAAGGTAAGTTTCCAGTCTGGTTGTCGCCGGTACAGGCCGTGGTGATGAATATCACCGACAAACAGGCACCATATGTCGAAAAAATCCAAAAAATGCTTAAAAATCAGGGAATCAGGGCCATTTGCGACTTGAGAAACGAAAAAGTCGGGTTTAAAATTCGCGAGCACACTTTGCAACGCGTTCCTTACATGGTCGTGGTCGGTGATCGCGAAGTGGAAGAAGAGAGCGTTGCGGTGCGTAGCCTGGGCGGAAAAGACCTGGGCTCGATTGCAGTCGAAGATTTTGTGCACATGGTGCAACAGTAATCCGGTTTATCAGCCGGATTAATTTTTACGGTTAACCGTATAACGATACACGGGAGAGTCCCCAATCGCAGACAACAAACAGAGCCGTCTCAACGAGGAAATAACCGCGCCGCAAGTTCGGCTCATTGCTGAAGATGGTGAACAGAAAGGCATACTGCCTTTGCAAGAGGCCCAGAAAATGGCGACTGAAGCGGGGGTGGATCTGGTAGAACTCGTGCCCGATGCGGAACCGCCGGTCTGTCGTTTGATGAATTACGGTAAATTTCGCTTCGAGCAGAAGAAGAAACTGCATGACCAGCGCAAGAAACAGCGCCAGGTGCACATCAAGGAAATTAAATTCCGGCCCGGCACCGAGGCAGAAGACTATCGTGTTAAACTTCGCAAACTGGGCGAGTTTATTGAAATAGGTGACCGGGTTAAGGTGACGGTGAGATTTCGCGGACGCGAGATGGCACACATGGAACTCGGTACGCAACTGCTCAAGCGAGTAGAAGAAGATACCAAAGAAATTGCGAGTGTGGATCAGTTTCCGCAATCGGAAGGACGCCAGATGACAATGTTGCTGGTGCCCAAAAAACGCTAACCGCCTGTTTGGTGGAGTTAGCCACTACCCGAAGACGCGCCTCCGGCGTCCAGGGCTTATTAATCGACGTTTTTAAACTGGGAGCAAACGATGCCAAAGATGAAGTCAGTCAGTGGCGCGGCCAAGCGTTTCAAACGAAATGCCGCCGGCGGCTACAAGCGCAAGCAATCTCACTTGCGTCATATCCTTACCAAGAAATCGAGCAAGCGGAAACGCCAGCTGGGCGAGAAGCTTGATGTTCATGAAAACGACGTCGCACAGGTGCGCCGTATGTTGCCGTATTCTTAGGGGGATAGTTAAATGCCAAGAGTAAAAAGAGGTGTTACCGCGCACGCCCGCCATAAGAAAGTCCTGGATAAAGCCAAGGGTTATCGTGGCGCGCGCAGCAAGGTATTTCGCGTTGCCAAACAGGCCGTCACCAAGGCCGGTCAATATGCATATCGCGACCGTCGCCAGCGTAAGCGTCAGTTTCGCGCATTGTGGATCGCGCGTATCAATGCCGGTGCACGTGAGAATGGCATGTCATACAGCGTTTTCATGAATGGCCTGAAAAAGGCAGAGATTGAAATTGATCGCAAGGTGCTTTCGGATATCGCTATTTTTGACAAGCCTGCCTTCACGATGCTGGTCGAAAAGGCGCGCGCCGGTCTCGAAGCGGCTTAACCGCCAGTTTGTCATGGGCAACGGCCCCGGCCGTTGCCAGTGATGCGCATCTGCAACATGTCCGACGATTTAGACAAACTACTGGAGCAGGCTTCCCGCTCGGTCAGTGAGGCTGCCGATGTGGCGGCTCTCGATGCCGTGCGTGTCGCTTATCTCGGTAAAAAAGGGGAACTGACTGCTCAGCTCAAATCACTGGGACGTTTGCCCGCCGAGCAAAGGCCTGCTGCGGGCCAGGCGATCAATCTCGCCAAGTACCAGGTACAGGAATGGATCGAGGCACGCATGTCGACGCTCGCCGAAGTCGCGATTTCCTCGCGCCTGCAAGGTGAGACAGTGGATGTAACTCTGCCCGGCAGACGCCGCGCGGCGGGTGGCCTGCATCCGGTAACTTTGACCATGAACCGCATCGATATGATGTTTGGCAAACTGGGTTTCGACGTTGCCGAAGGTCCTGAAGTCGAAGATGACTTCCATAATTTCGAAGCGCTCAATATCCCTGAGCAACATCCGGCACGCGCCATGCACGACACCTTTTACTTCGACGACGGCATGCTGCTGCGCACGCATACCTCGCCGGTGCAAATTCGCGTCATGGAAAATCAGCAACCACCATTGCGCGTCATTGCGCCCGGGCGAGTTTATCGCTGTGACTCGGATTTAACGCATACGCCGATGTTCCACCAGGTAGAAGGTCTGCTGGTGGATGTCGATGTCTCTTTTTCGGTGTTAAAGGGCACACTGGAAGAATTTCTGCGACTGTTTTTTGAAGATGACGGGCTGAAGACGCGTTTTCGGCCGTCTTATTTCCCGTTCACCGAACCCTCCATGGAAGTCGATATCAGTTGTGTGATGTGTGCAGGCGCGGGTTGCCGGGTTTGCAGTCATACCGGCTGGCTGGAAGTACTGGGTTGCGGCATGGTGCACCCCGAGTTGTTTCGTCATACCGGTGTGGACGGTGAAAAGTACACCGGCTATGCGTTTGGCATGGGTGTCGAGCGACTCGCGATGTTGCGCTACGGGGTGAATGATCTGCGGCTGTTTTTCGATAACGACCTGCGTTTTTTGCAGCAGTTTACCTAGGCCGGTGCGAGCATGGAAATAAGCGAATGCTGGTTGCGAGAATGGGTCGATCCTCCGGTCGACAGCGATACCTTGATCAGCCAATTGACCATGGCGGGGCTCGAAGTCGAAGGTTGGCGCAGTGCTGCTCCGGAGCTTGTCAATGTCGTTGTCGCCGAGATTGTCGCGCTGGAAAAGCATCCCGATGCCGACAAACTCAACCTGTGCCAGGTCGATGATGGCAATCAGCAGGTCACCGTGGTGTGTGGCGCCGACAACGTGCGCGTTGGCCTCAAGGTTGCCTTTGCACGGGTTGGCGCCGAACTGCCGGGCATCCGTATCAAGAAGGCGAAATTACGCGGTGTCGAGTCGCAAGGCATGATCTGCTCGGCTACGGAGCTACAACTGGCGGAAACATCCGCGGGGATCCTGGAGTTGCCGGCCGATGCGCCGATTGGTTCCTCAATCGTCGACTACCTGTCCCTTGCCGACCGCATAATCGACGTTGATCTCACACCCAACCGCGGTGATTGCCTGAGTATTGCCGGTGTTGCGCGCGAGGTCTCAGCCATCAACCGGATGTCGCTGGCTCACACCGGGGTTAACAAGGTCGCCGATAGCGTCGCACAGACCTTCAGTGTCGAACTGTTAGCCGCTGAGCACTGCCCGCGCTATGTGGGTCGCGTGATATGCGGTATCGATCCCGAAGCGCGCACACCGCTGTGGATGCAGGAAAAATTGCGCCGTTGCGGTTTGCGGCCCATCAGCCCGGTAGTCGACGTGACCAACTACGTGATGATGGAGCTCGGTCAGCCTATGCACGGTTTCGATTTCGACAAACTGAGCGGCGGAATACGTGTACGCCTGGCAGAGCCGGGTGAAAAGCTGGTGTTGCTGGATCACAGTGAAGTCGAGTGCCTGGCAGATACGCTGGTGATTGCCGATCACAATGGCGCGATTGCGCTGGCCGGTATCATGGGTGGGTTCGACAGCTCGGTGCAGGCGAATACCCGCAATATATTGCTCGAAGCGGCGCATTTCAGCGCGTCCAGGCTCGCCGGAAAGGCGCGAAAATACGGTATGCACACCGACGCTTCTCACCGTTTCGAGCGTGGTGTCGATGCGCAACTGCCACCGCTCGCCATACAGCGCGCCAGCGAGCTATTGATCGCAATTACCGGGGGCGCGGCAGGACCGCTGATCGACGCGCTGCAGGAATCGTCGATGCCGGCGTCGCCGCAGGTGACCCTGCGTTATGCGCAGGTGAAGCGCTTGCTCGGTATTGAGGTGGAACAGGATGAAATCCGCTCGATTCTGCAGCGACTCAACATGCAGGTTAGCGAAAATGCTGATGGCTGGCAGGTCATGCCGCCGAGTTATCGCTTTGATATCAACATCGAGGCGGATCTGATCGAAGAGATCGGTCGGTTGATCGGATATAACAATATTCCCGGCAGCCGCGAAGCTTCTCACGTGTGTATGGAAAGCTTTTCCGAGCGGCGTATCGGCGTCAATCAAATTCGCGATATTCTTGTCGAACAGGACTATTACGAAGCGGTTACCTATTCCTTCGTGGCGCCCGAACTGCAGGCAGTACTCGACCCAGGTCAAGCCACATTGCCATTGTCGAATCCGATTTCAACGGATATGTCAGTGATGCGCACCCGATTGTTACCGGGCCTGATACAGGCCTTGCGACACAACCTGAATCGACAACAGTCGCGTGTGCGACTGTTTGAAACCGGACTGTGTTTCGTGCCGACGGCTGATGGACTGGAGCAGACCGCCCGTATTGCCGGCGTCATCTGCGGAAATCGCCTGCCTGAGGGTCTGTATTCACAGGCAGCAGGGCAGGTCGACTTTTTTGATATCAAGGGTGATCTTGAAGCAATCTTGCGGCCGTCAGACGTGTCGGCATTTTGCTTTCAGCCATCGCAAGAGTCGATCCTGCATCCGGGGCAGGCCGCCGATGTAAGCCTGAATGGTGCGAAGATCGGTTTTGTGGGTGGTTTACATCCGGCCGTCCTGCACAAACTCGATATCGATCAACCCGTTTTCGTGTTCGAAGTCGAACTATCGCCTATTCGCAACGCGCGCCTGCCAAATTTTCACGAAATGTCGCGATTTCCGTCGATCAGGCGCGATATTGCCGTGATGGTTGACGCGGATCTGCCGGTGCAACGCTTGCTGGACGAGATATATTCGATAAAAAATGAAATTTTGCAGGAAGTATTTGTATTTGACGTCTATACTGGAAAAGAAGTGAGAAATAATCGAAAAAGCGTCGCTTTAGGCTTGATTTTACAGGACTTTTCACGCACTCTAGTCGACGAGGACGTGGAAAATCTGGTTACAAAAATCCT
>JAJDOF010000045.1 GCA_022340305.1 Gammaproteobacteria bacterium
CATCTTGCCTTCGGTGAAGGTATCCATTTCGAGGGTGCTGGCAGGAACGGTAACGTGCTGTTCCTTGCCCTTGGTATCGGTAAAGCGGTAATCGACGAATTTAACGCCGTACTCGTTAATCTTGTTCAACACATCGGACGCAGACATGATTTATTCTCCAGAATCGGGGGATCAAAAATTTCGGATGAGAGTTTACCGAATCACGGCATAATGCCAACTAAGCGTGCATAATCGCACGATTCTAGTGATTATCGACTAGAAATGCACCAAATTAGTGCATCTATCGAGTTAGTTAACGAAGTAAATGTTTACGGTGCCGACATAGTCGAGGTCGCTCGCCCCCCGCTTCAATCGCCCTATGCCTGCTTCGTGGCGGGGCGTACACATCGACGCCGGCAATACCAGGTCGATCTCGATGAGTGTGTCGAGGTAATGCAGCTTGGTCTGCAGGATCTGTTCGCTTTCGGCAATGCCCTCCCAGGCCTGTACCAGATCCTGCTCGATTGTCTGCCGTTCCGGCAACCGCGCGAGTACCGAATCGCGGATCTTGTCGTCCAGTGGATCGATGTGAATCTGTACGTCGATGATTTTGGGGAAACGCTGTTTGACCTGGTGCTCGATGCGATGCGCGATGTAATGCGCCTCGGAAACGGTCAGGTTTGAATCGACTTCGATGTGGGCATCGAGGTAGCCAAGGCCGCCCATCGAGCGACTGCGTAGATTGTGTACTCCGATGACGCTGCTATTGTCTTGCATCGCTGCGCGCACTTCTCCGATCAGTTCACGGTCGAGGCTGGTATCGATGAGTTCGTTCAATGCCTTGCGGCTCAGGCGCAGGCCCATCCATGCAATCATACAGGCGACAATGATAGCGGCCGCGGCGTCCATGTAAGGGATGCCCAGCAACTGCGCCGATATGCCGATGACTACGACAATGGAGGACAGCGCATCCGAGCGGTGATGCCAGGCGTTTGCTTCGAGCATCGAAGAATGAGTAGCAGCAGCGGCGCGCCGCGTGTAGTGGTAAAGACCTTCCTTGGCGACGATGGCGAGGCCGGCAAAAAAAATAGTAATGACCTCGGGGTTGGAGGTTGAAGGACTCATAACACTTTCCACGCCGCGTATACCGATGCCGACGCCGACCATACCGAGGATGGCACCGAGCACCATTGACGCCATTGTTTCGATGCGACCGTGGCCGTAAGGGTGATCTTTATCGGCGGCCCTGGATGACCGGCGGGAGGCGTACAGCACGATAAAATCAGTACTCAGGTCAGACAGGGTATGAAAACCATCCGCCAGCAAAGCCTGGGACTTACCGAGCAGGCCGAAAGCGATCTGCAGGCTAGCGAGCCCACAGTTGACCGCGGCGCCGGTCAGCGTAACCCGTTGCGTGATCCGGTAGCGCTCGTCAGCTTCCATCGGCGTCCTTATGCACCAGGAAAATGTAGTCGTCCTGTTGCTCGGTGGTGGTTAGCACCCGGTGCCCGTTCAGGCGGCACCAGGTCGGAATATCGTGCAACGTGCCCGGATCGGTGCAGGTTATGCGCACCCGGGCATCCGCTGGCAGCTGCTTGATGCAATCCTGCAGGCGGATGACTGGCATCGGGCATAGCAGGCGGCGGGCATCGAGCTCGACGATATCGTTCACAGGATTACCCATTCCGGATTGATCTGATCGGCGCGCAGTGGTTTGACATGGACGCTGTGAGTGGCCTGCTGGTGATCACTGAACTCCATTTCGACCGACTCGGCATCGCGTCCCTGGCTGAAGCGAGCGGTAATGGCGCAGGCCAGTTCGAGTTGCTGCTGATCGAGTTGCGCGCCTTCGATCAACGCCAACGGCCCGCCGTGGCTGACGGTTTTAATGGTTTGAAATTGGCGCCGGTAACCACTTAAGTAGCGGGTCTCGCCTTCTTCGCGGGCGATGATCAGCTTGAAATCGCGGCTTGGACGAATGTGGCGCCCAACCTTGAGCAACATGATATCGTCGAGCTCGTATTCACGCCGACCACGGTTGTCCCACAGATCCTGTAACTTCACCGAATAACTGCGATCGGTCAGGAAACAGCAGCCGCCGGCGGGCTGGGCATAATCTTCGAAACCGAACTCAGCGGCCAGCGCCATCTGTGGTTTGCGCGAGCGGCCGCTAAAATCCCTGAGTTGCTCGCGATCGACCCAGCCCTCCCGTTCGGGGCGCGTTGGCAGCAGGTTTTTGGCGCACAAGGGGCGCACCAGTAGATCCAGGGCCCCCGACTCTTCCGCCACCAGCGGCATGAATCTGCGCAGTTGGGACTTGGGTCGCTGGCCGTTGACTTCACCGGTGATGATGAAATCAAAGCCATGTTGCGCAATCCAGTCATGTGCTTTGTGTATCATGAAAATCTTGCAGTCGAGGCAGGGGTTCAAGTTGGCGCCATAGCCGTGCCGCGGGTTGATAACGACATTCTTGTACTCTTCGACCACGTCGATGATGTGCAGCTTGATGCCGAGCTGTTCGGCCACCCACAAAGCATTATTGCGTTTTGGCCGGGTACCCGTGCGATTGCGAATTGCATGGGTATGACCCTCCACGCAAAAACCGGTAAAGAAATTGATACCGACCACCTCTATCCCCTGTTGCTGAATCAGTTTCGCTGCCAGCATCGAGTCGAGGCCACCGGAAATCAGGGCGACTGCTTTTTTGCTCATGTATAGTATGGATCTTAAAAAAGCCAGTATAGCAAACCCGTGAAGTCGATAAATCGACATGCCGGTTTATTTCGGGTTGATTGCGAGTGCGGATCGTGGTGATGCCCCAGGGCAAGCCGTATCGCGCTGGTATTGCCGCGATATCTCCAGTAATGTAATGGCTGCGTTGCGCTGCAGCGATTTATTCCGGCCTGCCGCGAAACTGCCGTACGCCACTATCTGCAACCGAGAAGTAACCACATCATGCCCGATGAAGATCCGAGCAAACGCTCCATTCGCAGTTTCGTGCGTCGTGGCGGACGCCTGACCCCGTCGCAGCGTCATGCGATCGAAGCCTACTGGCCAGAGTACGGGATCGAGTTTCAGCAGGGCATGCTGGCGCTGCCAGGCGGGTTTGCCGCGTTCAAGCTGGAAATCGGCATCGGTAATGGCGATGCGCTGATCCACATGGCGAGCGGGGACCGTGACAGCCTGTATCTCGGTATCGAGGTGCATGAGCCCGGCATCGGGCGTTGCCTCAACAATATCGACAAACTGCAATTAAACAATCTGCGGCTCATCAAGCACGATGCGATCGAAGTACTGGAGCAGATGATCGGTGCAAATCTGCTCGACCGCATCCTGTTGTTTTTCCCCGATCCCTGGCATAAAAAGCGTCACCATAAGCGCCGTATCGTTAACCGGCGTTTTCGTGATCTGGCACACAGAGTCCTGAAACCGGGCGCGGCCATCCACATCGCAACCGACTGGCAGGATTATGCCGAGTCGATCGCCGGGCAGTTTCTCGACGATGACCGATTTGTGAATATGGGTAATGCTGCCGGGCATATCGAGCGCCCCGATTATCGACCCCTGACCCGTTTCGAGCAGCGCGGGCTGCGTCTTGGGCACGGCGTGTGGGACTTATTGTTCAGCAAGGCAATCGACAAGCCTGTTCGCTAAAAGACGATGTTCATCATCACCAGCATGACGACGATGAAGAGGATGCTCATCAGCCCGCCGGCGCGCACGAAATCGGGCACCCGATAACCACCGGGACCCTTGATCAGGGCGTTTACCTGGTGGGTTGGTATGATGAACGAATTCGAAGTGGCAATTGCCACGGTGAGCGCGAATAGTGCCGGGCTGGCACCGGCGCCGATCGCAATATTCACCGCCAGTGGTACCAGCAGCACGGTCGCACCGACATTCGACATGACCAGCGTGAAAAAAGTCGACAGCAGTGCAACAGCCGCCTGGATTACCCAGATAGGCATGTCACCGACCACCACCAGCGTTTGCTCTGCAATCCATTTGGCCGTGCCGCTGGTTTCGACCGCGAGACCGAGCGGGATCAGGCTGGCAAGCAGGAACACCGTGCTCCAGGAGACAGACTCATAGGCTTCCTCGATCTTCAGCACACCGGAGATGACCATACCGATCGCTCCGGTCATCAGTGCCAGGGACAGGCGCAGATCAGTAAACAACACCATGAACAGCGCCAGGCCGAAGAAAAAGCTGGCCCAGCCGACCTTGTTGGGGCGGATTTCCTCGCGCGGGTATTCCGAAGTGACGATAACGAAGTTACGATCGCGTTCCAGGTGCGCCAGAGCTCGCCAGGTAGTATGCGCGAGAATCGTGTCACCGGCTGCAAACGGGATATCGCGAATATTGCTACCTTCTACCAGGGTTTCGCCGTCACGATGCAGGGCTACCATGGCCAGCCCGTAAGCCTTGCGCATCCAGATATCGCGTGCCGATTTTCCGATCACCGATGATCCGGGTGGTATGACGATTTCCGCAATACCCACTTGTGTGGACGACAGCACGTCAGAAAAAACCCGTAAACCTTTCTGGATGGTGAGGCCAAATTCGTCGACGAAGTCTTTCAGATGCGCCGGTGAGCAGAGAATGCCGAGCGCCGAGTCGGGGCCGATCGCGACGTCGCGTGAAAGGTCGCCCTGGTTTGCGCGCACCCCGGCCCCGGCCGCCTTGATGGCAATGACTCGAATCTTGTAAGCGGTTTCGATGTCGTCCAGCACCTGGCCGACCAGGGGGCTTTCAGCCGGTACCGTGACCTCGAATAGCAGGTAGTCGACGCCGTAGACTTCTTCCAGGTACTTGCTGCTGCCGGCGACGGCAGCGGTGGATTCGACCGACACCGACGGCAGGACGTACTTGCCGGCGAGCACGAAGTAGAGGATTCCGCTCGCCACCAGCGCCAGGCCGATCGGGGTAACCGAAAACAGGCCCCAGGTCTGCATTTTTTGATCCGCCGGCAGGGCCACGTTTGAGGTCAGGATAAGGTCATTCAACAGGATCAATGGCGATGAACCGACCATGGTGATCGTGCCGCCAAGTATCGCGGTAAAACCCATCGGCATCAGCAGGCGTGACATCGGTAGCCCCGAGTGCGCCGATATGCGGCTCACCACCGGCAGCAGTAGCGCGGCCGCGCCAACGTTTTGCATGAACGAGGAAATAAGGCCGGAGGTGCCCGAAATAATCGGGATGATACGGGCCTCGGTGGTACCGCCAACCTTCAGGATATAGCCTGCCACCTTGCTCATCATACCGGTCTTGTCGAGCCCCGCGCCAATCATCATAACCGCGATAATCGACATTACCGCGTTGCTGGCAAAACCGTCGAACAATCGTTTGTTATCTACCAGTCCCTGCTCCAGCCCCATCGTCGGTGCCAGTAGCGATGACAGTCCGAGGAGGACCATGACGGTTATCGCGGTTTCGTCGACGGAAACGATTTCAAAAACGAACAGGTAAATAGTGAATAACAGCAGACCGGTTACCCAGGCGATCTCGATGCTCGGAGCGAGATCGGTGACGTACCAGCCGAATTGGACGAATACGATTCCAGCAATCCATTTGGTACTGCGCAGCTTCTTGAGTTTGACTTTTTTAAGCCTGGCCCGGAGTAGTCTTGCTAGCTTGCTCAAGTGCTGGTCGAATCCTCATTTATAGCTGCCAGCCGGATGCCCTCCTTCCCGCTGGCGTTATAGTGTGTGGCATAACTGTTTGAATCCAGTAGTGACAAAGAATATTGGCACCGACAAGACGAGACAGGAATATCCACAACAGTGTACACAATATTACTTATAGCTACAAAGTCAGGACTGTGAATGACTACTCACAGTGCATCGCGACCGGTTACAATCGGGTTTTAGCAAACTACTCGGTAAACAGAGAGCGCAGGCCATGTCGAAAAAACATCCCGTCGTCGTTGTAACCGGTTCTTCCGGCGCCGGCACCTCCACGGTCAAGAAGGCGCTGGAGTCAATTTTTCATCGACACAAGATCAATCCCGCCCTTATCGAGGGTGATAGTTTTCATCGTTATGACCGCGAGGAGATGCAGGGTGAAATGAATCGGGCCCAGGAGGCCGATATCAACTTCAGCCATTTCGGTGCCAGCGCCAATCAGTTCGAACTGCTGGAGGCCCTGTTCCGCAGTTATGGTGAGACCGGTGGTGGGCAAAAACGCTTTTATCTGCACAATGACGAGGAAGCGCGAGAGCACAGCAAGCGCCTCGGTGTGGCACTTGAAGCGGGGCGTTTCACACCCTGGGAAGACATCGAGCCCGACACCGATTTACTGTTTTATGAGGGCTTGCATGGTCTTGTCAAAAGCGGCGAGGTGGACATGACCCGCTACGCAGATTTCAAGGTTGGGGTGGTGCCGGTGGTCAATCTTGAGTGGATTCAAAAGATTCACCGTGATAGCGCCGAGCGCGGTTACCGACAGGACGAGGTAGTCGACAGTATTCTGCGTCGCATGCCCGATTACGTAAAATACATCACGCCGCAGTTTTCCGAGACCGACATCAATTTTCAGCGGGTCGCCACCGTGGATACCTCGAACCCGTTTATTGCACGCGATATTCCGACCCTCGATGAAAGCTTCGTGGTGATCCGTTTCCGCAAGCCGGATATCCGCAACACCGACTTCACCAACCTGTTGTCGATGATCAGCGGATCCTTTATGTCACGGCGCAATACCATCGTGGTCCCCGGCGGTAAGATGGGGATGGCGGTGGAAATCATCCTGACGCCAATCATTCTCGACCTGCTCGAAAGTCGTAATCGGCAGTGATGCACGTTACTCGAATGAATCGAAGTCACGGTGCGGCCTGCCTGTGCGCTTGATCGACAGCCACTGTCACCTCGACGACGATCGCTTCGATGAGCGGCGCAGCGAAGTGATCGCCGCTGCCGCGGACGTCGGTGTCACGCGCATGATCGTGCCCGCTACCAGCGCCAACCGCTGGGAAAAACTGAAGTTGGTGTGCGCCCACCATGACGGCCTCTATGCGGCCTATGGATTACACCCGATGTTTATCGAGCAACACCAGGCGATTCACCTGCGCGAGCTCGACGAGTGGCTGGAGCGTGAAGCGCCAGTAGCCGTCGGTGAGTGCGGCCTCGATTTCTTCCACACCCGGGTCGATGAAAAATGGCAAAAGCAACTGTTCCAGGAGCAGTTGCAACTGGCGGACAATCATCGCCTGCCGGTTATTATCCACGCGCGCAAGGCGATGGATGAAGTCATCAGCCTGTTGCGTCGGCAGGGGCGCCAGGGTGGCGTAATACACAGTTTTGCCGGTAGCGAGCAGCAGGCGCGGCAATTGTACGATCTCGGCTTCAAACTCGGTATCTCTGCAACGCTCAGCTTCGAGCGCGCGCGCAAGTTGCGCGCCGTGGTCGCGCTGATGCCGCTCGATGCCCTGCTGCTGGAATCGGATGCGCCCGACCAGCCCGGTGCCAGCCATCGTGGCCAGCAAAATATGCCGGCCTATATCGTCGAACACCTGCAAACCATGGCCGAGCTGCGCCAGCTGGATATTGCCGATCTCGCTGCTGCCCTCACCCGTAACACCGAATCCCTGTTCAAACTCTAACCCTCGTAACCCTCGGGGACAGACCCCAATTTCGCCCGTCTACCCCAGCCTCATAATCAGTTATCGAAATTGGGGTCTGTCCCCTTCGAAGCCCCGCCTTTAGCAATCTGCCGCAATAGCAAAGCTCGCGTGTTGCAGGGAACCGCGTCGTGTGGCATCGATATAATTCTGTTCGCTGAACTCGATACGCTGCTGTCGATCCATGGTAACCACGCTGCAGGCGCGGGTGCCGTATTCCGCCGAGCGGATAAAGCGGCTCGACAACAGGCGTTCGATATCGAGCGCAACCCCGGTACTCGGTAGCTCGTGATCCTCGGCGATCGCATGATCGGTGAGGATTGCCATCAGCTGGTCGTGGTCGATGGGGCCATCGAGCATTGCTTCGAGTTCTGCGCGACCTGACCTGAGTTTCGGCCAGGGCTCATCGAAGTGGCCGTTGCTGACTCCGTAGACGCCGGCTTCGATACGGCGAATCTTTTGTTCGCGGTTGGAATAGAACCACAATCCGCTGGAGTCGCCGAGTAACAGGTTGAAGCCCGCATAGTCCTGATCGCCGGGCGCGAGCTGATGCAGGTAAGTTTCGGCATCGTTGCTGCCGGCGAGAAAGTTTCGGGTCAGCTCGCCACGGGTGCGCTTGCCGGCTTGCATGCCTCCAGGTTCGCGCACGTTGGTGACCGCCGCGAATCGACCGCGACGATTGACGCCGAGCCAGGTGCCACCGGCTTCGAGGTCGCGTCCGGCATAGATGTCGGCGTCTTCCCACCAGTGCGCAGCGCGACCGGGGCGCGCGTAATATTCGTCGCGATTGGCGATCGCAATCAACGGATAATCCACATGGTGCTGCCAGGCGAACAGGATCAGGCACATGGGCGTTTAACTGGCCACGCGCCATCGACCCGTTTCACTGTCAGGTGGCCAATTGATCGATTTCGGGTAACGGTTCATGCTTTATCGCGGCTTCGAAAGAACTCAGACGTTTGTAGATCGATAATAACTGAACAATCGTGGTCCATGAATTCACCAGGTATTGAAACGAATTACTGACCTGGCTGAAGGCGGTCAGAATCTGTTGCAGTATACCGAAGGTAATCGCTCCGACCGCGATGGTGGGTATCAGCAATACATAGACGAATATGTTATCGGCCTGCAGGTAAAGCATGCGCGCTACGTTGAAGTACATGTAGTTGAAATATAGCCGGAAGTAGTTTTTGCGAACGTCGGCAAACAGGTCGACAAGCCTGGGCGGCTGGGCGCGCGTCGCATCATCTTCCCCGTATACCAGTTCCTTGCGATAGGCCGCTTCGACGCGCTGGTTTTTAAATTCGAGCCCTGGCAATTTGATGCCAACCAGGGCCAGCAAGCCGGTACCAAACACCGACCAGACCAGCGATGCGACGAACAGTGGGTGGGCGATGGCGCCGACCAGCGGCAGCTCACTGACGTATTCCGATAGCACCCAAAGCACCGGCAGGAAGGCAAACAGGGTCATTACCGCGTCGACAATAGAGACACCCAGACCCTCCATGATTTCTGCGAAGCGCATGGTGTCTTCCTGAATGCGTTGCGAGGCGCCTTCTATATGTCGCACCTGAGCCCATTGCGATGTGTAGTAAGCGTTCATCGCCGTGCGCCAGCGGAAGATGTAATGGCTGACGAAAAAGCGCGTGACGACGTAGACGAAAATCGCCAGGAAAGCGATTTCGGCGAAGATAATAATCAGGTCAAAAAGGCTTTGGGTAACGGCTTCGGGGCTTGCTCTGACCGCGCTGCCATCGATTGACTGTGTGCCGGGTTTACTCAGGGCGTCCTGCACCTGGTCGAAAAAGGGCCTGCGCCAATTGTTGATTGCTACCGATACCTGCACCGAGAAATAGGTGGAAAACAGGATAAGCGCCGAGCCGAGAATCGACCACCATTGCCAGGGATGATTGGCAATCCTGTACCAGGCGGCTGCGAACAGTGCGGTACAGGTCGCGAAGTAGAGGTAAAACAGAATAAACGAGTCAGTCAGAAAGTGTCCCAGGCCGATTACCGGTTCGGTATTTGACAGGTCGAGGCCCAGTAAGGAGCCAATCTGTTCGTTGAATCCATACCAGATGAAACTGCAAATGGCCGCATAGCCGACTACCGACAGGAAGAATATTCTGGGGTTCGGGAAAAAGGATTTAAACATGGCTTTGACTCGTTATAAGTTCTGGGCTTTCGCGATTGGCATTGGCTGAGTGAGCCTCGATATAGACAGGCCATACTAGCAATGATTCATACCGAATCGGGCTAACTGCTAACGGATAAATAGGGTGCAACCAGTTGGCGCATCATTTCGATGTGCGCGGCGCGGTCATTGAGCGCCGGGATGTAGTCCAGGTCCTCACCACCGATTTGCAGAAATTCGTGACGGTATTCGACCTTGATCTCGTCCAGCGTTTCCAGGCAGTCGGCCGAAAATCCGGGGCAGACGACATCGACTGTGTTGATGCCGCGCGCCACCAGTCCCTTGAGGACGTCAGATGTATACGGCTGGATCCAGGTCTGCTTGCCGAAACGCGACTGGTAGCCGAGGGACCAGTCGGTCGGCTCGAGGCCGAGTGCTTCCGCGAGCTTGCCGGCGCTTTGTTCGCATTGGCGCTGATAGGGATCACCGCGATCGACGTTCGCCTGTGGCAGCCCATGGAAAGACATTAGCAGGTGGCGCTCGCCGGGCTTGCGATGTTCGCGAATCGCCTCCGCCAGCGCAGCGATGTAGGCAGGATGCTCGGGATAGTAACCGATAAACTCGATAGTTGGCGCGTAATCCAGCTGCTTCAGGCTGCCGAGTAAATGCTTGTAGCTGGTGGCGGTAGTCGTTACCGAGTATTGCGGATAAAGTGGCAGCACGATCAATTTGTCGACCCCGGCATCGCGTAACAGGCGCAACACCGAGATAAAAGAAGGGTTACCGTAACGCATCGCGAGTTCAACCTGCGCCTGTTCGCGCAGTATTTCCTGTAGCGCCGCGCGTTGCTTGTTGGCGTAAGCCAGCAGCGGTGAACCATCCTCACTCCAGACCCGGCTATAGGCTTGCAGTGTTTTGGGGCTGCGCAGCGGCAAAATAATGCCGTGTAACAGGGGCAACCACAGCAGGCGCGGCAGCCGCACCACCAGCGGGTCGGACAGAAATTCCCGCAAAAAGCGTTTGACCGAACCCAGTTCGAGGTTGTCAGGAGTACCCAGGTTGGTAAGTAATACCGCTGTCTTGGCGGGCATGTTGAAAGTTTCGTGGCAAAAAATCGCGGCCAGTTTAATCGGCGTCGCCGCTAAAGTCACTGGCTATCCCGCAAGAACTGTTTTTGGAATTTACAATAATAGCCAAAAACCATAATAAATGGTCTTTCAATATATAAAATTATTTGATAATGGCTGTTATGGCTATTGACAGTGGAAAGATATTCACATGCCCGCAGCTTCCCCGTTGACTGTCCCCATTTAACCCGGGTGCGATCGATCGTTTTTTAATCGGCCCCCGTAACTCTTTGATTTTAAAATAAAAATAAAATAGATGGAAAAATGAACAATCTAATAAGGGCTCAATGGAAATGCGGCCTGTAGCCGGTTATGTGCATTTCATGCACAGACTTATCCACAGATAATGTGGATAAATATTTTTGTTACCATTTCTTAGCAATTTAGCTTTTACTTGATAGAAACCACTTTAACTTTGCGAGCTAAGTGAAAGGCTGTTTTTGGGCATTTAAGCGGCTGAGTGCGATGCCTAATTCGAGTATGATTCAACTTTCAACTTGAGTACGCCGCGTGCCGCAATACCGCTTCGCTTCTTTCGCTATCGCCCTGCCGCTATATCGCGTTTTCGAATACCGCATCGATGAAGCGGCACCGGTCATTGCCGGTACTCGCTATCGGCTGCCCTTTGGCCAGGGCACGCGCAGCGGAATTTTACTGGAAGTGAGCGATCACAGTGATTTCGATGCCGCCAAAATCAAGGTGGTTCGTGAGCGTATCGATCTCGAGCCGGTGCTGGGAGGGCACATGCTCGCGCTGGCGAAGTGGATGTCGGAGTATTACCTGCAACCACCCGGTGACGTGCTATTTCAATGCCTGCCCGGTTACCTGCGCGGTGCGCGGGCGTATCAGCCACTGCGCGTAAAGCGCTGGCGACTGCTGGCGGCTGATGCCGAGGCGATTTCTGTGCTGCAGCGGACTTCGCCACGCCAGTTCGAGATCTGTCAGGCGTTAAAGTGCGAGCCTGCCGGGCTGACCGCTGTGGGCTTGAAGCGCATCAACCCCGGCTGGCACCCGGTGGTGAAAGCGCTGGAAGGCAAGCATTTGATTGGCTGGGAATGGGACGATAAGCCAACGCCCGCAGTGGACGCGCCGGTGATGCCGCAACTGAGTGCGGAGCAGGACGCCATCGTGAGTGCCATCGAACCACGCCTGCAGCAATTCGCGGTGCACCTGCTGGACGGTATTACCGGCAGCGGCAAAACGGAAATCTTTCTGCGCCTGATCCGCAGTTGTCTTGAGCGGGGGCGGCAGGTTATTTACCTGGTCCCCGAGATCGGGCTCACTAACCAGTTGCTCGAGCGCGTGCGCCAGCGTTTCGGCGAGTGTTTCGCGATCTCGCACTCGGGGCTCACCGAATACCAGCGCTTTCAGGCCTGGGACCGGTTTCGGCGTGCCGAAGCCAGCATCATGCTGGGCACGCGATCCAGCCTGTTTTCGCAATGTGATGATCTCGGGCTGATCATCATCGACGAGGAACACGACCACTCTTATCGACAGGAAGACGGGGTGCGTTACCATGCGCGCGACGTTGCCATCAAGCGTGCGCAAATGCTCGATATTCCGATCGTCCTCGGCTCGGCAACCCCGTCGCTGGAAAGCATTGCCAACTGTGAGCGCAGCACCTTTTTCCGCTACCGCATGGATCATCGCCCGACACGCTTTGATCCACCCTCGATACAGTTAATCGATGTCCGCAACAGCCGCTTCGACTTCGGCTGTGCGGCGCAGACATTCGCACGTATCGACGCACACTTGCAGGATTCCGGCCAGGTGCTGGTTTATCTCAATCGGCGCGGATTCGCACCCATCGTGATGTGTCATGAATGCAACTGGCAGGCCCAGTGTCGCAACTGTGATGCTCGCCTTACGCTGCATCAGTCGCAACAGGCGTTGCTGTGCCACCACTGCGGCTACAGCGAGGCTGTGCCCGAGGCCTGTCCTGAATGCGGCCATGGTGAAATCAAGCACTACGGCATCGGTACCGAGCAACTGCAACAGGGGCTAACTCAGCGATACCCCGATACCCCGGTACTGCGGGTCGATCGGGATGTCATTTCATCGCGTGAGGCGCTCAAATCGCGACTGGAACAGCTGCAAAGTGGTGCGCCATGCATCCTCATCGGCACCCAGATGATCGCCAAGGGGCACGATTACCCGGCAATTACACTGAGCGTGGTGCTCGATGCCGACCAGGCGTTGTTCAGTGCATCCTACCGTGCCAGCGAGCGCCTGACGCAGACACTGTTGCAGGTATGCGGGCGATCGGGTCGTGGCGATCGTGCCGGTGAAGCGATTGTGCAAACCCGTTTTCCCGAACACCCTTTGATGCAGGCGCTGTTGCGCCGCTCGTATCGTCAAATCGCAGACGAATTGCTGCAGGAACGCCGCCTGCTTGGCTTTCCGCCGTACGCGCGAGTCGTCATCTTTCGCTCGGATGCGCAGGAACTGCAGCAGGCGCTCAGCAAGCTTGAAACCATCAAGACATTGCTGCAGCAATCACCACGCTTTCAGCAACTTTCCACTATCGGGCCTATCCCGGCCTTGATGACGCGGCGTATCGGCCGCTACCGCGCGCAGCTCAGTCTGCTGACCACCGATCATCGGTTATTGCGCGCGGTGCTCGCCTCGGCGATGCCCGCCATCCAGGAAATCCCGAGCACGCCGCGCGCCAGCTGGAATATCGATATCGACGCCTACGACCTCTAAACCGACTCGCCCCTCTGTCACCGACACGCGGTTGGCGCGGGTGCCGCTGGCGCCCGTCGGGAGCATCTTTTTCTAGCATTACCCCGAAAGTATCCGTCAATCGTGTAAATGATGGGTGGCCCAGGTGCATGGGCTCGGGTAAAATGCCGCATCATTTTTCCCACGCGGGTGCGGGTTTTAGCTCTTGAAGCAAATCATCAACGATCTGATCGCGCAGGCCTTGTGCGCACTGCAGCAAGCTTCGCAAATTCCAGCCGACCTCAAAATCGATATTCAGGTGACCCCGGCAAAAGACGCGAGTCAGGGTGACTTCGCGTCGAACGTAGCCCTGACCCTGGCGAGGACGGCGGGCATGGCGCCGCGCGCGTTGGCCGCCGCGATTGTCGAACGGTTGCCGGCAGATGCCAGTGTCGCCAGGGTCGAGGTCGCAGGGCCGGGATTTATCAACTTCTTTGTTACCAGCGGTACCAGCCAGGCGGTTTTACAGCGGATACGCGAACAGGGGGACAGGTTTGGCGCGAGCGAGATCGGGCTGGGACAGAAAATCCAGGTCGAATTTGTTTCCGCCAACCCTACCGGTCCGCTGCATGTCGGGCATGGCCGCGGCGCGGCCCTCGGCGCGACGATTGCCAACCTGCTTGCCTTCGTCGGTTTCGAGGTGCAAAAAGAATACTACGTCAACGATGCCGGACGCCAGATGCACATCCTCGGCACTTCGGTCTGGCTGCGCTACCTGGAACTCTGTGGCGAAACTGTCGTTTTTCCGGGCAACGGCTACCAGGGTGATTACATCTGGGATATCGCGGCGACGCTGCACCGTCAAAATGGTGAGCGCTTGCGCCGGTCGGTCGAGCAGGTGTTTAGTGAAGTGACTGCCGATGCCCCCGCTGGAGATAAGGAAAAACACATCGATGACCTGATCGCCAATGCGCAAAAACTGCTCGGCACCGACGATTACCGGACTGTTTTTGACCTGGCAACAACCACGCTGGTGGACGTGATCAGGGTCGACCTGGAAGCCTTCGGGGTAGTGTTCGACCGCTGGTTTTCGGAGCGCTCGCTCGCCGACGAGGGCCTCATCGAACAGGCGATTACGCGCCTGCAGAATAACGGACACCTGTATCGCGAGGGTGGCGCCCTGTGGTTTCGTTCCACCGCCTTTGGCGACGAGAAGGATCGGGTGGTAAAACGCGACAATGGGCAAACCACTTATTTTGCCTCTGATATTGCCTATCACATGAACAAGTTCGATCGCGGTTTCGATAAGGTGATCAACATCTGGGGTGCCGATCATCACGGTTACATCGCGCGCGTCAAAGCCTCGTTGAATGCCCTCGGCTACCAGCCGGATGACCTCGAAATCCAGCTGGTGCAATTCGCCAACCTGTTCGAAAACGGAGAAAAGGTTTCGATGTCGACCCGTTCCGGTGAATTCGTCACACTGCGCCAGTTGCGCGAAGACGTGGGCCTGGATGCGGCGCGCTTCTTTTACGTGATGCGCAAGGCCGAGCAACACATGGACTTCGATCTCGACCTGGCGCGTGAGCAGTCCAGTGATAACCCGGTCTACTACCTGCAATATGCCCATGCGCGTATTTGCAGCGTACAGCGTCAATGCGCGGAGAAAGGCATTGTCTCCGATCTCGAAAATGTACAGCCCGCGCGTCTCGACAACGCTCATGAGCAGGCCTTGATCAAGCAGCTCAGCCTGTTTCCCGAACGCGTCGAAGTTGCCGCCCTGCGCCGCGAGCCGCACCAGGTGGTCAACTACCTGCGCGAACTGGCGAATCTTTTCCACTCCTGGTACAACGCCCACCAGTTTATCGTCGACGATGCCGAACTGCGCGACGCGCGCATCACCCTGGCGCTTGCGACCGGGCAGGTGCTGCGTAATGGACTCGGCCTGATGGGTGTTTCGGCACCGGACAAGATGTAGCCATGGCGCAGAAACAAAATACTTCGCCCTGGGTATGGGCCGTACTGCTGTTGATACTGGGTTCATTTGTCGTCTTTGTGTTATTCCTCGACCAGGAATTAGCCAGCAAGGGTAGTGACAAATCGACGCAGACGAGGAAATCCAGCCCAGAGAACAAGCCCACGATCGATTTTTACACGGTGTTGCCGCAGCGCGAGGTCGAGATCTCGATTTCGGAAGAGGACCGCGCGGCAATCGATAATCCGAGTATCAACAAGGACATCGTCGGCCAGGCGATTCTGCAGGTAGGGTCTTTCCACAGCGCCGAGGAGGCCGACAGCCTGAAAGCGCAGCTGGCTTTGCTCGGTCTCGAGGCGCGCGTCAAATCGGCAGTGGTCAATGACGACACCTGGCACCGTGTGCAACTCGGTCCTTTCGCCAGTGAAACCAACCTGTCACGCGCTAAAAACCTGCTCATCGAAAATCACATCAGGTACATGCAACGCAGCCTTCCTTAGCCTGCACAACACGCGTCAGGCGTATAGCTCCAGCAGGAACCAGTCCGGCACCAGGTTGCGCGATCGCCCCAGCAGTTTTTCATGTGCCCGGTAGCCGGGGCAGTGAGTCTGCACCAGTGCCCAGAATGCCTTTGAATGATCGAGATGACGGGTATGACAAAGTTCATGAATCATCAGGTATTCCACCGTGTCCGCGGGCAGGAACAGCAATTGGTCGTTGAGACTGATATTGCCGCGACTCGAACAGCTTCCCCAGCGTGTTTTCTGACTGCGAATGCTCACCCGCTTGTAAGTCAACCCGGTTTGTCGGGAAACGGACTCGAGTAACGGCGGCAGCAACTGCTGTGCGCGTCGTCGAATCCAGCGACGCAGTTCGGCACCCGCCGCGCGCTGCCCGGCGGCGTGGATATCGATGTATTCCGTTCCAGGGTCGGCAAATAGCTCACCCTGAAGCGGCGGCGCTACGCCCTGGTAGCGAATCGGGGTATTGCTGTTATCGAAGGCGAGGACCAGTGCCGGCGGCAGGCTTATCGACTCGCGCAATTGTGCTTGCCGTGCCAGTTGCCGGTGGGCCCAGTCGGCGTGTTCTGCGACCAGTCCTGCGACCAGGTTACGCGGGAAACGCACGGGAATGACAACCTCGAGCCCGCCAAAAGGTAGAATGCGCAGGCGTGCATAGCGCGCGCGTCGCGACACGCGCAGTTGCCACTCCAGCTTGTTCCCGTTATGCAGGTTGTTTTTGCTCACAGAACCTCATCAAAGTCCGGCCATGATTTCGATCTCAGCTGCCTGGATATCGTCCGGGTGGCCCTCGATAACGAGTACATCTCCAGCCATCAACGTAGCCTCGGTGAGCGGATCGTTGCTGCTCACACCATTACGTCGCAACGCGATGATATGTATCCGGTCGAGGCATTTCAGCGAATCAATACTACTTCCTACGGCATGGTAGGTCGATAGCATCTCGACGCTGTGCAGATGGTGATTATCCGGGGTGTCGAGGTCGACGTCCTCGATGCTGTGGAAGAAGGCGCGCACCCTGGCATAGTGCCCGGCGCGCGCATCGTCGAGCATCTCATCGATTGCCTGCTGGTCTTCACCCAGTGCGGTTAGCGTATGCCTTGCAAGCATCATGCTCGATTCGACGGTGTCCGGAATGACTTCGTCGGCGCCACATTCGAGCAGCCGTTCGAGATGGCGATCGTCACGTGTGCGGATAATCATCGGGATGTCCCGGTTGAGGGTCCGTGCTGTCTTCGCGATATGCTCGCTGGTCTTGATTTCGGTAAACGAGATGACCAGCACCCGCGCCCTGGCAATACCGGCCAGGCGCAGGATCTCCGAGTTACTGCTGTCGCCGAGGAACACGGGCTCGCCCGCTTCGCGTGCCTCGTTAACAATGGTGGCTTCGATCTCGATGGCAATAAAGGGGATATTCACTCGCGTCAGGAACTGGGCGAGATTCTGCGCAGTGCGCCCGAATCCGCAGAGGATCACATGCCCATCAAGATGCTCGCAGGCCAAAGCGATGTTGCTTTCATTCTGACTGACGGCCGTGCGGTAGGTGGGGTCGAAGTAGCAGGCGATAACTTCATTGTATTTGATCAACAGCGGCGAAATCGCCATGCTTAAAATGATGGCAGCGATGATCGGCTGGCTTAAACCCAGTTCGAGCAAACCGGTGGTGATCGCGACGGCCAGCACCGCGAAGCCGAACTCACTACCCTGGCCAAGCAGAATGCCTGTCTTTATCGCGATGCCGCGCGCATAGCCGGCGTAACGGGTAATCGCAATGATTGCGATTCCCTTGCCGATGATCAACCCCAGGGTCAACACCGCGACCGCGGTAGGTTCGTTGATGATGATATGCCAGTCGAACTGGGAGCCTACCGAGATAAAAAACAGACCCATAAGCACGTCACGAAAGGGTCGGATCTCGTTTTCGATGTGATGCTGGTACTCGGTTTCCGCGAGCATGATGCCGGCGAGAAAAGCGCCCATCGCCAGCGACAGGCCGAGTTGCCAGGTGAGCCAGGCCGCGAGTAACGCAATCATCAGGATAAACAATGTGAACAGTTCGTGTGAATGCGTTGCCGCTACCGCGCGTACCGCCGGGCGCACCAGGTGTTGTCCGGCATAGAAGATGACCGCGAAGGCGAGTGCTCCTTTTGCAAGCGCCAGGCTGATCGGCAGCACCAGCGAACCGTCACCCTGGGCGGCAAAGATCGGGATCAGCACCAGGAAAGGCACCACGGCAAGATCCTGGAACAGCAGTACGCCGAGTGAAATGTTACCGTGGGGCAGGTGTAGTTCATAGTTATCGGTGAGCAGTTTGGTGACGATTGCGGTCGAGGACATGGTCAGTGCGCCGCCGACGGCGAAAGCGACCTGCCACGACAGACCCACCAGCCACATGCCCACCGCCATGGCACTGAGCGTGGAGATGATGACCTGGACCAAGCCGATGCCGAATACGATCTTACGCATCGCAATCAGGCGCGGTATGGAAACCTCGAGGCCGATGGTGAATAACAGGAAGACAACACCGATTTCGGCAATCTGTTCGATAGCGTGGCTATCGGTGATCCAGCCAAAGACGTGTTCGCCGGCGAACAGGCCGACCACCAGGTAGCCGAGCACGGCAGGGATATCGAGGCGCTTGAACACCGCGATACCGATGACCGATAGTATCAATATAATCAGGATTTCATTTAACATCGGTGGGCTGGTTTATTGATTGCGGGATCTGTATAACACACATTCGGGTATTTTAAGATCATCGGCAGTCGATTCGAAGCAGCGGACTCCTGGCGTCGCCATGACCATGAGTTGGATAGACGCCAGCCGCGGATGAAGGCCTGTTGTTTAAAGCTGTCAATGTCGCTCGTTATACTCGAAGATGGGGTCATGGAATTTAGCGTAATCGAAAATCTCGTGCTGGAGCGCGAGGCCATACTGCGACTCGGTTGTTTCGCCGCAGTTTTTGTCGTGATGTGCCTGTGGGAGATCGCCGCACCCAGGCGCCCGCTGTCGGTATCCAAGCTGCAGCGCTGGACACATAATATCGGTTTGCTGATTTTGAACAGCCTGGTGCTGCGACTGCTGTTTCCGGCGGCCGCTGTCGGCGTTGCCTATACCGCTGCCGTGGGGGGCTGGGGTATTTTCAACCAGCTGGCTCTGCCCTACTGGCTCGAAGTGGTGGTGGCGGTGCTGGTGCTTGATCTTGCGATATATCTGCAGCACCTGATGATGCACCGGGTACCTCTGCTATGGCGCCTGCATCGTGTGCACCACGCTGACCTGGATATCGACATGACCACCGGCTCACGTTTTCATACGCTCGAGATCGTTGTATCGATGTTGATCAAATGGGGCGTGATTATTCTACTGGGGCCCTCGTTGTTGGCGGTACTGGTCTTCGAGACCCTGTTAAGTGGCATGGCGGTGTTTAATCATGCCAATGTGAGTTTGCCGCTAAAACTAGATCGCCTGCTGCGGCTGCTGCTGATTACACCGGATGTGCATCGCGTGCATCACTCGATTCTGCGGCGTGAAACCAATAGTAACTACGGATTCAACCTGTCGATATGGGATCGCGCCTTTGGCACCTACATCGATCAACCCGAGAAAGGACACAGCGCAATGACAATTGGTATTCCTGAATTTCGTGATCCCGAACAGGTCGATCGACTCCCCGGCATGTTGAAGCTGCCTTTTGTTGGCAAGTCATGACTGCTACCCAGTCCGATGAACAGCGCATCATGCTTGCCGTGCCGCAGGGCGAATTCGTGTTGCGGCGTAATCCACACGACCCCAGCCTGCAGGCCTGGGACGCGGCCGATGAATTTCTGCTGAAGCATCTTGATGAAGCTAAAATCCCGCAGGGTAAGGATCGCGTATTGCTGCTAAACGATGCCTACGGCGCGCTGGCGCTGGCGCTGGCTAACTACTCGCCT
Organism: Gammaproteobacteria bacterium; assembly: GCA_022340305.1. Lineage (GTDB taxonomy): Bacteria > Pseudomonadota > Gammaproteobacteria. The sequence continues at coordinate 19,957 of JAJDOF010000045.1, forward strand.
TACTCCTGGAGTGACTCCTACCTTGCGCAACAGGGCCTGCGTGACAACCTGTTGGCGAACGCTTACCCGGTGGAGCAGGTCACCACCAATGCAACCATCGATTTTCCGTCGGTGCCAGTCGATTGCGTGTTGATCAAGATACCTAAAACACTGGCCATGCTCGAATATCAGCTGTATGCGCTGCGCAAACTACTGCATCACGACACGCGCATCATCGCCGCCGGCATGGCACGTCATATTCACAGTTCGACGCTGGAATTATTCGAAACCATCATCGGTCCAACGACCACTACGCGTGCCGTCAAAAAAAGCCGACTGGTGCTGGCCCAGCGCGATCATTCGCTTAATGAGGGCCAGAGTCAATACCCTGAAAGCTTCGAACTGGAAGTTGATCGTAGCTATCGCATCGTCAACCATGCCGGCTTGTTCAGTCGCGATCGCCTCGATGCAGGTAGCCGGTTTTTGCTTGAGAATATGGCAGTGGGTGAGCAATATCAACGCATTGTCGACCTGGGTTGTGGAAATGGTGTGCTCGGCTTGATCGCGGCGGCAATGAATCCGGCAGCCACCCTGTTATTCTGCGATGAGTCACACATGGCGGTCGCTAGTGCCACTGAAAATTTTATTGCGGCTTTCAAATCATCACGCGGGGCCGAATTCAGGGTTGGCGACGGCCTGCAGGGGGTCGATGATGAGAGTCGTGACCTGGTGCTGTGTAATCCACCCTTCCACCTGCAACACAGTATCGGCGACGCCATCGCCTGGCAAATGTTCAAGGATGCCAGGCGTGCGCTGGTTAGCGGTGGCGAGCTGCGTATTGTCGGCAACCGCCATCTCGGTTATCACGCCAAGCTTAAAAAACTATTCGGCAATTGTGCCACTGTAGCCACCAACAAAAAGTTCGTCATCCTCAACGCAATCAAGTGACATCGGTGTAGCAATGGTGCATCCGCTCCATTGCTACACTGATGAGATCTCCGCACGAGCAAGGATCTCACAATGTCAGCAAGGTAAAACTGAGATAAGTAAAATACTGGGCGTCACAGTTGTGCCGCTGATCGAGGGCTCCTAGATCGCATATCTCACCAGGAACAGAAGCGCGGGCATCAATCCCTGGAAAACATGACGCCAGGGGAATACTTGATCGAAATTCTCAGGTCAGATATTTCTAACTGGCGGTGGCGTAAAATCGGGGAAAGAGTTCAACAGGTCCCCTGGATACTCTATCTTCAAGTGTTAAATTATATTCTTTTGCCAAAGCTAAATGCTGACCCCGGTTTTGAACTTCACCAATATTTTTTTACCCGGTGACATACCCTGGGATCTGATAATCGGTATGGGTGCGTGGTTAGTGATCGCGAGATTTTCGCATTGCAGTGCCCTTTCACGTCGTCAAACAATCTGCTCAAGCTTTTCCTGTTCCTGCCACTGACCAGGTAGCGCGCAGTGGGATCTGATGAGCGAAGCTTGCCCAAAGTTGACCAGTGCCCTGAGCAGGCGCCGGGGTTTAAACCGCTTATCGCGACCTGCGACGGTGAGATAAGCAGGTTAACTACACTTGGATTCGCCGCAATTCAGGCAGGTCAGGCAGTTGTCGAGATTGACCACGGCACGGGTCTGACACTTTTTGCATAGTATCGCCGAACGCGGATAATCGTCATCGGTCTCGGCCGGTTGCCGTCTCTCATACTCGGCCCTTTTTTCCTGCAGGAACGTCTGCTGCTGTTGATCGGGTTCGGCGCTGTCGATCATACCGATGGTCTTCATGTGCTGCTCGATTACATCGCCGATCTCGGCGACGATCGATGGCGTGTAGCGGCCGCCTTTTTTAAAATAGCCTCCCTGCGGGTCGAATACGCTGTGCAGTTCATCGACCAGGAAGGTGACGTCTCCACCCTTGCGAAACACCGCCGACAAAATCCTCGTCAATGCGATGATCCACTGGAATTGTTCCATGTTCTTGGAATTGATAAAGATTTCGAAGGGTCGGCGCAGTTCATGCTCGGTGCCCGGATTGAGGACAATATCGTTAACCGTGACATAGAGTGCGTGTTCGGATAGCGGCGTTTTGATCTTGTAGGTGATTCCCTGCAGTGATTCAGGGCGCGCGAGGTTTTCGTGCATGTGAATGACATCGGCCTTTGGCGGTTCACTGGCCGCTTCCTGCTGTTGCGAAGCCTTGTCCACTACTTCGGATTTGATGATTTTCTGCTCTATCTTGATACTCATTGATTGCTTCTCCGAAAGGAATTCCTACAACTTGCCGTAGTAGCCTTCCTTGAGCGCCTCGTGCAGGTTTGCGGCGACGTGCGATTCGCCATCGTATTCGACGTCTTCATCGCCGCGCGCCTCGACCACGCTACCGTCCGCCAGCGTGAATCGATAAGTGGTGTTGGCGAGATCCTCGTTTTTCACCAGCACGCCCTGGAACGCGGCCGGGTTGTAGCGGAAGGTGGTGCATCCCTTGAGCTGGCGGTGGTAGGCATAGAGATAAACGTCCTTGAAGTCCGCAAACGGGAAATCTGTGGGTACGTTGATGGTCTTGGATATCGATGAATCAATCCATTTCTGCGCCGCCGCCTGTACGTCGACATGCTGGCTCGGTTTGATCGTGTCGGCGCAGAAAAAATAATCCGGCAATGTCGATTCGCTGCCGGCCTGCGCCGGCATCGCGTCGGCATCGACCAGCTGCCGATAGAGCAGCAGTTCATAGGAAAAGACGTCGACCTTCTGTTTGCTCTTCTTGCTGGCGTGTATCACGTTGCGCGCATAGTGATGGGCAAAACTCGGTTCGATGCCGTTACTGGCGTTGTTGGCGAGCGATAGCGCAATGGTTCCGGTCGGTGCGATCGAGCTGTGGTGGGTGAAACGCGCACCCTGTTCGGCTAGCTTGGCAACCAGTTCGGGATCGATCTCGGCGAGTTGCTGCATGTAGCGGCTGTAGCGGGCGTGCAGAATCCTGCCCGGAATCGGCATGCCGGCAACCCAACCATCGTCGCGCATTTGCGGGCGCTGCCTGAGCATTTCATCGCTAACCGTGAAGGTTTCATCCATGATTGGCGCGGCTCCCTTTTCACGCGACAGTTGCAGCGCCGCACGCCAGCCGCTGAGTGCGAGCTCGCGGCTGACCTGCTCGGTGAACTCCAGCGACTCAGGCGAGCCGTAGCTGATGCGCAGCATCGCCAGGGCCGAACCGAGTCCGAGGAAACCCATGCCATGGCGGCGCTTGCGCTGGATTTCACGCTGCTGCTGCGGCAACGGCAGACCGGCGGTCTCGACCACGTTATCGAGCATGCGAGTAAACACTGCGATGACTTTGCGGTACCGATCCCAGTCGAAGCGTGCCTTCGAGCTGAACGCATTTTTGACAAAGCGGGTCAGGTTGAGTGAGCCCAGCAGGCAGGCCCCGTAGGGCGGCAGCCCCTGTTCGCCGCAGGGGTTGGTGGCACGAATGGTTTCGCAGAACCAGTTGTTGTTCATGTCGTTGTAGCGGTCGATAAGGATAAATCCCGGTTCGGCGAAATCATAGGTAGAGCGCATGATGCGGTCCCACAACTCGCGCGCGGGGATGTAGCGGTGCACCCGGCAGGCAACCTGGCCGGCAGCATTGACGAGGTAGCTTTCGGTGAGCGGCCAGTCGCGCCAGATGACCTGCCTGCTGTTACCCGGATCGAGACCCTCGGCTTCGAGCTCCGCCTGCGCGAGCGGAAATGCCAGCGGCCAGTCGCGTTCATCGATCACCGCCTGCATGAATTCATCGGTGATCAGCAGCGACAGGTTGAACTGGCGCAGGCACCCGTCCTCGCGCTTGGCCTCGATGAAGTCGAGGACGTCGGGGTGACCGATGTCGAAAGTCGCCATTTGCGCACCGCGGCGGCCGCCGGCGGAGGATATGGTGAAGCACATGCGGTCGTAGATATCCATGAATGACAAGGGTCCGGAGGTCTGCGCCCCGGCACCCGATACATGGGCGCCGCGCGGCCGCAGGGTCGAAAACTCGTAACCGATGCCGGCGCCGGATTTGAGCGTATTCCCTGCTTCATGCAGCTTGCGCAGTATGCTGTCCATGGAGTCGTCGATGGTGTCCGACACTGTGCAATTGATGGTCGAGGTCGCGGGCTTGTGCGCCTGCGCACCGGCGTTGGAGACAATGCGGCCAGCCGGGATAGCACCGTTGTGCAGGGCCCATAGAAATCGCTGGCGCCAGTGCTGGCGCAGTTCCGGGGTCGATTCCGGTTTGGCGAGCGCGTCCGCGATGCGTTGATAACAGTCATCGATATCGCGGTCGACGGGCTGGCCGAGCCGGTTTTTGAGTTGGTATTTCTGTCGCCATATGTCTTGCGAGGCGGCTTGCAGGGGTACCTCGACTGAATTATCGACGTGCGGAGCCGGTTTATCGACGATCTTCATGCCAGGGCCTGTTTGAATTAAAAATATTCACTGAAAACCTGCCGCGGATTAACTCCGCGGAAGGTCAATACATGCAAAGCAAGTATTCGCCATTCACGCTTCCCGGGAAATGACTTAGGTCAAACGACGCCCGTTTTACAACCCGGCCAGTAGTGCTTGCGATGCCTCCAGGGCGCCCTCGATAAAGCCGCCGAACAGAGGTGAATCGCACCGGGGAAACCGGGAGCTTGTTTGTATGAGTCATGCACGCTCTTTGCTTGATAACGATGCCTGTGCGTATGCTGTTGTCAGTATTCAATATTACCCGGTGCCCAAAGCATATTGGTAACAGGCTGTGTGTCTTCTCTGGCAATCTGCCGAGGGATTAAACTTCGCGACGTTGGAATATCAGCACGGTAGCGCTCACCGGCAGGTCAGATGTGGAAAAGACCCGTGTCAGCCGAGGGATGCAAACGGATACCGGGAAAGCCCTTTGCAAGATTCCGATAGGTCTGGCCGTCGCCTGCGCGGGAATGACATTAGCATAGATTGTCAAGCCGACACGTTGCGACCTGCGCAGCGAAGATGGCTTACCAGCCACCGCCGCCACCGCCGCCACCTCCTCCACCTGAGGAGCCGCCCGAGGAACCCGATGATGAACCCGGGGCTACCGACGAAGACGCGATTGCCGAATCAAACGAGCCTGCGAGGGCGCTGGAAAAATGACTGCCGGAGTGACTGTGTGCATGATACCAGCCCGGGTGTGAATACGAGCGCTCGACCAGTCCGGCGGCGACGGCGCGATTCAGCTTCGCGGTCCACTCGTTTTCGAGATCCAGTGCGATAGCATAGGGCAGGTAGGTTTCGTAAATGTCGGTGCTGAACTCGGGTGCATCGCGCAGTGCAATTTCGTCTTCTTCGGCCACCTGTAGATAATGTTTGAAACCCTCGACCTGGTCGAGCAGGCGCCGTCCGGCAAGCGTCGGCGCCTTGAGCCACTGGTAGAAAAAGTAGTGCATCGCCAGCATGGCGATCAGCCCGCCAACCAACGGTATCGGCACGTCCTCGGCAAATTCAGCAAACGGAAAACCGGAATAAAAAAAGAAGCCAAAAAAGATAAACATGGGCACCAGGAAAATACCGTAACGCACAAAGCCATTTTTCCCCATACGGATCAGTTTGCTGACGACGGTGTAGATGACGGCTAGCGGAATCAGGGTGAATATACCCAGGAACAGGGCTTCCATGCTGATTTCTTCGGAGGGCAGATTGGCGATAGCGCTCACGGCGATAAACAGGGTCAACAGCACAGCGGGAGCGACTAACCAGCTGTTGGTTTTGAAGTAGTTTTTCTCATAGTCGCGTTTGAGCGACTTTTCATGTTTGCTGATGGCGTTTGCCAGCACGCGGTGATTGCTGCGCACGATGCTGATGCTGTCATCGCCATCGGCAAACAATCCGCCGATGACTGCGCTTTCGCCGGCGGCGAGCGCACTGCTGGCTGGACCGGACTTCACCAGCTTGAATCTGCCGGCATCATCATCGATTTCGAGTGCGCCTTTCACCGCGAGGTTGATTATCGCGGTGGTAAAGCAGGTCTTGTCGTAGCCCATACGCTCGATGAAGCGCATCGATGCCGGTGAATAACCTGCCGGTGCCCGATATCGCGGGATGATGACGCCTGCCGGTGGATCCCGGCCCAGCCAGAACCACAGCAACAGATAATAGATCAGCAAGGCGAGTGTTCCGCCAATGGTGATGATCGATGCCTTGTTATCCGCGATGAACCAGGCGCGTTGTTGGGCTGCGTCCGGTTCCTCTACCAGCCCCTTGGGCCAGCCCGCGACGATGGTCATGCCCTCGTAGCGGGCAAGTGGTTGCGTGGTCTGGAAATACGCCTGACTATCGCCGATTCGGCGGAATTCCAGGTGTTGCTCGGTGCCGCCCTGGGGGCCGGTATAGCCAGTCAGCGAGAGATTGCTGGCCGCGTCCGGCAGCGTCAATGCTGCACTCGCCTTGCGAATATCAAAAGCCCAGCCGGTGCCGGTGACGTTCCAGTAAAGCTCGTCGAAATCGTCGAAGAAACCGAGCTGGCGGCTGCTGCGGTAGCGAATCTGGTAGTCGTAAAACCCGCTCGTCAGAAAGACGTTGCTATCGCCGATATACACGCGGATGCCATTGGACAGGTTCGTGGTATGAAAGGGCTCGCTGCGATGGTCGCGCTGCACCGATAGTAATTCAAAACCGACCTGGTGATTGCGTCCTTGAATATCCTCGTAGCGCGTCGGAAAGTCACGATAGATACCGCGTTTTATCTGCTTGCCCTCGGCATGCACGCGTATGGTTTCGGTCACCAGCAAGTCGCCATTGCGCTGAATTTCGATATCACTGTGAAACGACTCGATGTATTCATCTGCCACGGCAGTTGCCGACAACAGCAGTAGCAAAATTGGCGCAATAAACCTGCCTGCATTCATCACGGAACAGAATCCTCGAATTCAAAGTACTCTGCTGGTGCGAAGGCAAACATCCGCGCCAGCAGCAGGTCGGGAAAGCTTTCGATGCGCGTATTCAGGTTGCGGACTGCGCCATTGTAATAACGCCGCGCAAACTGAATATCAGCTTCGACTGCGCTGATGTCATTTTGTAACTGCAAAAAACTCTGGTTAGCCCTGAGCTCGGGATAGGCTTCCTGCAACGCAAAAATCGAACCCAGGCTGCGGCTGATATCACTTTCCAACGGGCTTTGCCGTGCAGCCGCTTGCAGGTCGACCGCCCGGGAGCGCAACGCGGTGACCTGCTCCAGGGTGTTCTTTTCGAAGGCCGCGTATTGGCCGACGGCATCGACCAGCTTGGGAATCAGATCATGGCGACGTTTCAGTTGCACGCCGATATCGCTCCACCCGGCTCGAGTTAACTGACGATCGCGCACCAGTCGATTGAAGATGACAACCGCATAACACAGCAGTGCGACCAGCAGGCCGATGAGAAACCATAAGGTCATGATCTTTCCTGCTTGCCTTTGCCGGTGTAGACGCTGTGGTTAGCGATGTCCAGCGCTACGGGCCCAACCGGCAGGCTAGTTTTCCACGATCGAGGTATCGGGAACCGGAAAACTGCGTTGGCCTTCATAGACGATCTGCCACTGTTCGGGATCTTTGTGCCAGTAGAGTTCCTTGGGGGAATCGATGTTCAGGTTATTGCTGCGATAGCTTTGCTCGAATTGCATCAACAGCAGGTTGTCTTCACCGGGATAATTGAAAACATTGAGCTTGCTGTATTCGATTTCCACCCAGGTCCTGTTGCGGTTGACCCAGCGCTTGTGGCCTTCCCATTCTTTGAAATTACGGCCATAGGCATCGAGTTCGGTGCGCGAGTAATGACTGCTGTACCTGTCATGGTCGAGGCTTTCCCAATCGAAAATCCAGCTCGATAGCAATTGCAGGACCTGCTGGCGCTGCGCCTGCCATTGCTCACGGGAAATCCAGTTGACCTGTTCGGCGATGATTACCGGGGTAGAGATTCCGGGTTTGATAAAGTTGCTGATGTGCAGAAAGTCCGGATTGCTGACAACAATGCAGCCATCGCTCGCCCAGGGGGAGCGGTTATAGGTATAGGATGGCGTTCCATGCAGCCAGATGCCACCGCCGGTGCGTTGTTTACGTATATCCCAGGGGTTGGGGTAGTTGAGCGGAAAGGCGCCTTCGCCATACAGGTCGGGCAGCTCTGAGCCGTCTATGTGGCGGGTGACGTGATAGATGCCGATGGGCGTCTTCTGGTCGCCGCGCTTTTCCTTGCCGTAGCCTTTCAGTCCAATGGTGATGAAATAATCGGTCTCTAGCTGCAGGTCACCGCCCTGGTTACGATAGACGTAAACGCGTGAGCTTTGTTGATCGACGAGGATCACATACGGCTGATCCTCGGCGAGGAACAGGATGTTTTCGGGGTACTGGTTTTCATGTGACTGGTTGCTGTCGTGTTGCCAGCGCTGCTGTATCTCGTAACGAAAGTCGCGCATTGCACTATCGACTTCGATTCCCGAACCAATTTCAGTCAGCGGCTCAGCCTTGGCCAGCAGCAGATCGCCATACAGCATGTGCCCGAGGCGGCTATGCGGATATTTTCGAATCAGGTCGCGGCTACTATTCAATGCCTGGTCGTAGTCCTGGCCCTGAATTTCCTTGATGGTTTCCAGCAGGCTTTGCTCGTAACGATTACCGGGCGGCTCTCCGGCCATCAAGCTGGTGGGCAGCGCCAACAGTAAAATGAGCAAAACAGGCTTCATAGAACTGACAATACCCGCTCTGAGACAATTTTCCATTGTGAACCGATGCGATTGAAATCCAGTCGTTTGACCACGCGGTCGCTATAATTGGGGGAACTGAAAGCCTGGGTGAAATCAACGCTTACTCGATTGGGGCCACGCTGCTTAACGGTGAAATTGGCGACCTCTACCTTGATGCCGCCGGGACGCATAATGCGCCCACGCCGGTGGTTAACCCATTGTTCATGCGTGGAGAATCTGTCCCGGTAATCGACGATATAGGATGCGGTGTAGTTGGCAAAATCCTTGCTGGCCCAGGCCTTCGCCCCGTCTCTGACTTTTTCGATCAGCAAGGTATCCCGGTTTGCTGCATTGACCAGGGTTGATTTCGCCTCGTCTGACTCTGCGGCAGCCTCGATTACGCCTGGCTTTTCTGCAACTGGAGCTGGCGCGATGGCGCTGGTTAGCGGCAGGGACGCAATATGGGTCGCAGTATCTGCGAGCTGGTTGTCGAGCCAGGTGATCGCGGTCAAATTGAAATCGTGGGTATATTTGGCCGGTTCTTCCGATTGGCTGATGGCCCGGCGATAGGCTTCGCTGGCGATGCCCTTGTAGACCTCGCTCAGGTTGGCATAGGCGATGGCATAACTGACGTTGGTATTGATCGCCGACACCAGCAACTGGCTGGCGTGATCGTAATCGCCTTTTTCGAGGTAAATCATCGCCAGGTTGTTGCGCGGTTCGGGCAGTTCCGGTTCATCTCGAATCAGCGCTTCGTACAATTTAATCGCCTTATCGGCCTGGCCAGTCATCTGCTACGCATAGGCAGTGAGAAAAAGCGTGTTCGCATGAGTCGGAGTTTGTTGCAATATCTGCTCACCCGCGCGCACTGCATCCTCATACTGTTTTTGTGCGATCAATTGCTGCATCGAATCGGCGCCAAATGCCATTCGCGAAACCAGCAGGCAACAGAGTATGATCAGATATTGCTTCATCTGCAGTTTATGTTTGTAAAATGTGGGGCGATTATAGCAAACACCGTTGTAAAATCTGTATTCCTGAGCAGGTAGTTAGCGATTTCCATGCATTTATTTCTGGTTGATTCCAGCATCTTCATATTCCGCGCCTGGTATGGTCCCGAGCGCGATCGGGTGAACCTGTCGCAACAGCCGAACCAGGCGTTTGTCGGATTCAGTGATTTTGTCTATCGATTGTTAACCGAGCAGGCGCCGGGCCAGCTAGTATTCGCGTTTGACGAAAGCCTGTCCAGTTCGGCGCGCAAGTCGATTTACAGCGAATACAAGGCCAACCGCAGTCCCGCCCCGGATGACCTGAGGCGCCAGTTCGCATGGTGCCGGCAATGGATAGAGTCACTTGGAATCAGCTGTGTCAGCAGTAATGAATGGGAAGCGGACGACCTGATCGGGTCGCTGCAACACTACCATGGTTCGCCGCAGATGCCGGTTGCCATTTTGACGGCTGACAAGGATCTCGCCCAATTGATTGGCGAACAGGATCTGTGGTGGTCTTATCTCGACAATATCCGACTCGACTATCGGGCGATCTGCCGTAAGTTCGGTGTGCGTCCGCAGCAGATTGCGGAACAGTTGGCGTTGACCGGGGACAAGGTCGATAACATCCCCGGCATACCGGAAATCGGTCGCAAGACCGCCGCGCGCCTGCTGAAAAAATACGACACGGTAGACAACCTGCGGTTGCACCTGGACGAAGTGGGGAGCATGAAATTTCGCTATGCTGCATCGGTGCAACGATCGCTGATCGAGCATCAGGCGGTGCTTGATATCAGCCTGCAGTTGACGCGTATCAATCGGGAAATAGTGGAAATGCAGCAGGTCGAGGTCGGACGCGGACAAGCCAAACCCGAACCACTGGAGCGCATGATGCGGGAGCATGGTTTCGAGTTGCCGCGTCTCGAGCGTTGGCGCAGTTATCTCGCTGGTCAGCAGGGTTGATGCGATGACCTGCAGCCTGTTATTCAACAAACCTTTCCAGGTGATGAGCCAATTTTCGGTGGCGGGTGACAAGCGCACGCTGGCCGACTATATCGATGTTGCCGGAGTCTATCCCGCTGGTCGACTCGACTATGACAGTGAGGGCCTGATGCTGTTAACCGATGATGGTGCATTGCAGGCGCGCATCGCAAATCCGCGATATCGGCGGGTGAAGTCCTACCTGGCCCAGGTTGAGGGGATCCCCGATGCTGACGCGTTAAGCAAATTGTCGGCGGGTGTTGATTTGAAAGAGGGACCCACGCGGCGCGCCCGTGTCGAGCTGCTGCAGGAGCCCGCCTGGCTGTGGCCACGCACGCCGCCGATACGGGAACGCAAAAATATTCCGACGCAGTGGTTACGACTGGAGATTTCAGAAGGTCGCAATCGCCAGGTGAGGCGTATGACCGCAGCCGTTGGCCATCCGACATTGCGCCTGGTGCGCATAGCAATCGATGACTGGTCAATCGATGGGCTGGCGCCCGGTGAGTACCGCCTGCTGTGATCGACTGGTCGCAGCTTTCGCTGACGCTGGCGGCTCAGCTGGAGCGACCGCTGGCTGATGCGCAGGTCAGACCGCTGGCCGGCGGCGATATCAACCGGGCCTTCAGGCTTGATTGCGGTGCGGAGCGTTTTTTTGTCAAGCTGAACGCTGCAGGACGGGAAGCGATGTTTGTCGCCGAGCGAGCGGGCCTCGAGACTATTCGGCGCAGTCGTACGATTCGGGTTCCCGCGGTATATCTGACCGGTAGTGATGGCGAATATGCCTACATCGTTATGGAATATGTCGATCTTGGCGGACCGCTGGATCCTGGCCGCCTGGCGCAGGCGCTGGCGGCGATGCATGGCTGCATGCATGAGCGCTTCGGTTATTACGGTGACAACACCATTGGCAGCAGTGCGCAGGTAAACAGCTGGAACGGGGACTGGATCGAGTTCTGGCGCGAGCATCGCCTCGGAGCCCAGTTACAACTGGCGCAATGCAATGGCCTCGACCGGCAGCTGATCGACCGGGGTTGGCAGCTCACCGAAAACCTGGCGCCGTTCTTCGCCGGCTACCAACCGCGGCCGTCGCTGTTGCATGGGGATCTGTGGAGCGGTAACTACGGCGCCGACAGCAGCGGCAACCCGGTCATTTACGACCCTGCCTGTTATTACGGCGACCACGAGGTCGATCTCGCGATGATGGAGTTGTTCGGCAACCCCGGTGTGCGGTTTTTCGACACCTACCGCGATCATTTTCCAATGGATCGCGGATATCCCGAGCGGCGCGATTTTTATAATCTCTATCACCTGTTGAATCACGCCAACCTGTTTGGCGCCGGCTATGTCACCCGGGCACGGCAGGTGATCGAGCGCATGTTCGCGCAGCTGCGCTGAAAGCTCGCAGCGCCAGCTTTGGCCGGGGATTCAGGTTCTGACCGGGAGCGAATTATGCTAGTGCTTCGCGCGTTAAAATAGTGTTACCATGTTGCCATAATTAGAAAGCATCGCGCAACGCGATACACCCGGAGAGGAACCGAATGAGCGAAGTTGACGGCGAATCTGGCGGCGAATCTGGCAGCGAACAAGCTGCCCTGGAAGTCGTCGACCTGCATAAGAGTTTCGGTAATGTCGAAGTCATTCGTGGCGTTTCGCTATCCGCACACAAGGGAGACGTGATTTCTATCCTGGGTGCGTCCGGCTCCGGCAAGAGTACCTTCTTACGTTGTATCAATCTGCTCGAAATCCCCACTGCGGGCGATGTTTACGTCGCCGGTGAAAAAATCCGCATGAAAAACGGCAAGGCCGGCACTTATGTACCCGAGGACATTCACCAGGTGGAGCGGCTGCGCGCACGCCTGGGCATGGTATTCCAGAGTTTTAACCTGTGGTCACATATGACGGTCATCGAAAACGTCATCGAAGCGCCGATACACGTGCTCAAGATTCCCAGGGCGCAGGCCATCGAAGAGGCCGAAGCGCTAATGCACAAGGTCGGTATTTACGATCGTAAGGATTACTACCCGGCCCAGCTGTCGGGCGGACAGCAACAGCGCGTCGCCATTGCCCGGGGGCTGGCGATGAACCCCGAGGTGATGCTGTTCGATGAGCCCACCTCTGCACTCGATCCCGAACTGGTCGGTGAGGTACTCAAGGTCATGCGTGATCTCGCCGAGGAAGGTCGCACCATGCTGGTGGTCACCCACGAAATGAGTTTTGCCCGCGACGTTTCCTCCAGTGTTGTATTTTTACACAAGGGGATGATCGAGGAGCAGGGCGCGCCGCAGCAAATGTTCAAAGACCCGAATTCGGATCGTTTCCGACAATTCCTGTCGAGGACGATGCAGTAAACACTCCCGTAAATAGCGGGAGACAAGTTAAAAAATTTTTAATCGAATACAACCAATGACGAGGTAATAAAAAATGAAGTTTACAAAACTAATAGCCGCAATCGGTGCCTTAACACTGATGTTTGCATTTGCCGGCAACGGCGCACAGGCAGCCGATCTGCGCGTCGGCGTCGAGGGTGCATACCCGCCGTTTTCGTGGAAGGAAGCGGATGGCACGCTGAAAGGTTTCGATATCGAGATCGCCGAGGCGGTCTGTGCCGAGCTGAAGCGCAAATGTGTGCTTGTCGAGCAAGACTGGGACGGTATGATTCCAGCCCTGTTAGCGAGAAAATTCGATACCATTATCGCCTCGATGTCGATCACCGAGGAGCGCAAGAAGCGCGTCGACTTCTCCGACAAGTACTACAACACGCCAGCCAAGTTCGTCGCCAAAAAGGGTGCCGGGCTCAAGATCAGCAAAGCAGGGCTGAAGGGCAAGCGCATCGGTTTACAACGCGGCACCACGCATCAGTGCTTCATGGAGAAGCTGTATCCCGAAGCTGAACTGGTGCTCTACGGCACCCAGGAAGAAGTTTTCCAGGATCTGGCCATCGGCCGTATCGACGCTCAGTTCTCGGATTCCATCGCCGCTGATGACGGTTTTCTGAAGACCGACGCCGGCAAGGACTTCGAATTCACCGGCGGCGATCAGCACGACGAGGAATGCCACGGTCCGGGTGCGGGCATGGCAGTACGCAAGGCGGATACAGCGCTGCGCGATGATCTGAATCAGGCGATCAAGGCGATACGCGCCAACGGTACCTACCAGAAGATCAATGCCAAGTACTTCGACTATGATATTTTTGGCGGCTAAAAGTAGAGTCGTGGATTACCCGGCCCGTGAGCGATACGGGCCGGGTAAGTCGCCTGCACGAGGAACAATGTCGTGGATTTGATCCTCGAGTACCAGGCGCAATTGCTCTCGGGTACCTGGGTGACGATTCAGCTGGCGTTGATTTCGCTGGTGTTCGCGGTGATGTTTGGCCTGCTCGGCGCCTGGGCCAAGCTGTCGAAGAATTTCCTCGCGCAAAAAACCGCGGTCGCCTACACCACCATCGTGCGCGGCGTACCCGACCTGGTGTTGATCCTGCTGGTGTTCTACGGTGGTCAGCAAATGATCAATTCGTTCGGCGCCATGACCGGGTTGTGGGGTTACGTCGAGATCAGCCAGTTCGCAGCTGGCGCGGGCACAATTGGCGTGGTCTTCGGCGGCTACATGACCGAAACCTTTCGCGGTGCGATCCTCGCCATCCCCAGGGGCCAGATCGAGGCAGGCATCGCCTGTGGCATGAATCGATTAACCATTTTCCGGCGCGTCATCTGGCCGCAGATGGTGCGCTACGCCCTGCCTGGTTTCTCCAATAACTGGCTGGTACAGATCAAGTCGACGGCGCTGGTTTCGGTCATTGGCCTGCAGGACGTCGTTTACAACGGATTTGTCGCCGGCCGTTCCACGCGCCAGCTGTTCACCTTCATGTTTGCGGTGTTGATGATTTACCTGGTATTGACCGCGATTTCAGACCTGGGCCTGCGCTGGCTCGATCGCAGATACAGCAAGGGCATCGTGAGGTCTGACAATGGGTGAGTCGATTATCGCTTTCCTCGATGCCTGGTCACCGCTGGATATCGTCCTGATCGCGCAGAATTTCGATCGCTTCCTGTGGGGTGCGCTGGTTACGCTGCAGTTAACCGTGATTTCCCTGGTGGTTGGTGGGCTGATGTCGATACCGCTGGCGATTATTCGTTCCGGTAATAACCCCTTCCTGAATGCGCCGGTATGGGCCTTTACCTATTTGTTTCGCGGCACCCCGCTGCTGGTGCAGACTTACCTGATTTACTATGGCCTCGGACAGTTTGAATGGATTCGGCAAACCGTTGTTTGGGATCCCATATTGTCGCAGGCCTGGTGGTGCGCATTGATCGCGTTTTCGTTGAATACTGCCGCCTACACGACCGAATTACTGCGCGGCGCCATCGAGACCACCCACAAGGGCGAGGTCGAGGCGGCCAAGGCCTGTGGTCTCGGTAAATGGATGCGGCTACGGCGTATTATCCTGCCGAGTGCCTTCCGCCGCGCCCTGCCGGCATATTCGAACGAAGTTATCTTCATGTTGCACGGTTCGGTCGTTGCCAGCACCATTACCATCCAGGATCTGCTCGGTGTCGGGCGCTGGTTGAACGGTCGCTATTACCTCGCCTACGAGGGTTTCATCACCGCTGCGGTGATGTACCTGATCATCGTGTTACTGGTTTCGCGCGGCTTTCGTCTGTGGGAAAGCCACTGGCTGAAACACCTGTATCCGCGCGATGCTGTCGCTGTCGAGCCGAAGAAAGGTGCCGCCTCCATTCGTATCTAGCCCTCCTTTAGTGGGATATCATCTTTAAGGAGTGCCGGTCGTGCCGCTACAATCCAGGCAAAATTACGATACCCTCATCGTCGGCGGTGGGCTGGTCGGTGCCGCGGTCGCCTGCGGTATCGCGGCAACGGGTGCCGGGGTGGCAGTGCTCGATGGCGGCGATCGCGACTTTCGCGCCTCGCGCGGCAACTTCGGACTAGTCTGGGTACAGGGTAAAGGCGCTGATTTTCCCGCTTACGCACGCCTGAGTGGGGTAGCGGCGCGCCAGTGGGCTGATTTTTCTGCTGAATTGGAGGATGCCACCGGTATCGATGTGGGTTTGCAGCAAACTGGTGGCTACGATTTTTGTCTGACCGGTGACGAATGGCAGCAGCGCGAATGGGAAATGCGCCAGGTGGCACTGCATACCGGGGGTGAATTCGAATATCAAATGCTCGATGCGGCGGAACTGCGCCAGCGTATTCCTGAAGTTTCTGGCGAAGTGTTGGGCGCGAGTTATTCGGCTGCGGATGGTCATGTTAATCCACTTTACCTGTTGCGTGCGCTGCACCAGCGTATGCACGACCTCGGCGTCAATTATGCTCCCGGCCAGGTCGTTCAAGCGAGTCGGCGGCACAACGACGAATATGTCGTGAGCACTCTGCAACAGGACTATCGCGCCGCGAAGCTGGTGTTTTGTGCGGGCCTCTCGAATCAACGTCTATGCCGGGACCTCGATATGCACATCCCCGTGCAGCCGTTACGCGGTCAACTACTGATCACCGATCGTGTCCCCGTGTTTCTGCCCGCGGCCACGCTGCAGGTGCGACAAACGCGTGAAGGCACGCTGCAGATCGGCGATTCGCACGAGGACGTCGGCCTCGACGAATCGACCACGCTCGACGTCATTACGCGCCTGGCGCAGCGTGCAGTGAGGATATTTCCCCACCTTGCCGCGGTTCGCGTCAATCGTGCCTGGGGTGCGCTGCGGGTAATGACGCCGGATGGTGTACCGATCTATCACCAGTCGGCGGAGCATCCCGGCGCCTATGCGATTTCCTGCCACAGTGGCGTGACCCTGGCGGCGCTGCACGCGCGTGAAATTGCCAACTGGATTTGCAGTGGTGCACAGGATTCCCTGATCGCGCCATTTTCGGCGGAGCGCTTCAATGTTTAAAATTCTTGGTGATACAGGCGAACACCTGGTCGTTGAACTCGACGGTGACGAGGTGACGGTGCCGGCAGGCGTTTCAGTAGCGGCGGCACTGTTATACCTGGACCGGATTCCGACACGTCACAGCGTGGTTAACGGGCTTCCCCGGGCGCCGTATTGCATGATGGGAGTCTGTTTTGAATGCCTGATCGAGGTTGACGGTGTTGTTGATCAACGCGCCTGCCAGCTGCAGGTCCGCGCAGGCCAGCGCCTGCGCCGCCAGCTAGCGACGTCGAAGGTAGAGAGCGCTTGATGCAATCCGCTTATCAAATGGTAGTAATCGGTGCCGGGCCAGCGGGTATGGCCGCGGCACAAACGGCTGCGCGCCAGGGTGTCGAGGTCGCGGTAATCGATGAGCAACCCCATCCGGGTGGTCAGATCTATCGCAATGTTAACGCCAGCCCACTCGCCGATATCGATCTGCTGGGCAAGGACTATGTTTTTGGCCGGCAACTGGTGCAGGGCTTTGAGTACGCGCATCTCGATTACTTTGCCAACAGTGGGGTCTGGTTTCTGGATCGCGCTGGCGAGCTCGGTATCGTCCAGGACGGCGTGCATCGCCGGGTCAGCGCACAGCGTATCGTAATTGCCTGCGGTGCCCAGGAACGGGCGATGCCGTTTCCCGGTTGGGATAAGGCTGGAGTAATGACCGCTGGTGCTGCACAAATACTGATGAAGTCAGCTGCCATGGTGCCGAGCGAGGCACCGGTGTTGGCTGGTAATGGACCTCTGCTGTTGTTACTCGCCTGGCAGTACCTGCGCGCCGGGGTAAGGCTGCGGGCCATCGTCGATACCGCGCAATCGGCAAATCGCTGGCCTGCGCTGCGATATTTCCCGCAGGCCATCGCCGCCAGTGATTATCTATTCAAGGGGCTAAAGCTGGTGTCGGCGATTCGCCGTGCACGGGTACCCTGGTTCCGTGAGGCCAGCGATTTGCGCGCGCTGGGCGAGGAGCGACTTTCTGCGCTTCATTTTACCTGTCGGGGAAAACCGCAGCACATCGATACCACCCTGCTGTTGCTCCATCAGGGTGTGATACCGGCATTGCAAATTGCCGCCGCAGCGGGATGCGAAACCCGCTGGAATTCGCTTCAGCAGTGCTGGCAGCCGCAGGTCGACGACTGGGGCCAGAGTTCTGTGGACAGCGTTTTTGTTGCCGGCGATGCCGCCGGCATCGGTGGCGCACGTGCCGCCTGGTTGGGGGGGCAATTGGCGGGCTTGCAGCTGGCGCATCAGTTGGGCCTGATCGACGCGGTAAAACGCGACAAACTCGCACAGCCGATTCGCAAGGCGCGCGCCAGGCACCTTGCCATACGTCCATTCCTCGATACCTGGTATCGGGTGGCAGAGTCTTCCCTGGTGCCGGGCGATGAAACCCTGGCCTGCCGTTGCGAAGAAGTGTCGGTGGGTGAGATACGTACATTGGCAGCGATGGGCTGCACGGGTCCGAACCAGGCCAAGGCTTTTACCCGCTGCGGCATGGGACCGTGCCAGGGTCGTTTCTGCGGCAGCACCGTTGAACAGGTATTTGCCAGTGAAACTGCGGCCAGTCCGCAGCAGATAGGCCGTTTCAACACGCGGCCGCCATTAAAACCAGTGACGCTGGGACAAATAGCCGGCATTGCTCACAACGAACAGCGGTGAGATATGCAGGCCAGGCCAGTAGTAATCGAGCACCGATAAAGGAGTCCACATATGACGGATAAGAAATTCAATCAACCTCTCGGTGGTAACGAGATGCCGCGTTTCGGCGGCATCGCCACCATGATGCGCCTGCCACAGGTTGCCTCCGCCGCCGGCCTCGATGTTGCTTTCGTCGGCGTGCCCTTCGACATCGGCACCTCCAATCGACCCGGTGCGCGCTTTGGACCGCGCCAGATTCGTTGCGAATCCTGCCTGATCCGCCCCTATAACATGGCCACCCGTGCGGCGCCGTTCGACTCGTTGCAGGTGGCCGATATCGGCGACATCGCGATCAATACCTTCAACTTACAGAAATCGGTCGCAATTATCGAGGCAGCCTACGATGAAATCCTGGCGGCCGATTGCAAGCCACTGACGATGGGTGGCGATCACACCATTTCGCTGCCGATTCTGCGCGCGCTCAACAAGCAGCACGGTCCAGTCGGCATCGTTCACGTCGATGCTCACGCGGACATCAACGATCACATGTTCGGCGAGCGTATCGCCCATGGCACACCGTTCCGACGCGCCATAGAAGAGGGCCTAATCGAGCCCAAACGCATGGTGCAGATCGGTTTACGCGCGACCGGTTACGCGGCTGACGATTTCGACTGGCCGGCCGAGCAGGGCGTGCGCGTGGTAACGGCAGAGGAATGCTGGTACAAATCACTGGCACCGCTGATGGCGCAGGTGCGCGAGCAACTCGGCGCTGGACCGGTGTACCTGACCTTTGACATCGATGGCCTGGACC
The DNA here is from genome assembly GCA_022340305.1 of Gammaproteobacteria bacterium. Lineage (GTDB taxonomy): Bacteria > Pseudomonadota > Gammaproteobacteria. Next base: position 38,974 of record JAJDOF010000045.1, read on the forward strand.
CCGCCTTTGCGTCGGGGACCGGAACTCCGGAAATTGGCGGCTTGAGCATACAGCAAGGGCTCGAAATCGTGCGTGGCTGCCGTGGCCTCGACCTGGTTGGCGCTGACCTCGTTGAAGTGGCGCCCGCCTATGATCCCTCGGGTAACACCGCATTGACGGCCGCCAATTTATTGTTCGAGATGCTGTGCGTATTTCCCGGCGTCGAGTATCGAGCCTGACGGAGAAAACGGATGAAAATTGCTATTTACCAGGGCCCGGGCACAGCGCTTGATGTCGCTGCCAATCTACAGACCCTGTCCCTGCAAGCCGAGCGAGCGGCCCGTGAATCGGCCCGCCTGCTGATCGCACCAGAAATGATTTTGAGTGGTTACAATATCGGGCCGCAAGCGATTGCCGAGCGTGCCGAAGCGAGCGATGGTCCATCGGCGCAGGCCATTGCGGACATCGCCCGCCAACACGGCATTGCGATACTTTATGGCTATCCCGAACGCGCCGACGGCCATATCTACAACGCGGTACAATTGATCGAGCGTGATGGCAAACGGCTGGCCAACTATCGAAAAACTCACTTGTACGGCGATATCGACCGCGACGCCTTTAGTCCGGGTACCGACGAAACCGTGCTCGCCAATCTCGATGGCTGGCGGATCGGATTATTGATTTGTTACGATGTCGAGTTTCCCGAAAACGTACGTCGACTGGCGTTGGCCGGCGCCGATTTCGTAGCGGTGCCGACTGCGGTCATGTCGCCTTATGATTTTGTCGCCTCGCACATGGTGCCGACGCGCGCCGTTGAAAACCAGGTCTTCGTCGCTTATGCCAATCGTTGCGCCAGTGAAAACGGTCTGGAATATATTGGCCTGAGTTGCGTGGTCGGACCGGATGGCAAGGATCTGGCGCGCGCTGAACGCGATGAAACCCTCATTTTCGCAGATCTCGAGCACGACCTGCTTGACCACTGGCGGCGCGTGTACAGTTACCTGGCTGATCGCAACCCGGCCCTTTATGGCCCCCTGGCCGAAATCGAAGGTGACTCAAAATGACAGCGCCACATACAGCGATTACCGGGGATGACTCCGGGCAGAAACCGGTTACCATTTTCGGCCCCGATTTTCCGTTTGCCTACGATGACTGGCTGACTCATCCTGATGGCCTGGGTCAGATCCCGGCCGAGATGCACGGTAAGGAAGTAGCCATTATCGGCGCTGGCATGGCGGGCATGGTGGCTGCCTATGAGTTGATGAAAATGGGCATTAAGCCGGTAGTGTATGAATCGCGCCGCCTCGGCGGACGCCTGCACTCGGAACCCTTCAAGGGCGCCGAGGGCATCGTCGCTGAACTCGGCGGCATGCGTTTTCCGCGGTCGTCGACAGCGTTTTATCATTATCTGGACAGTTACGGGCTGGAAACGAAGCCCTTTCCGAATCCACTGTCGGCGGCGGCGCATAGCACCGTGGTCGACCTCGAAGGGCTTTCGCAATACGTCGAGAGCAGCGATCAGTTAAGCCCGCTATTAAAAGAGGTTGGCGCCGCATGGCACGAAGCGCTGGAAACCGATGCCCGTTTCAGCTCGATGCAGCAGGCCATCCGTAACCGCGATGTCGATGCCATCAAGCGCATCTGGGACGAACTCATTCCAGTCTGGGACGATCGCACTTTCTACGGTTTTATCGCCAACTCCGAAGCCTTCATGAAACGCAGTTTCAAACACCTCGAGGCATTTGGCCAGGTGGGCTTCGGCACCGGCGGCTGGGATACCGACTTTCCCAACTCGATGCTGGAAATCCTGCGCGTGGTCTATACCAACTGCGACGATGACCAGCATTTCGTGCTGGGAGGAGTCGAGCAGGTACCGCGGCGTATGTGGAAGGATCAACCGGGTGGTATGGCACACTGGCCCGCTGGCACTTCGTTGAAAAGCCTGCACAAGGGTGCGCCGCGCACCGGTGCTGCAAAAATTGCCCGCAATGCGGCCGGTAAGATTGAAGTCACCGATACCTGGGGCGATCGGCGCGAATACGAATGCGCACTGATCACCTGCCAGAGCTGGTTGTTGACGACCGCGATCGATGTCGACGAGTCTCTGTTTTCGCAAAAGATGTGGATGGCGCTCGATCGCACGCGCTACATGCAGTCGTCGAAAACTTTTGTCATGGTCGATCGACCTTTCTGGAAGGACAAGGATCCCGTCACCGGGCGAGATGTCATGAGCATGACCCTGACCGATCGCCTGACGCGTGGCACTTACCTGTTCGACCTGGGTGAGGACCAGCCGGGTGTGATCTGCCTGTCCTATGCGTGGATGAGCGATGCGCTCAAGATGCTGCCGTTGCCAGTAGAAAAACGCGTCAAGCTGGCGCTCGATGCCTTGCAGAAAATCTACCCGGGTCTCGATATTCGCAAGCACATTATCGGCGACCCGATCACCGTGTCCTGGGAGGATGACCCTAATTTCCTCGGTGCATTCAAGGGTGCGCTACCGGGTCATTACCGCTATAACCGGCGCATGTACTGTCATTTCATGCAGCAGCATATGCCCGCTGAACAGCGAGGTGTTTTTATCGCCGGTGACGACGTTGGCTGGATTCCGGGCTGGGTCGAGGGTGCGGTCACCACCTCGTTGAATGCAGTCTGGGGAATCGTGAATCATCTAGGTGGTTCGGCGCCCGCACAGAATCCCGGACCCGGTGATCGCTTCGAAGCAATCAAGCCGCTGAAATTATCTGACGATTAACTTCTGCGGCGCCTGCGGGAACTGCCGCGGGTCTTTACCTGGTGTTCACCACCCGCCTGCGTCTGCGCGCCCCGGCTGACCTCGCCGAGCTCGCGTTGTACGTCTTCGAGTGTTGGTGCGGGTCCGGGCACAGTCTGGTCCAGCGCCTGGCGCATCGCGGCCACGTGTTCGGGCGAAGTACCGCAACAACCACCGACGATGCGCGCCCCGGCATCGCGCGCCATGGTCGCGTAACGCGCCATTATTTCTGGCGTTCCGTTGTAGTGGATTTCACCGTCGATAAATTCCGGGATGCCGCAATTCGCCTTGGCGACCAGGATTGGTTCGCTACCCTCGGTCTTGCTGGCCTGGAAGTTCATGATTGCCGCGACCACTTCGGCGGCGCCGATGCCGCAGTTGGTGCCGCAGGCGTGTACCCCGAGGCGCTCATGCAGTGCCATCATGTCGGCGGCACCGACTCCCATCATGGTGCGGCCGTGGGTATCGAAGCTCATGGTGAATACGATCGGTAAACCGGTCTGGCGCGCCCCGGCAACGGCGTACTCGACTTCCTCCTGCGACGACATGGTTTCGATCCACAGGACGTCGGCGCCACCCTGTTCAAGCGCCAGCGCCTGTTCGGCGAAGGCGGCGATTGCATCGTCGGCCTGCAAATCACCGAGCGGTGCGAGAATTTCACCGGTTGGGCCGATCGAACCGGCGACGACAATGTCTCGTTCGCTTTTGGCAACTACATCACCCAGTAGCGATGCGGCCGCGATATTCAGCTCCGCGACGCGCTGTTGTGCGCCATGTAACATCAGGCGATATCGGCTACCGCCAAAACTATTGGTCAGAATCAGATCAGAACCGGCGTCGACGAAGGACTGGTAATGCGCGGTGACGCGCTCGGGGTAGTCGATGTTCCACAACTCGGGTGCATCGCCACTTTGCAGACCCATGCCGAAGAAAGACGTGCCGGTAGCGCCGTCGGCGAGTAAAACCTTTTTCTCGCCGAGCATTTTTTCAAACAGATTAGTCATCAACGGGAGATTGCTAGCGGGTTCCGGATCAGGTCGGGTTTTATGCCACTAATAGTCGATTTTAGCAAGGTCTTATGCCACTGTGCGATCGATTTCAGCGCTCGCCAGATAGCCGAGATTGGGCGCCAGGTTTTCCTCGGCCGCTTAATAACTCCTTTCCACGGCATAGTCGGCGAGAAACATCATCGCCTGCCGGTATTCGCTGTCATCGAGACCCGCGATAGCCTGTTTGGCCGCTGCCGCCTCGGACTGTGCGAGCTCGATGGTGTACTGCAGTGCGCCGGTGACGTCGATCACCTGCCGGATTTCATCAAGACTCTCGATTTTGCCGTTTTTAATCGCGTCTCTAAGCAGGCGCCGCTGACGGTCATTGCCGACTTCCATGGCGCGAATCAATGGCAGCGTCGGCTTGCCTTCGGCGAGGTCGTCACCTACGTTCTTGCCGAGTTCCTCGCTTTTGGCCGAATAGTCGAGTGCATCGTCGATCAGTTGAAAAGCAATGCCAAGGTGCTTGCCATAGGCCTGCAAGGCCTGCTCCTGTCCACTGCCCACCTGGCCGAGCATTGCACCGATGCGCGCCGCGGCTTCAAACAGGCACGCAGTCTTGGCGTAGATGACGTCGTGATACTTTTGTTCACTGGTGTCCGGGTCGTGAATATTGAGCAATTGCAGTACTTCGCCCTGGGCGATGATATTGGTGGTGTTGGCGAGTAAATCCATAATCGCCATGGAATGCGCCCTGACCATCATCTGGAAGGCGCGTGAATACAGGTAATCACCGACCAGCACCGCCGCCTCGTTGCCCCAGATGGTACTCGCGGTTTGCTTACCGCGGCGCATATCGGAATCGTCGACCACATCGTCGTGCAGCAGAGTCGCGGTGTGAATGAATTCCACCACCGCCGCCAATAGCGCGTCCTCGTCGCCCTGGTAGTGGCAGGCCCTGGCAGCGAGGATCACCAGCATCGGCCGCAGTCGTTTACCACCACTGAGAATGATGTGCTGGCTGAGTTGGTTGATCAATGCCACCTCGGATGCCAGGTTATCGCTGATGACCTGGTTAACGCGCAGCATATCGCCGTCAGTCAGCTTTTTGAGGTCTTCCAGACTATAGGGATGATGCTTGGTCGCGGTGGCTTCAGACATAGTTCGGAGTATCGCAAAGACACCGTCCTTGATCTAGCCTTAGCGAGGTTTTTATAACTTTATTTATAAACCACCGACTAAAGCGACTGATAATATTTGATCAGGATTTCTGCGACTTCGGGGCGCGAAAATTCCTTTGGCGGGGCCTTCCCTTCACTGAGCATCTCGCGCACCCGGGTTCCGGAAAGCAACACGAAGTCCTCTTTGCTGTGGTCGGGTGCCTCGTTCATCATTACCACTCGGTTCAGCTTTTTCGACCAGGCGGTGTGGTCGGCACGGAAGATCTCGATATCCAGTGCATCGGCGGGCACCTCGGAATCAAAAATGGTTTGCGCGTCGAAGGCGCCATAATAATCGCCGACCCCGGCGTGGTCGCGCCCGATGATGAAGTGGCTGGCGCCCATGTTTTGCCGGAAATAGGCGTGCAGCACGGCTTCCCGTGGCCCGGCATAAAGCATGTCGAATCCATAACCGGTAACCATTGCGCTATTTTCCGGGAAGTAGAGACGCACCATGGTGCGAATCGCATCGTCGCGTACATCGGCTGGAATATCGCCCGGCTTGAGCTTGCCCAGCAGCATGTGGATGACGAGCCCGTCGCAATTCAGCCGCTCCATAGCCATATGGCACAGCTCTTCGTGCGCGAGGTGCATCGGGTTGCGCGTCTGAAACGCGACGACACGATGCCAGCCACGTTTTTCGATTTCCGCGCGAATCTGCACCGCGGTGCGGAAGGTAGCGGGGAAATCAGTTTCGAAATAGCTGAAATTGAGCACCTGGATCGGGCCGCTGATGGCGTAACGCCCTTGCTGGTTGAACTCGGCGACACCCGGGTGTTCCATGTCGGTGGTGCGGTAAACCTTTTCGGTCATCAGCGCCATTTGTTCATCGTTAACCGCTTCGATAGTTTCGACCTGCTGGATCGCGATAACCGGGTTACCCTTGACGTTGGGGTCACGCAATGCGATCTGCTGCCCGGCTTCAATGCCCTCGATCGATTTCACCAGGTTCAGCACCGGGACCGGGAAGAAAGCGCCGCTGCTGGTGCGCATCTCGCGTGCCACGCCGAGGGCGTCCTGCAGATCCATGTAACCTTGCAGGGGTGTGAAATAACCGCCGCCTAGCATGACCGCGTTGGCGGCCGCGGACGAACTGATGATGACCGAGGGCAGATCGGTCGCTATCTGGTTCAGGCGATCACGTTCACTGTCGTCGTAGATGTAAAGGGGTAGAAGCTTGTCAGCACCAACTGGTTTGATCATATCATCGGCTTTATCGTTGTAATTACGCCGAATGTAACCATTGAGGGCCGGGTGTGCAATCGATTCTGGTTGGGGGCGTATTCAGTGAGTTTATCTGCAGCGGCAATCAGCTGCATTCGCGCAGTGCCGAAGTGAGCCCCTTCAGGCGTCGAATGATGGCAGGTTGTTGCGCATCATCGGCTGCTGCAGGTACCAGGGTGATGACTTTGAGATGGTATTTTTGCGCCAGTTCCAGCGCCAACGGCGCCGCCGGTGACTCCAGTGTCAGCAGGCAGTTTGCGGGTTGTCGGCGCAGGCGTTGCTCGATCTGCCTGAGCTCATGCAGGCCGCCGTGGCCGTCGTGCTGATCGTGAATTGTAGCGATCGCCGCATAACCCATGTCCGCCTGCAAATGACTGGTAAATTCGTGATCGGTGATGAAACGGGGTTGTCGGGTACTTATTTCTGCGAGGGTAGCGGCGCGCCAGCTGGCGATCGCTCGGGAAAGGCGTCTTGCATTTTCACGGTAGCGATCCTCGTTATCGGTATCGATTCCAATCAGCCGGGTAGTGATGATTTCGATGAGCTGCTGTAAGCGTGCCGGGGAATACCAGATGTGACCATCACCACCAGCGATGCCGAGCGCGGGTAGTATTTCAAGCTGGACAGTGCTGCGGGGCAAGGTCTCGGCAACGCGCTGAAAACCGGCTTCGAAATTGCGACCAATCCAGATCACCAGGTCGGCCTGCTGCAACAGACGCATGTGCGACGGCCGGAATGAAAAATGATGCGTCGAAGCGCCGTCGGCGATAATCGATTGCGGACTGGCGACACCCGCCATCAGCGTCGCGGTAATTTCCTGCAAGGGCGCGATCGAGGTGACCACGCGCGGCGCGGCGAGGGCGGCTGTGCATTGCAGGTAGACAGGCAGGCAGATCAGTAACAGCAGGAGACGCATGGGTGAAGTCGGAAGCTAGCGGTTTGTGAAGTTACGTTATAATATAACATTATGTCGCGTGAAAATAAGTCTTCCAACATCGCATTTCGCAAGCACGACCATCGCCGTTGCCAGCGCCAGTTGCTGTCCGCGGCACGGCAGGTCTGCGAGACGCGTAAACTGCGCCTCACATCGAGACGCCGCCAGGTCCTCGAAATTCTGTTGGCGAGCCACCAGCCCCTGGGTGCTTACGACATACTGGCGGAATTAAATCGGGCTGCTGATGCCGAGCGTATCGCTCCGCCGATCGTTTATCGCGCGCTCGAATTTCTGTTGGTGGAGGGTTTGATTCATCGCATCGAAAGCCGCAATGCATTCATCAGTTGTGTGCATCCGGGTCATCAATGCGCTGCTCAGTTTTTGATCTGTCGTGATTGTGAACAGGTGGCCGAAATCGAAAACGGCGATTCCGGCTTGCTGGCGCAAGCTGATAATATCGGCTTTGCGGTCGACCACGCCGTAGTCGAAATTACCGGGGTTTGCGCGCAGTGCCAGAAACATGGCGAATAAACATGGCCAATGAATTACTGTTACGCGCCGATGATATCAGCTACTCGCAGGGTAAACGCCTGATCCTCGATCGAGTCAGTTTCGAGTTACGGCGCGCGCAGATCACCACGGTTATCGGTCCCAACGGGGCGGGGAAATCGACGCTGACCAACGTTGTAACCGGGTTGATTGACAATTACTCGGGCAAGGTTGAGCGCAGCCCCGAACTGCGTATCGGTTACCTGCCGCAAAAAGTGTACGTCAATACCCTGATGCCGCTCAGTGTCGAACGCCTGTTACGCCTGACACGGCAATCCTCCGCGGCTGAAATTGAACAGGCCCTGACCCAGTCCGAGGTCGCTTACCTCAGGCATCGCCAGGTGCGGTCACTCTCCGAAGGTGAATTGAAACGTGTTTTACTGGCGCGCACCACGCTCGGCAAGCCCGACCTGATCGTACTCGACGAGCCCACCGCCGGTGTCGATGTCAGCGGCGAAATACGTATGTACCAGTTGATCGGTGAGTTGCGCGACCAGTTGCAATGCGCGGTGTTGCTGGTCTCGCATGATCTGCACCTGGTGATGTCGCAAACCGATCAGGTACTGTGCCTCAACCAGCATCTGTGCTGCTCGGGCCTGCCGGAGTCGGTCAGCCAGCACCCGGAATACCTGGCCCTGTTCGGCCGCCAGGCTGCGGAGTCGATTGCCGTCTACGCGCATCACCACGATCACGAGCACGATGTCTCCGGCGCCCTGGAAACGCATGAACATGACTGAATGGCTCGATGATTTTCTGCTGCGAGCAATCTTCGCGGGCCTGATCATGGTCGTGATCGCTGCACCGATGGGTTGCCTGATGGTGTGGCAACGGCTTGCCTTTTTAAGCGATACCCTGGGTCATGCGGCGGTGCTCGGTGTCGGGCTCGGTCTGATGTTGCAGCTCGCACCGATCTTCGGTGTGCTCGCGGTAGCCCTGGTGATCGTGTTTTCGCTGAGCCGAGTGAGCAGTTTCAACAGCGCTTTATCGGAAACCACGCTAGCGATCATCTCGCATACCGGGCTCGCTGGCGGTATTATCCTGGTCGGTTTGCTGCCCGGGCCGGCGGTTAATCTCGAGGCGATACTGTTTGGCGATTTGCTGGCGACCACCAGCGCCGACCTGTTGAACCTGTTACTGACCACGGCGCTGTTGCTGGTGCTGCTACTGCGCTACTGGCGTGCCTTTGTCGCGGTCTCGGTGAGCCGGGAAATCGCCCAGGCCGAGGGTATAGAAGTGCGCCGTATACAGTTCCTGATGTATATCATGATCGCGTTGCTGGTCGCGGTGATGATGAAGGTGATGGGCGTACTGCTGATCGCGGCGATGCTGGTAATCCCTACCACCAGCGCGCGCCTGTTCAGCCGCAGCCCGGAACAAATGGTCTACATCAGTGGCTTGTACGGACTGGCCGCACTCGGCGGCGGCATAACCAGTTCCTTCCACTTTGACTGGCAGACCGGCCCTGCTATCGTCGTCAGCGCTACCCTGTTGCTATTACTCACCCTGGGCATTACGCGCCTGGTGAAGCCGGATCTCGAGTAAGCAAGGCGTGCCTTCGCCGGCCGATAATAGCGGACCCAGGTAGTGAGAATTGCCGAGCACATGGCGAAAATGACCGACTGTGCACGAGATGCCAGATCCGGGTTATGCAGGGGCGTCGAGTTGGCAGAAGAACAGGCGGCGTCTATCGTTCTCTGAGCGCAGTTCACACCGGCTATCGAGTTCCGCGGGTTTACGCTTGTTCTTGATCACCAGGTAGAAGCGCCCTGAAAGCGGAACCGTCTTTGCCAACGTCGCCTGACCATTGGAATAGTACTGGGCCGAGTAGGGCCGGCTATCAAGGTAATACAAGGCGTCGCCTGAATCGATCCCGCGGGCTAACAGGTCCTTGTCGCTGTACTCGTCCGCCGCAATCAGTGCTGCGTAGCTGCCTATGATGAGCAGCATCGCCGGCCCGACGAGTAACAGGTAACGACTGTTAGCCAGAGGTTTAAGTGCGCTGGCGTTCATCATCAGCAATCCGATCGCGGGCAGGCCGGGGACGACGTAGGCGGGCAAAATATTACCCGCCAGGGTGAACAGCAGCATCGGGCTACACATCCAAAGCAGGGCAAAAGATGTCAGCTGGTCACGCGGCAGCAACGAATGCTCTCGCAGCACCGTCCTGCCGGCAGCAATGAGCAGTAGCGGTGACCAGGGAATTGCCACAACCAGCCAGTAAATCCATATAGTACCGCGTATCTGCGCGTGACCCGAACCGTACAGGTCCCCTTTCCAGCCGCTATCGATGAAGCGCTGGAAGTGTTCACCCAGAATGAAATACTCCAGAAAACCCGGGCTTTCGCGTTCGGCCAGCCAATACCAGGGAATTGTGATGGCCAGCATTAACAAGATGCCGCTCGGCAGGTGGAGTCGCTGCCACAATGGTCGCCATAGACCTTTAATACCGTAATGGATCACCAGCCACGGAAACAGGGCTACCCCGACGAGGATTATGATGACCGGGCCCTTGGCCAGCAAGCCGATACCGAGGCCGGTGTACATCAGGTAAACCTGTGCCTTCTCGCCGTGCCAGCCGCGCCAGAATCCGGTCATGGTCAAGGTCATCGCCAGGCACAGGAACATGTCGGTCATGACACTACCCGCGGCAACGAGGAAACCAATAGTGGTGGCGATTACGGCGGCGGCGATGTCCGCCTGTCGCCGCGAGCCATCCAGCGCGCGCACAAAATACCAGACGAGAAACAATACCCCGGCTGCGGCAAATATATGGGGTAAGCGCAGGAAGAATTCGGAGTTTTCGAAAAGGCTGATGCTAAGCGCGCTCGCCCAGAATGATAGTGGTGGCTTCCCCCAGAAAGGAGTCCCGTAATCGATCTGTGGGACGATCCAGTTGCCGGTTTCCGCCATGATGCGCGCTATCTCGCCGTAACGCGCCTCGGTCGGGTCTAGCAGTGGATACATCGATGAGGTTAACAGCCTGAGCAGGCCGACTCCGAGCAGCAGTAGCCATAGCTTGCGCGTACGCAGCAACGCCATGATGTTACCGCTGGTGTTCAAATTGCCCTGATCTGACTGGTAACGGAACTTCCGTCTCGATCGCATGAGTCGCGAATAATGTAGTTGGGCCGGTTTTTGACCTCGGTGAATATACGCCCGATGTATTCGCCGAGAATGCCGATGGTCATCAGTTGAATGCCGCCGAGGAACAATATCACCAGCATCATCGTGGGATAGCCCGATACGGGGTCGCCATAAAGCAGTGTGCGCAGCAATATCCATAAACCATAAGCAAAGGCTGAGATCGCCACCATCAGGCCCATCCAGCTGGCGATTCGCAGCGGTTTATTACTGAACGCGGTGATTCCTGATATTGCCAGGCTCGACAGTTGCCAGTAATTCCATTTCGAATTACCGGACACCCTGGGATGGCGATCGTATTCCAGGGTCAACTGGTTAAAGCCCGGCCAGGCGAGGAGCCCTTTCATATAACGATTGCGCTCACCGAGACGGTTGATTTCGTCGACCACGCGACGGTCCAGCAGGCGGAAGTCTCCCACGTTGGCCGGGATCGGTACTTCGGATAGCATGCCGAGCAGGCGATAGTAAATCGATGAAGTCTTGCGCTTTAACCAGGACTCGCCATCGCGACTGCGCCGTTTCATGTTGACCACACCGGCGCCCTGCGCCCAGTGCTGCAGCATCTCGGGTATCAGTTCCGGGGGATCCTGGCAATCGGCGTCGAGAATCACCACGGCCTGTCCGCTAGCAGCATGCAGCCCGGCCGTCAGAGCCGCTTCCTTGCCGAAGTTTCGACTCAGCGCGAAGCACCTGGTGCTGAAGCTCTGCGGCGCATAGTGCGTGATATCGAGCCAGGTCGAGTCACTGCTGCCGTCGTCCACCAGGATGACTTCAGTGCGCTTCGAAAGCGATGAGATAGTAGTTTCAAGACGAGCAAACAGCTCGCTCAGCATCGGCGTCTCGTTGAACAGCGGAATCACGATGCTCAGCTCAGCCGTGGGCAGCTCCGTCTCTTGATCCGCGTCCTGGAAGCGGATATCTGCAGGATTGAAATTCATAGTAGTTTTCGGGACCCAGTATAGCTTCCTTTACTGATTGGAAGGCTTCAAGTGCGCATGATAACCCAAAAGGCGCGATTTTTTCGAGCTCGTAATGCCATGCCCAACAAGATGCCCGTATTTTTATTGTGTCGAGCATAGGCCGAATCAAAAAGGTTAGCGGAAATGCGGACATGGACGTTCCTTTGCGGCATATGAAGGGTTTCGTAAATCTCCAGTTCCAGGCTGGCTCGGGGTCGATTTAGGCAACGATTGGCAGGCGATAATTTCTGGTCCATGCCAGGCGCTTAGGCTAGTATCGCCGCACCATATTGGATATATGAGTAACCGGGCGTGAGGTCATGACACAGGTACCAGTGCGCAAGCTAGCCGTTTTATTGCATGCCGACGTTTTCGGTTCGACCGCCCTGGTGCAGGCGAATGAGGCGCTGGCGCACCAGCGCATTCTGTCCTGTTTTCAGTGTTTCGCCGGCATTATAAAATCCTATGGCGGTACCGCACGCGAGGTGCGCGGCGATGCCGTGGTCGCGGAGTTCGAGCGCGCATCAGACGCGGTATGCGCCGCGCTCGCCTTCCAGTCGGACCAGGCGGGCTTCATCGCCATGCTCGAAGACCAGATTCGCCCAAGGTTGCGCATCGGTATCTCTATTGGCGAGGTGGTGATCGCAGACCGAACCATCACCGGTGCGGGTATCGTGATGGCGCAACGTCTCGAACAACTGGCGCCGGCCGGCGGAGTCGTAATCCAGGGCGCGGCCTATGAAACCATTCCGCGCAGACTGCCTTTCGATTTTCGGTCGCTCGGCGAACAAACCATCAAGGGTTTCGAAGAAACGGTACGTGCGTTCCAGGTCACGCTGCAAGCCGGTGCAGAGATCCCGGAGCCTGACTCGTCGCCAGCCCGCAGGGGGTTACTGGCGTTGCCGGATAAACCCTCGATCGCAGTACTGCCGTTCGCCAACATGAGCGGCGATCCGCAACAGGAATATTTCAGTGATGGGATTTCCGAAGACATCATTACGGCGTTGTCACGCATGCCCTGGTTTTTTGTAATATCGCGCAATTCTTCGTTTATTTACAAGGGGCAACGGGTCGATATACGCAGCGCCGCCGAGGAACTGGGTGTTCAATACGTGCTTGAAGGTAGCGTGCGTAAATCCGGTGAGCGCGTGCGCGTCACCGCACAGCTCGTCGATGCAATCAGCGACAAGCACGTCTGGGCCGGAAAATTCGATCGCGACCTGGCCGATGTTTTCGCCGTACAGGATGAAGTTGTCGACAGTATCGTCGGCGAGGTTGCGCCCGAGTTTCTTTCCGCCGAGGCGAAGCGTGCGCAGCGCGCCGACCCGACCACCTTGAATGCCTGGGACTGCGTGATGCGTGGGCGCTGGCACATGTGGAAGCTGGCGCGGGAGCACCTTGCGCAGGCGCGGATCTTGTTCGAGCGCGCGATCAAACTGGTTCCAGGCGGTGAGTTCGGCGCTAGCGACCTTGCCTTCACCCATATGCTGGAGGCGTATTACAGCTGGACCGTCTCACGTGATCGCTCGATGCAGGACATGATGCGTTACGCACAACAGGCGGTCGCCGCCGATGACCACGATGCCTGGGCACACACCACACTGGGTTTGGCCAAGCTGTTTGCGTTGAAATGGGACGAGGCGCTGGCATCGCTCGATCATGCGATTGCACTTTATCCCAACTTTGCGCCTGCGCTGGGCATGAAATGCCTGGTACATTCCTGTATGGGCGAAACCGATGAAGCGCTCGTCTGCTTCGACGAGGCGGTGCGGCTCAGTCCGCACGACAGCCTGACGCCGATGTGGTTGATGGGTAAGTTCTGGGCTTACTGGGAGGCAAAACGATTTGCCGAGGCGCAGGCGACGGCGGCCGAGTTTGTGCGCCTGGCGCCGGATAACCCGACCGCGCGCCGCCAACTGGCGGCGGTATACTCGATTGCGGGGAATACCGAAGACGCGCGGCATCTGCTGCAGGAATACCTGCAGCTCGAACCGGATCACACCGCGGACAACATTCGCGGACGCCTGCCGGCTAAAAACCCGGCGATGGTGGAAATGTTCATCGACGCCCTGTGCGATGCCGGCCTGCCACGCTAGTTGCCCCGGTTATAAGCCTGGCTTTTTTGTAAAGGCTCGGCGCTTGAGCTGCCAACTCCACAGGGCAGCGATAAAAAGTACCAGCAAGGCAAAGGATTCAATTACCTTGTTGAAATGAATGTACATCATGCCGATCAAGGTAACGCTGGCAAGCGTGGCAAAAAACAGAGGACCGTATTTTCGATATGTTCTGAAATCCTTGAATATTAGCAACAGGGTCAGGATAGCAAGCAACGAGATCGCGGCAGCTTGCAGATGCGGGTTGATCGAGATAGATATGCCGATGGTAGAGAGTGCGGCGATCAAAATGAGCGTGCCGTTGCAGGCAAGGAAAGCGAAGACGACAACCAGCGGCGCCAGCTTGCTCGCCTTGGCGGATTTATGCCTGCTGTCAACCATTCGCAACTCCTCTAGCAGGCAGTCCGATATGCCGCCGGCCGTTTAGCCTGGCCGGTTTATTTTTTACCGAGCAACTCGACCAGTGCGGTGAGTGCCTTGTCCTCGAGACCGGCATCGACGCCCTGATGCGCGAGATCACTGAACAATTGTGGTAGCTCGGCCGCCGTACCGGTTGCCTTGAAGGTACTGAGCGCATCGTCCAGTGCGGCGGCGTAGGTGGCCATGGTAGCGGGTGGATTGTCGAAGTTTCCGCCCGGCACGGTATCGGCAAAATACTGGTAGTAACTCGGCAGAACTCCAAGTGAAACTGGAATCTGTTCGGCGAAAACATCGAGCGGTATGCCTGCCTGTTTGCATACCAGGCCGCCATAAATCATGCCGAACATGAATCCCTGGCGGGTGGTGAACAAGGCCGCGAACAGTGCCGCGACCATGCCGGCCTCGGTGCCGACGTGCCTGGAACTGCCGCCCAGCGTGGTGATCACCCGCTGCCAGTTTTGCCAGACTTCGGGCTCGCCTACCACGGTGAGTACGGTTTCGTCTTTACCGATCGCGGTCGGGTAGGCGTTGATGATGCCGATCAACCAGCTGGCGCCGTTTTGGGTCAGCAGCGCAGCGAGCTGTTCCGCCTCGGCGGCGCCGCCGGTGCTCAGCTCTATGATGGTCTTGCCTGCCAGTGCAGCCGTCAGGCCTTGCAGTAACTCGATTGTTTGCTCGTGGGAGGTGATACAGGTAATTGTCGCCGGGCTTGAAGCGATGGCGGACCCGGCGGATTCGGCTAGCTGGGCTCCGGCGGCGCGCAAGGGCTTGGCCTTATCGAGCGAGCGGTTCCATACCGTGACCGAGAACCCTTTATCCAGTAGGGTCGACGCCAGTGCGCTGCCCATGGCGCCGAGACCAATCACTGAAATATCCGTCATCACCTTGCCCTGATTACCCATTGAGTCCTGACCTAGACTACTCCATTGACTGCCGAAGTTAAAGACGGGTTGCCTGCGAGCCGGACGCCAGCGTCACAGGTCGATCGAACTGTGATCGGCAGGCGAGGCGAGTTCGAAAATCTCGATATCCTCGGAATATTCCATGAAATCATGCACGTGACCGGGCGGGTGGTAGACAAAGTCGCCGGCATTAAGAATAAACTCACCTTCACCCTCGTAGTACATCTTTACCCAGCCCTTCAGAACATACATTATCTGAAAGCTGTAGTTGTGGTAATGACGACCAGTAGAACCACCGAGGCTGTTGGCGCGTGTCACCCAGGCATCATACTGACCGTTGGTTGCGGCATTGAGTCCGAGGTCTCGTATCTTGAGCCAGTCACGGTAGCCGTGCATCGGTTCGAAATGAGCATCCTCGTGGCGTGACAGGCAAAAACGGGGTTGTTGCTGTGGCATACTATCGCTCCGGTTGGGGTTGAAGACCAATTACACCATAATAAGCGATGCGTTTTGACCGATTCCCCCAGGTTGCTGATTGATCGATGCGGCGCGCAATAGCAGGCCCTGGCCGGCCCCGCGCAGATGCCTGGACCGAGCCCCGGAATTATTCTGTGAATCAGGCGGTTAAAGGCATTGACCTGCAGTACGCCAGCGGCTAGAATTCGCCCCCTTTTTCAGTATTGCTGCGGAGTAACACATGTACGCTGTCATCGCCACCGGCGGAAAACAGTACAAGGTAACCAAGGGCGAAACCCTGCGCGTAGAAAAGCTCGATGGCGAAGAAGGTTCGACCGTCAAGCTCGATGGCGTCCTTATGATTGCCGATGGCGACAAAGTTGAAGTGGGCACTCCGACACTCGACAAAGCCAGCGTGACTGCCAGGATCATGGCACACGGCCGCGGTAAGAAGGTCGAAATCATAAAGTTTCGTCGGCGCAAGCACTCGCGCACCCAGGCAGGACATCGCCAGAGCTACACTGAAATCGAAGTTACCGATATCAAGGCATAGGAACTGAATAATGGCACATAAGAAAGCGGCGGGCAGTACCCGCAACGGTCGCGATTCCGAGTCCAAACGGCTGGGCGTGAAGAAATTTGGCGGTGAAGCGGTCATTCCGGGCAATATCCTGGTGCGTCAGCGTGGTACCAAGTTCCACCCCGGCGACAATGTCGGTTGCGGCAAGGATCATACCCTCTATGCGAAAGCCGAGGGGAAGGTCGAATTCAATGTCAAGGGACGCCATAACCGTACTTTTATCAGCGTGGTTAACTAGCGAACGCCAGCGTTTACACTGGATTCAAAAAGCCTCGCCCTCGCGAGGCTTTTTTTTATTAACCCGGCAATAATATATGCCGATGGTATGATTCTGCGATGAAGTTTATTGATGAAGCCAATATTTTCGTAAAGGCCGGTGATGGCGGTAACGGTATCGTCAGTTTCCGCCGCGAAAAGTATATTCCGCTCGGGGGCCCCGACGGTGGTGATGGTGGCGACGGCGGTTCGGTTTATGTGATTGGCACCACCGATCTCAACACGCTATCCGATTTTCGCCATACGCGCCGCTTTGTTGCCCAGCGCGGTGCTAATGGGCAGAGTAAGAATTGTACCGGGGCCAAGGGTGAAGACGTCGTCATCGAAGTGCCGCTGGGCACGACCATTAACACCCTGGAACAGGGCGAATTACTGGCCGACGTGTCGAGCACCGAGGAGCCGATACTGATTGCACGCGGCGGATTTCACGGCCTCGGCAATACGCGCTACAAGAGTTCGACCAACCGTGCACCACGCCAGAGCAGCAAGGGCAGTGCCGGTGAACAGTTTGACCTCAAACTCGAGCTCAAGTTGATAGCCGATGTCGGTCTACTGGGTATGCCCAACGCCGGCAAGTCGACCTTTATCCGTTCGGTGTCGGCCGCGCGCCCCAAGGTTGCCGATTATCCGTTTACCACGTTGCACCCGAATCTTGGTGTGGTCAGTGTCGGCACGCACCGCAGTTTTGTGATTGCTGACATTCCGGGCTTAATCGAGGGTGCCGCCGATGGCGTCGGTCTCGGAATCCAGTTTCTGAAACACCTGCAGCGTACCCGCCTGTTGTTGCACATCATCGACGTATTACCGGACGAGACTGCGGATAGCCCGGTCGAGTCTGCGCAGAAGATATTGCGCGAGTTACAGCGCTACGATGAGTCGCTTTACCAGAAGCCGCGTTGGTTGGTGTTGAACAAGACCGATCTGCTGGCAGAGGAGGAAGTCCAGTCGATTTGCGCAGAAATTACCCGGGGCCTCGACTGGAGGGGGCCGGTTTATAGTATCAGCGCTATCAATGGTGTGGGTGTGGACCTGCTTTGCCGAGACATCATGTCGTTGCTGGAGACCGATGAATCGATATAGCAAGGTAGTCGTCAAGATTGGCTCGACCCTGCTGACCGGCGGCGGTACGGGGCTCGATCGGGTCATGATTGCGGCCTGGGCCGAGCAAATGGCGTCTGTGCGCGAACAGGGTATCGACGTGGTGCTGGTTTCGTCGGGCTCGATTGCCGAGGGCATCACCCGGCTCGGATTGAAAACACGCCCCACCAATATCTCCGAATTGCAGGCGACCGCCGCTGTTGGCCAGATGGGCCTGGTGCAGGCTTACGAGGTCTGTTTCCAGGCGCACGGTATCCACAGCGCGCAAATTCTGCTAACCCATGCTGACCTGTCCAACCGGCGGCGTTACCTGAATGCGCGCAGTACGCTGCGCGCGCTGCTCAGGTTTGGCACCGTGCCGGTAGTCAATGAAAACGACAGTGTCTCCAACGAAGAAATTCGCTTCGGTGACAACGATACCCTTGGCGCGATGGTCGCCAACCTGATCGAGGCAGACCTGCTGATCATTCTGACCGACCAGCAGGGGTTGTTCGATGCCAACCCGACGGATAACCCGCAGGCCAAACTGATCGAACGCGCCGAAGCAAACGATCCGCAGCTGGCTCAATATGCCGGGCCGAGCGCGGGACATCTTGGCAGCGGTGGTATGCAGACCAAGGTCAGCGCGGCGCAGTTGGCGGCGCGCTCGGGCACGCATACGGTGATTGTTTCCGGCCGTATCGACCAGGTCATTACGCGCGTGGTGCAAGGCGAGGCACTCGGCACTTTTCTGGAAGCCAGTGAAGGGCATCTCGCGGCGCGTAAACAATGGCTCGCCGGCCACATGCGTTGCTCCGGTTCGTTGACGCTGGATGATGGCGCGGTCGACGTGCTGGTCAATCGCAATGCGAGCCTGTTGCCGATCGGTGTCAAGACGGTTAGCGGCATTTTCAATCGCGGTGAAGTTGTTGCCTGCCTCGCGCCTGATGGTAGCGAAGTGGCGCGTGGGCTGGTCAATTATCCGTCCGATGAATGCAAGCAAATCATTGGCAAGGCCAGTCGCCTGATCCCGGAAATCCTCGGTTACCAGGACGACCCGGAGTTGATCAATCGTGAAAACCTGATTCTGACAAAGGGGTCACCATGAGAACTAAGGTAACCTGTTTTGCGGCCAGCAGCAGCCGCAGCTCGATCAACCGGCAGTTCGTTACCTGTGCCGCCGGGCTGGTCGAGGATGCCGAGGTCGAAATTCTCGACCTCAATGATTTCGAACTGCCCCTGTTCAGCGTCGATCGCGAGGCCGAACTTGGACAGCCGCAACCGGCACAGGAGTTCCTCGACAAGATCCATGATAGCGATGCACTGATCATTTCCTTTGCCGAACATAACGGCTGTTACAGCGCGGCGTATAAAAATCTTTATGACTGGATGTCGCGCATCGAGGCAAAAGTCTACAAGGACAAAAAAATAGTTTTGCTGGCCACCTCACCGGGCGGTCGCGGCGGTCAGTCGGTGCTGGAGCTGGCGCTTGTCCAGATCCCGAGGTTCGGTGGCGACATTCGCGGTTGCGTGTCGATGCCGAATTTTTATGAGAACTTCGATAGTGAACGCGGAGTGGTCAACAACAGTGAAATCGCAACTGAATTGAAGGAGGCGATCCAGCGTCTGTTGAGCGATGACTGATAGGGCGACAGTACTTTACATCCCGCACGGTGGCGGGCCGTTACCCTTGATGGGCGATTCCGGTCACGCCGATCTGAACCGTTTTTTGCGCGACTTCCCGACCAGCATCGACAAGCCGGATGCGATCGTCGTGATCAGCGCGCACTGGGAAGAGACGGATATCGCGATTACCGCGTCCGCAAACCCGCCGCTGCTGTACGATTACTTTGGCTTTCCACCCGAAACCTACGCCTATCAGTACCCGGCGGCCGGGCATCCGCAACTGGCCGAACGTGTGCACAGGCTGCTGCACAGCGCCGGCATCGAGTCACGGCTGGAT
Organism: Gammaproteobacteria bacterium; assembly: GCA_022340305.1. Classification (GTDB taxonomy): domain Bacteria; phylum Pseudomonadota; class Gammaproteobacteria. The sequence continues at coordinate 58,530 of JAJDOF010000045.1, forward strand.
ACGCAGCGAGGTTTCGATCACGGCCTGTTTGTGCCGCTGTTGCTGATGTATCCCGAGGCCGATATCCCCTGCATCCAGGTTTCCCTGTCGGCGAGCCTCGATGCCGGGTTACATGTGCGCATCGGCAAGGCCCTGGCCGCGCTCAAAAGCGACAACCTGCTGGTGCTCGGCTCGGGTTTTTCATTTCATAACATGCAGGCGTTGATGAGCAAGCGCGACGATTCTATCGATCCGCGCAACCAGGCCTTCGAGGACTGGCTGGCACAAACCCTGAGCGCTTCGGCCCTGCCGGAAGTCGAGCGCGAACAGCGCCTGGTGAACTGGCAGGCAGCGCCGCATGCGGCCTATTGCCATCCGCGCAGCGAGCACCTGTTACCCTTGCACCTGTGCTACGGTATCGGTCAGGGCGTTGCCCGCAAGGTCTTTCAGCAACCGGTGGCGCGCTTTATCGCAAGCGCCTACCAGTGGTAGTCAGGCGCCATCCTGTAACAGGTTGTTGTTCAAGTCGCTGAATTATATCTTCAAAATAATTTCAGGGAGCGGGTAAAAACGCGGTTCGATCAGTTTGCATCCTGGGGCGCGATGCCGGTTGCCTGCACGGGCAATACGGCGGTCTCGGGCAAGTCGATCTTGCGTTCGCGGTACCAGATGTAGAGACTGCTGCTGACCAGCACCGCAATGCCGATGAAGGTAGTCGGCCCGGGCGTTTCGTTCCAGAACAGGAAGCCGAACAACACCGCCCATAGAATATAGGTGAATTCAAACGGTGCGATCGCACTGGCTTCGGACACGCAGTAAGCCTGCGACAGGCAGTAAAAGCCGATCGCCGCAATCATGCCGATCGCCAGCATCAACAGCGAGTCGAAGCTCCCCGGCATCATCCAGTCGCGCCCGAAAAAAGCAAGTGACGGATGGCTCGACGAGACCGACAGTATTCCGCTGTGCATTGACAGGCTGAGGATGGCGCTGGCGCAGGTAAAGACAAAAATAGCGTTGAAGGCGATAGTCAAAGGGTGATCGTGACTGCCGAGAAAGCGCGTGAAAATAGTTTGCGTCGCGTAAGTTAGCGCGGCAAGGAATGCGAACAATACCGCCAGCGGATTGAACTCCCCGCGCGGTGACAAAATGATCAATATGCCGGCGAAGCCCACGATTACCGCCCCCCAGCGGCGGATACCCACCTTTTCGCGCAGAATCACCGCGGACATGGCGGTCACGAACAACGGCATGGTGAAGGTGATCGTCACGACCTCGGCCAGCGGCATCGCGGCGACCGCGAGGTAGTAGCAGGTATAGGACGAAAATCCGAACAGGCCGCGACACAGCATCAGCAGGGGCCGTTTCGACAGCAGCGGGATGCGTTCGCGCATCATTGCAAACAGCGACAGTAACAGCAGCATCGCGATAAGGCCCCGCACAAAAACGATTTGCAGGACCGAGTAATCACCGCTGAAATACTTGATGATGACGTCCTGGATCGAGAACAGGAACAGGCCGAATACCAGAATGCTGGCGCCACCGGCGGCACCGGTCATGTGATTTAAGATTCGCGTTACCACGCTAGTAACCGGAAATATAACGAGAAATGAAGTTTAGGTGATCGCAGGCATTTGAAAAACAACTTTTTATGGTTAGTATGATCGGGTTATCCGATTGAGGCATCGCCTGGAACTGTTGTGAAAATCGACCATATTCGAACCTTTCTGGAAATATCCGATTGCGGTAATTTCAACCGCGCCGCCGAGAATCTGCACGTCACCCAGTCGACTGTCAGCGCGCGCGTCAAGGCGATGGAAGACCGCTTTGGCAGGATTTTGTTCAAACGCGGCCATTCGGGTGTCGAATTGACCTCGGCTGGCCAGCATTTCCGCCAGTATGCACTCAACATTCAACGCCTCTGGCAGCAGGCGCAACAGCGCATATCGTTACCGGAAAATTTCAGCCACGGCATTGGTCTCGGCTCGCAGGTCAGCCTGTGGGACAGCCTGATCCTGAAATGGATTCCGTGGATGCGCCACAATGCGAGTGACATTGCGATTCACGTCGAAGCGGATTATTCACCGAGCCTGATGCGCCAACTCTCCGACGGTCTGCTCGATATCGGCGTGATGTATAATCCGCGCCAGACGCCGGGGCTGGTGATCGAGGACTTGCTCGAAGAAACCCTGATCCTGGTGGCCACCGATCAGCGCAAGTTGACGGAAGGCTGGATCGAGGATTACGTGTTTGTCGACTGGGGGGCCGAATTTCGCCGCCGCCACAGCGAGGCTTTTCCCGATATGGATACGCCGGCGGTTTCGGTTGGACTGGGTTCGCTCGGGCTCGAGTATATCCGCCAGAATGGAGGGTCGGGTTATTTTCCGATGCGCGTGGTGCAGCCGGCTATCGATCGCGCTGAACTGTTCGTGGTCGCGGAAGCGCCGACCATGCAGCGCCCGGCCTACATGGTCTACCCCGAGGTGGCACGCTTTCGCGAAACCCTCGAGCTGGCGTTGACTGGCTTACGGGAAATCGCTCGGCAATGGGAGCCGCGCTGAGATTACGGGAAGGCTGGCTGGGAAGATTAAATCACTGACGGATGTGAGGCAGGTCTGCCGTACGACGCAGCGGCTATCGAATCAGGGTATTTTCGCGGATATCGTCGAGTTGTTCTTCGAGCTTCTTGATTGCATTGCTGTAGTAATCGAGCCGCGCCGGATCGGGGTTATTTTCCGAGATCTTGTCAAAGGCATCGGTCATTTCCTTGATGGCGCGCTCGATCCTGATTTCCTCGACCGACAGGTCGAAGTTTCTTAGCCTCGTGCTCGCCGTAGGAGCCACCTTGGTTGAGGGTATGATTTTCATTTGCCGGCACCACCTGAGTTAAATTATGGTAACAGCCCGTCGAACAGGCTTCATGGGGTACTTATAGTCAAGTATTCCCGGGTTATAAAGAAATTATTCGATTTTAACCAGGGGCCTGTTGCTCCGCGCGCTGCTAATTGTACCCTAGTTATGTCTCGATCATTTCGAAATCATCCTTGCCCATGCCGCAATCCGGGCACAACCAGTCAACAGGTACGTCATCCCAGCGCGTGCCAGCGGCAATGCCGTCTTCCGGCCAGCCTTCGGCTTCGTCGTAGATAAACCCGCAAACAATGCATTCCCAGCGTTTCATAGCAGAGGCCTCAATAAGATTCTTTCATCAGCACGTAGTGCTCGGCCACGTAGGACAGGAATTCGATTTCACGCTCGCTCAAGGGGCGTTTTTGCACCACCGGGTTGCCGAGGTAGAGGTAGCCGGATGCAAGCACCTTGTTGGGTGGCACCAGGCTGCCGGAACCGATCATGACGCGATCCTCGATGACGGCATTGTCGGTGACGATCGAGCCCATGCCGATCAGGCACTGGTTGCCGATGCGACAACCGTGCA
>JAJDOF010000125.1 GCA_022340305.1 Gammaproteobacteria bacterium
GGTGATGGATGTCTGGCACTGGACATCACTGGTGGTACTGCTGTGTTACGCCGGTCTGTGTTCGATTCCGGATGCCTACTACCAGGCCGCGCATATCGATGGCGCGAGCCCCTGGGCGGTGTTCCGCTATATCCAGTTACCCAAAATGAAGCGCGTGCTGACGATCGCCATCCTGTTACGCTTCATGGACAGTTTCATGATTTATACCGAACCCTTCGTTTTGACAGGCGGTGGACCCGGTAATACCACCACCTTTCTTTCGATTGACCTGGTGAAAATTGCGTTGGGACAGTTCGACCTCGGTCCTGCGGCGGCGATGTCACTCATCTACTTCCTGGTGGTGTTATTGATCTGCTGGGTGTTTTATACCGTCATGATGCGCAACGAGGAGCAGTAAAGATGAACAAGAAGTGGATTCTGCCAAGTTTGTATATCCTGTTCCTGATGCTGCCGATCTACGGCTTGCTATCAATGTCATTCAAAACCACTAACGAAATTCTCGGCGGCTTCTCTTTCTTTCCGCAGGAATTCACCCTCGCTAACTACACCAAGATATTCACCGATCCGACCTGGTACAACGGCTACATCAATTCGTTGATTTATGTGTGCCTCAACACCGTCATCTCGGTTTCGGTTGCACTGCCAGCTGCCTACGCCTTCTCGCGCTACCGTTTTCTTGGCGACAAGCACCTGTTTTTCTGGTTATTGACCAATCGCATGGCGCCGCCCGCCGTGTTCGCGTTGCCGTTTTTTCAACTCTACTCGGCGATCGAGTTGTTCGACACGCATCTCGCCGTCGCGCTGGCGCACTGCCTGTTCAACATACCGTTGGCGGTCTGGATCCTCGAAGGTTTCATGTCCGGGATACCGAAGGAACTCGATGAAACCGCCTATCTCGACGGCTACTCCTTCTGGCGCTTTTTCGTGCGCATTTTTATTCCCACGATCGCCGCAGGCATCGGCGTCGCCGCCTTCTTTTGTTTCATGTACTCATGGGTAGAATTACTGCTCGCGAAGACTTTGACCTCGGTAGACGCCAAGCCTATTGCAGCGATCATGACGCGCACGGCAAGCACCTCGGGTTACGAACTGGGGCTGCTGGCGGCCGCCGGGTCGCTAACCATTATTCCCGGAGCGATCGTCATCTACTTCGTGCGCAACTATATCGCCAAGGGCTTTGCCCTGGGACGGGTCTGAGGCTATGCAAACATCATGATAGATTTATCCTGGATGGCCTGGACCTGGCCGACTGCGGCGTTTTTCATTACCGTCGCGATTTCGATCGTCGTCATGGGGGTGTGGGAAAAATTCAGTCCGGGCGGCAATCCACGGCTCGGAGTTTTCGGGATCGACACTACCCGGGGCGATCGTCTTTTCATTTCCTGGCTGGGCACCGGCTTTATCAGCCTGGGGTGGCTGGCCTTTATGGGGGCGCCGTTATGGGGTGCGCTGGCACTTGCAATCGGCTGGTTTGTTTTTGTCTTCAGGAAGGTCTGAAATGCCATTAGACGGCGAAAGTCGAACGCAGGCATAGTCTCGTGGATCTACGTGACAGCAATGTATCGCGGCTAGCGACAGAAGAATTTGACGTACTGATTATCGGCGGTGGCATCAACGGCGCCGTGTCGGCAGCCGCATTGGCCGCGCGCGGCGCGCGCGTGGCGTTGATCGATGCGCGCGATTTTGCCGGCTTTACCAGCCAGCAATCTTCCAACCTCGTGTGGGGCGGCATCAAGTATATGGAAGGCTACGAATTCGGTCTCGTTGCCGGCCTGTGCAAATCGCGCAATGAACTGCTCGACAGCTTCCCGTCGACGGTCAAGGAAATCCGTTTCCTGATGACCCTCAACCGCCAGTTCCGCTTTCATCCCTGGGTGATACTCGCCAGTACCTGGCTTTACTGGTTGCTGGGGCGCGGCCGGACACGCACCCCGCGCCTGCTGTCGGTCGAGCAGATAAAGCAAAGCGAACCGCTGATCGATACGGTCGCCAGCAGCGCCGGCATCGAGTACTCGGATGCCTTCCTGCACGATAACGATGCGCGCTTCGTGTTCAATTTTGTACGCAGTGCGATGGATAAAGGTTGTGTTGCAGCAAACTATGTCGAATCCAGCGGCGCCGTTCGTAATGCCGGGGGCGACTGGAAAACCGAGGTAATGGATAAGGAGAGCGGCAGGAGATTTACCATTCGCTCAAAAATTCTCATCAATGCGGCGGGCGCCTATGTCGACCAGCACAATAAACTCAGCGGAATAGAAACAGAGAATCACCACCTGCTATCCAAAGGCATTCACCTGATCGTACCGCAGCTTTCAGACAAGCACCGCGTGCTGGCATTCTTCGCCAGCGACGAACGCCTGTTTTTTGCGATTCCAATGGCAAACCGGACCTGCATCGGCACCACCGACACCCGCGTCGACGACCCGCTGACCGCAGTGACTGACGAGGATCGCGACTTCGTACTGTCGAATATCAATGCCCGACTGGACCTGCCAACGCCGCTGCGTCGCGAAGACGTGATTGCCGAACGCTGCGGCGTACGCCCGCTGGCGGCACCCAAATCCAGGGGTGGTTCGATGGATGTCCATCACCTGTCACGCAAGCACGTGATCGAAGTAACTGCCCCACGCAAGCACATCAGTATCTTTGGCGGCAAACTGACCGATTGCCTCAATGTCGGCGAGGAAATTTGCGCACAGGCGGCAAGGCTTGGGCTCGACTTGCAAGCCGTCGGCAAATGGTATGGCGAGCCCGGCGCCGATGCGCGCGCGGCATTTTTCAACCGCGCCCACAGGCTGGGACTGGACGAGATCGTCGCCAGCGATACCCACGAGGCATTGAGTGAACGCCTGTGGCGACGTTATGCGGCGAATGCCGATGCCATGCTGGATGCGATCGAACAGGATGCCTCGCTCGCCGAACCGTTGATCGCGCAGGCCGGCATCCGCCGCTGCGAGATCGAATACCTGGCGCAACACGAAATGATCGTCAAGCTCGAAGATTACCTGCGACGGCGCTCGAAAATCGAACTATTACTGCCGCGGGAAACGCTGCGGCAATCACCCGGGTTGCTGCAAGCCTGTAAAATACTGTTTGGCGACAAGGCACAGCAACGTATCGATGAGTATTTCGACTAGCTGTCCTGCGCACGCGAGTGCGCAGGGCCACCAAAAAAAGTCATGCTCGCGATACGAGATTCCGATACGTCGGACCGCCGCTTACGCGGCAATGACGGTAAACTTGTCAGATCTAAGTATCAACCTACGTCGGACCTAAGCATCAAACCACGCAGAACAAATGGGGGCAGTAATGGACCAGTATATTCTCAGCATCGATCAGGGCACTACCAGCTCGAGGGCGATGTTGTTCGACAAAAACGGGCGCGCGGCATTTACCGCGCAACGTGAATTCACCCAGCATTTTCCAAAAGGTGGCTGGGTCGAGCACGATCCCGAGGAAATCTGGAGTACCACGCTGGAGGTAGTGCGCCAGGCACTGGAACAGGCGAGTTCCAAACGGCGCAGCATCGCCGCCATCGGCATCACCAACCAACGTGAAACCACGGTGGTCTGGGACCGTGCCAGTGGCAAGGCAATCTACAACGCCATCGTCTGGCAAGACCGGCGCACGGCCGGATTCTGCGATGAATTGCGCCAACAGGGGCATGAAGCCGATGTGGCCGCCAAAACCGGCCTGCTGCTCGACCCTTATTTCTCGGGCACCAAGCTCAACTGGATTCTCGATAATGTTTCCGGCGCGCGCGCGCGCGCCGCAAAAGGCGAACTCGCCTTCGGCACTATCGACAGCTTCCTGATCTGGCGGCTAACCGGTGGCGAGTCACACGTCACCGACGCCACCAACGCATCACGTACCCTGCTGTTCAACATTCATCAACAATGCTGGGACAGCGAGTTACTCGAACTGCTTGCGATCCCCGCATCGCTGCTGCCCGAGGTGCTCGATTGCGCAGCCGATTTCGGTACCACCAGCAAGGATTTGCTCGGCGTCGGAATCCCGATCGCCGGTGTCGCCGGTGACCAGCAGGCTGCGCTGATTGGTCAGGCCTGCTTCGAACCCGGCATGCTCAAGAGCACCTACGGCACCGGTTGTTTCATGATTCTCAATACGGGGCAGCAGGCACTCGCGTCAAGCAATAAACTGCTGACTACAGTTGGCTACCGGCTGAACGGCAAAACTACCTATGCCCTCGAGGGATCGATTTTTGTTGCCGGCGCTGCCGTGCAATGGTTACGTGATGGCCTCGCTATCATCACTTCGGCCGAGCAAACCGAGGCTCTGGCGGCATCGCTGGACTCCAATCACGGAGTTTACCTGGTACCTGCATTTACCGGACTGGGGGCACCGCACTGGGATCCCGATGCGCGCGGCGCGATTTTCGGCATCACGCGCGATACCGGACCAGCACAACTGGTACGCGCCACGCTTGAATCGGTATGCTACCAGACCTTCGATCTGCTCGAAGCGCAGCGCCGCGATGGACTGACACCTACCCGGCTGCGTGTCGATGGCGGCATGGTACAGAACAACTGGCTGTGCCAGTTTCTCGCCGATCTGCTCGGGATACTCGTGGAACGGCCGGCACAGACCGAAACCACCGCGCTCGGCGCCGCTTACCTCGCCGGCCTGCAAATAGGAATATTCACCTCGCTCGAGGACATCGCCGGGCGCTGGCAGGCTGATCGCGAATTTGCTCCATCGCTGGAGAAAAGCGCGGCCAGTCTACTGCTCGCCGACTGGCACGAGGCGGTGATTAAAGTCCGGACTAATCTTTAACCCCGCAAATCAAAGTCTTCCCGGCAGGAAAGTGGCGACAATGGCCGCACTGATCAGGATAGCGGCCAGCAACAGGTAATAGGCTTCGAACGGCGCCACCAGCAGCACCATCGATACCAGTAACGGTGTCAGTAATTGCGATCCCTCGCGCCAGGTCGAGAAGATCATCGTCATTTCGGTGCGCTCACGCGGCTTGACCATGCGCATGAACGGAATATTGCCGAGCACGTCGACGATCGCCCCGCCGAGCGACGCGACCACCCAGAACAGCAGGCCGATGGGTTTCGCTGCGCCGATGAAAAACAACATCGCCATGGAAATACCGGTTAACCACAGCGCATAGACGATGAGTGGGCGGGTGCCATAACGCCCGGCCAGGCGACGGATTAACGGACTGGCGATCAACAGGGAACTGACCAGCGATAAGAACATCCCCGCAACCCAGTTCGACAGGCCTGATTCCACCACGTAAATCGGTGCATAGATAAACACGGTCATCCAGAAAATCGAACGCGACAAGGTAATCCAGTAGGCGATGCGCAACGAAGATTGCGCAAAAAACCGCGGAATGATGCGCAGGATATTGATCGAGGGTCTTTTCGCCCTCTGAATGACCTGGTTTTGCCCCAGGCGCAGGTACCAGAAATAGGCAAGCATCGTGCTGGCCGCGCAAGCTGACAACAGAAAGGGCGCCCAGTGATTGACGTCCTCCCATAGCCAAACGCCGAGGACCGGCCCGATCATCCATGCAATCCCGGTGTAAAACAGGCGTTTCGACTCGGTGAAAATCAACTCCTTTTTACCGATGTAATCCATGATGTACAGGGACAGACATACCGAAAATAGCGAGGCTGCGGCGGACTGCAGCCCGATAGCGATCGACATCACCCAGCCCTCGCCAAAGACCAGAATCACAATCGCTGTGAGCGTGCAGCCAACGCCCAGAGTCAATACCCAGCGCCGCTGCAACAGGCGTTCCAGCCCGGCAAAATTGAGTGTGATTAACAGGGTCAGTATCGAGGCTGCCAGGTAGGCACGCGTCACCATTTCCTTGCTGCCCAGCGCTTCCAGGGCGAGCAGCGGAATTATCCCGACCAGTAGTGAGCGCGCGAAACCTTCACAGGCATTCAGGCGCGCAATGGGCTCACCCGCATGCCCGGTAAAGGCCTGCAAGCCGGTAGGCCTTCGATCAAACAAGAGGAAATCCTGGGGAGTGAAAATTCAGGCGCATGCTAGGGGAATTTTTCCGCCGACGACAACCATTAAATTCGATCAGGCCGATCGCTTTTGCTGATGTTGGCCTGGCCAGTTGGCAATACAGTTTTCGGGGCCGCACACTGAGCGCGCCGTCCCTGGCACGCGGCAGCTGTGGATCAGGGGCTTGGGTACAGGTAGCCGGGCAACCACAGTGCAATCTGTGGAAAGGTGATGATCAGGATCAGGCCGAGCAATTGAATACCCATGAATTGCATCATGCCACCATAGATGTCCTTGAGATCCCATTCCGGCACCACACCCTTGAGAAAATAGGCGGATAGCGCCACCGGCGGCGATAGCCAGGCGGTTTGCAGATTCACCGCCACCAGGATACCGAACCAGGTCAGGTTAAAGCCGAGCTTGGCGACGACGGGTAACAGAATCGGCAGGATGATCAATACGATCGGCACCCATTCCAGCGGCCAGCCCAGCAGAAAAATCAGCACCATGATCATGAACAGGATCAGATAAGGAGACATATCCAGTGTCACCAGGTACTCGGTCAGCATGGTCGGCGTACCGAGGCGCCGACGATACCGACGTTATTGCAGCCAGATTCCTACTTTTTGCCCAGAATCATGTCGGCTGCCTTCTCCGCAATCATGATTGTCGGCGCGTTGGTATTGCCGGACACTATTTCCGGCATGATCGATGCATCGGCGACGCGTAAGCCTTCGACTCCATGCACGCGCAGTTGATGATCGACCACCGCCGCATCGTCATTTCCCATCTTGCAGGTACCCGCTGGATGGTAGATTGTCTGACTGTAACGGCGCGCGGCGTCGAGCAATTCTTCATCGCTCTGGAATTCGCGCCCCGGCACGTATTCGTCGATGACGCAATTACGCAGGGCGGGCGCCTCGGCGATGCGGCGCGCGACCTTGATGCCGCCGATCGCAACCGCACAGTCGCGCCCGTCGGATAAATAATTCGGGTAAATTTTCGGGTAGTCCATCGGATCGCTGGTTTCGACCACGACTTCACCGCGGCTGAAAGGACGCAGCTGGCATACCGACGACGTGAATGCCGAAAACGGGTGCACGCCGTCGCCGGGCTTGTCGGCCGAAAGCGGTTGCATGTGGAACTGGATGTCGGGACGCTCGACGTCCTCGCTGGAGCGCGTGAAGATCGCAACCTGGCTCGCCGCCAGCGTCAGCGGACCGGTGCGCGTCAGCATGTACTGCATGCCAACCATCATGCGTTTTAGTGGGTTGTTCAATTCATCGTTGAGGGTATGCTTATTGGTTTTGAAAACCAGGCGTATCTGTAAATGGTCCTGCAGGTTCTTGCCGACGCCGGGCAGCGCGTGGCGCGTATCGATGCCGGCCTGCTGCAACCGCGCCGGATCGCCGACACCGGAATTCTGCAGGATTTGCGGTGAATTGATCGCGCCGGCGCTGAGAATGACCTCGGCGCTGGCGTTTGCGGTGTTGCGTTCCTGCCCGCGCCGATAGTTGACCCCGGTGACGCGCTTGCCGTCGAAGACGAGGTCGGTGACCTGGGCGCGGGTCACCACGCTTAGATTGGCGCGCCTCCTGGCGGGGCGCAGGAAACTTTTCGCGGTACTCCAGCGGAACCCGTTATACGCGGTTTGCTGGAAATAACCGACGCCCTCCTGCTGGCTGCCGTTGTAGTCTTCGTTCAGCGGAATACCGATTTCGGTGGCCGCCTGGATGAAATGTTCAGCGATCGGGCGCCGCAGACGCAGGTCGGAGACCTTTTGCGGCCCGCCGACGGCGTGAAACGCATCGGCACCGCGCGAATTGTCTTCCGATTTTTTGAAGTAAGGCAGCACATCGTCGTAAGACCATCCCGGGTTGCCGAGCTCGACCCAGCGATCGTAGTCCTCGGGCTGGCCGCGCACGTAGAGTAAACCGTTGAGCGCGCTGGAACCGCCGAGCACCTTGCCGCGCGGCCACTGCAGCTGTCGATTGGCAATGCCGGGATCGGGTTCGGTCATGTAACACCAGTCGAAAGCCGGGTTGTGCATGGTCTTGAAATAACCGACCGGAATGTGCAGCCACGGGCTAAAGTCCTTACCACCGGCCTCGAGTAACAGCACCTTGTGCGCCGGATTTGCCGACAGCCGATTGGCGAGCACGCAGCCAGCCGATCCGGCGCCAACGACGATATAGTCGAATTGATCCACGAGCCCCTCATTATATGTTTCGATTAGACGATACAATAATTGCCGCTAAAATGGAACGAATATTCTCGTTTAAGAAGCGTTGACGAATCTGTCAGGTGGCCATACTCTGAATAGCTCCGTCAAGTTCGGTTTTTGGCATACCGAAATTTATGTATATTTAGCTCTGTTACTTAACTGAAAAAAGTTGTAATATCGAGACTGGGAGTCTCATTTAACCTAATTTTTGTCGGTATTCGACATTGAACTGGGGTCGGTCCGCCGGCCCAATAAGCACCGGGGTGTTGCCTTCAGCCTCGCGAAGCATAACATGGCGAAGGCTTTCTTATAATTTGAGGAGTAGACATGAAAAAACTAAAATATATTGCTGCCAGTGCAGTAGCCCTGACCCTCATGGCATCGTCTGCCATGGCGGCAGACAAGGGCAAGGTCTTGCGTATCCAGTCGGTGCTACCCAGCTCAGCTGACGAAGTCGTTATGTTGAAGGAGTTCGGTAACGATGTCGCAGCGCTGACCAATGGCTCGCTCACCATCGAAGTTCTGCCGGCAGGAGCTGTTGTTGGACCACGCGACATCATGGATGCCGTCGACGCGGGGCTCGTTGAAGGTGGCTTTGCCTGGACACACTATTGGGGTGGCAAGCACGTTGCGGCTAACCTGTTTGGCGCGCCTATTGCAGGTGCCGGTGTAGGTCTCGATAACATCGCGTTCCTGAGCTGGTTCCAGTACGGCGGTGGCAAGGAGCTGTATGATCGCCTGTGGGGTGAAATGGGCGTGAACGTCAAAGGATTCATGCTGCAGCCGGTCGGCCCTGAGGCACTCGGCTGGTTCCCAAAGCCTATCAAATCAATGGATGACTTCCGTCAAATGCGCTTCCGTGCACCTCCGGGCATGGTGGGTGCCGCATACGCTGAAATCGGTGTTCCAGCGGTTGCTATGGGCGGCGGCGACATCCTGCCAGCGCTTGAGAAAGGCACGATCGACGCAGCCGAGTGGTGCTGCCCCAAGCCAGACTCCGTCTTTGGTTTCCAGAAAGTGCTAAAGCACTACTACCTC
>JAJDOF010000126.1 GCA_022340305.1 Gammaproteobacteria bacterium
ACTGAACTACCACTCCTGATTGGTTGGTGGGTGCTGACGGGATCGAACCGCCGACCCTCGCCTTGTAAGGGCGATGCTCTCCCAGCTGAGCTAAGCACCCGGTGTAGCCAAAAAAGTGCGCTAGTTTACTGCGTCCTTAAGTGCTTTGCCAGCCTTAAATGCGGGTACTTTCGAGGCTTTAATCTGAATGGTCTCACCTGTGCGAGGATTACGCCCGGCACGTGCTTCACGTTGACGAACGAGGAAAGTGCCAAAGCCCACTACGGTTACCTGGTCACCAGACTTGAGCGCTTGGGTAACTGCTCCAATTACGCCATCGACAGCGCGAGAAGCGTCGGCTTTACTAAGGTCTGCAGCACTTGCAACAGCATCGATCAAATCAGATTTATTCATTAGATTTCTTCCATTTGGTTAAGTTGATATATTTTTTGCCCGAAGGGCGGACGTCAACGCAAGTCTGATTTTTGCTTGTTTTCGTCACTAGCGAGCAACGAGTTACGCTCGTAGCATCCTCCCGCCCAGAGCGGTGAATTAAACCAATAGCAGCCATGAGGGTCAACCTATATTGGCCGAAATCGGTAAATAAATCGCATTATTTACGCAATCAACTAATGTGCCCTGACACGGCTTGACTTTTTCTCTTTTACCTTGTCCTTAGCTGCCACCGGCGTTGCTTCCGACCTTTTCGGTAAAGGTGTCGGCTGATGTGCGAGAGCAACGTCAAGCACCTGGTCGATCCAGCGCACCGGAATAATCTTCAGCTTGGCCTTGATGTTATCCGGGATTTCGACGAGGTCTTTTTCATTTTCCTCGGGAATCAAAACCGTGCTTATGCCGCCTCGATGTGCGGCCAGCAATTTCTCTTTCAAACCGCCTATCGGCAGGACTTCTCCACGCAGAGTGATTTCCCCTGTCATGGCCACTTCTGCCCTCACCGGGATGCCGGTTAACGCGGAAACCAATGCGGTGCACATACCAACGCCTGCGCTCGGACCGTCTTTTGGGGTAGCTCCTTCGGGCACATGAATGTGAATATCCTTATTCTCGTTAAACTCGGGATTGACCCCGAGAATTTCGGCACGACTGCGCACCACGGTCATTGCAGCCTGAATTGACTCTTTCATGACGTCCCCCAACTGCCCGGTCTGGACGAACTTGCCCTTACCATCGACAACGGCGGATTCGATGGTCAGCAATTCACCACCCATTTCGGTCCAGGCCAACCCGGTCACCTGGCCAACCTGGTCTTTCTCATCCGCCGAACCAAAGCGAAAGCGCTTTACGCCCAGGTATTTATCAATGTTCTGAGCCGTAATGGTCAGCTTTCGAGTGCTCGGTTTAAGCAACATCGCCTTAACTGCCTTACGACAGATCTTGGATATTTCACGCTCGAGATTGCGCACACCGGCTTCGCGTGTATAGCGCTGAATAATTTCACTCACCGCGTTCGACTTGAAAGCAATCTCCTCCGGCTTCAGACCATTTTCCTTAATTTGCTTGGGAATCAGGTATTTGATTGCGATATTCAGCTTTTCGTCCTCGGTATACCCGGGAATACGGATGACTTCCATCCGATCGAGCAAGGGACCGGGTATATTCATGCTGTTCGACGTAGCCACAAACATGGTGTCGGACAGGTCGAACTCGACCTCCAGGTAATGATCGGCGAAACTGTTGTTCTGCTCAGGATCGAGCACTTCAAGCAATGCCGAGGCCGGATCGCCGCGAAAATCCATGGCCATCTTGTCGATCTCATCCAGCAGGAACAGGGGGTTTCTGACTTTAACCCGTGACAGGTTCTGGATTATTTTTCCCGGCATAGAACCAATATAGGTACGCCGATGGCCTCGAATCTCGGATTCGTCGCGCACTCCACCAAGCGACATACGCGAAAATTTACGATTGGTGGCACGTGCGATAGATCGGCCAATCGACGTCTTACCCACTCCGGGGGGTCCTACCAGACATAGAATTGGCCCCTTCAACTTGCGTACCCGTTGCTGCACCGCGAGGTATTCGAGGATACGTTCCTTGACCTTTTCGAGACCGTAATGGTCTTCTTCAAGCACTTTTTCAGCCTGCGCCAGATCACGCCGAATCTTCGACTTTTTCTTCCAGGGTACGCTCACCAGCCAATCGATATAGTTACGCACGACGGTCGCTTCAGCCGACATCGGCGACATCATTTTCAACTTATTGAGTTCAGAATCAGCCTTTTCGCGCGCTTCCTTGGGCATACCCGACTCTTCGATTTTGCGCTGCAGATCTTCAACTTCATTGGGAGCATCGTCCATATCACCGAGCTCTTTTTGAATGGCTTTCATCTGCTCATTCAAATAATACTCGCGTTGGCTCTTTTCCATTTGCTGCTTGACGCGCCCACGAATTCGTTTTTCGATTTGCATCAAGTCGATCTCTCCTTCGATCTTGCTCATAATGTGTTCGATGCGCTCGCGCGGATCCTGGATTTCGAGGATATCCTGCTTTTCATCGAGCTTTAACGACATGTGCGCGGCAATGGTATCGGCGAGACGACTGGGATCATCGATGCCCGATAACGAGGTCAGAATTTCAGGCGGGACCTTCTTATTCAACTTCACATACTGATCGAACAGGTTCAATACCGACCGCAATAACACCTCGGCTTCGCGATCATCGACCAGGGCGGCCTTTTCCAGCAACTGGATTGAGGCAGAATAATATTCATTGGTTTCGAGCAGACTGTCGACCGAAACACGATCACCACCCTCGACCAGCACCTTTATCGTGCCATCGGGCAGTTTGAGCATCTGTAAAATGGTCGACAGAGTTCCAATCTGGTAGAGGTCTTGCTGCGCGGGATCATCGACTTCAGCATTTTTCTGCGCGAGTAACAAGATTTTCTTGTTATCAGCCATTGCCGCTTCGAGTGCGAGTATGGACTTCTCACGACCAACAAACAGCGGAATTACCATGTGGGGGTAAACCACGACGTCACGCAGCGGCAGCACCGGTATCAACTGGCGATTCTGTTGTTCGGCGAGCAGGGTATTGTGAAAGTCTGACATAAATGCCTCAAAGCTTAAGTGTCGGGTTTATATGGGTTTCAAAACTGCGTTTTCAACCCGCCGCCCAGCCATGAAGCCCTGGCTTTCAGGCCGGGGTCTACTCGTCTGAAGCCACGCGTTGCATTTCGCCACCCTCGTAGATCACGTACGGCTGGGCGTGGCCTTCGATAACCGCTGCATCCACCACGATCTTGCTGACGTTGTCCATCGCCGGCAAGTCGTACATGATTTCCAGCAGTGTGTTTTCAAGTATGGTGCGCAAACCGCGGGCACCGGTCTTGCGTGCCATAGCCTTCTTGGCAACGGCATTCAATGAATCCGGGCGAAACTCGATTTCACAGCCCTCGATTTCAAACATTTTTTGATATTGCTTGGTAATCGCGTTCTTGGGCTCGGTAAGGATCTTGACCAGCGCGTCTTCGTCCAGCTCTTCAAGCGTGGCGACTACCGGCAACCGGCCAACAAATTCCGGGATCAGGCCATATTTGATCAAATCCTCGGGTTCGACCCGACTAATTACTTCGCCAAACAAATCTTTCTTGTCCTTGCTTTTTACATTGGCACCGAAACCGATGCCTCCTTTTTCGGAACGATTAAGAATGACTTTGTCGAGGCCGGCGAAAGCACCCCCACAAATAAACAGAATCTTGCCAGTATCGACCTGCAGAAATTCCTGCTGCGGATGCTTGCGACCACCTTGCGGAGGTACCGATGCGACAGTTCCTTCGATCAGCTTCAGCAGTGCCTGCTGCACGCCCTCGCCAGAAACGTCCCGCGTTATCGACGGATTGTCCGATTTTCGTGAAATCTTGTCGATCTCATCGATATACACAATACCGGTCTGGGCTTTCTCGACGTCGTAATCGCATTTCTGTAATAACTTCTGGATGATGTTTTCGACATCTTCGCCAACATAACCGGCTTCGGTGAGTGTGGTCGCATCGGCGATGGCGAAGGGTACGTTGAGCAACCTCGCCAGGGTTTCAGCCAACAATGTCTTGCCCGAACCGGTGGGCCCGATCAGCAGAATGTTGCTCTTGGATAACTCTATATCATCCTTGATATGCCCGACTTCAAGACGCTTGTAATGGTTGTATACCGCGACCGCAAGCACCTTCTTGGCGCGGCTTTGCCCAATAACGTATTCGTCAAGCACCTTGAAGATTTCATGCGGAATGGGTAAACGACTTTCAGCGTCTTCCCCAGTTTCGTGGATTTCCTCACGGATGATGTCGTTACAAAGATCGACACATTCGTCGCATATGAAAACTGACGGACCAGCGATCAGTTTTCTTACTTCGTGCTGACTCTTGCCACAAAAAGAGCAATAAAGTAGCTTTTCATCCTTATTTTTGGATCTTTCGTCACTCATACCAAACTTCCGAAATGTGAAGCGTAATCGACCTGATAATATTAGACCAAACCGTTTAGCACAACTGAAAAAAAAGCTTTTTGACTAGGCAGTCACAGATATGCCGAACTCCTGGCCTAATCTGTAGTAGCGGTTAAGTCGGGGTTAGCGCGGGAGGTAAGTACCTTGTCCATAATCCCATAGTCGACAGACTGCTCCGCACTCATGAAATTATCGCGTTCGGTAGCGAGATCGATTTCGGCTTCACTCTTGCCAGTATGCTTGGCTAACAACTGGTTGAGCCGACTCCTGACCGCGAGTATTTCCTTGGCATGAATCTCAAAATCGGTCGCCTGCCCCTGGAAGCCACCCAACGGCTGATGGATCATGACACGCGAATGCGGTAACCCGTAGCGCTTACCGGCTTTACCACCAGCCAGCAATATCGCTCCCATGCTGGCTGCTTGTCCCGTGCACAAGGTACTCACATCGGGCTTGATAAACTGCATGGTATCGTAAATAGCGAGCCCGGCTGTGACCGAGCCTCCGGGGCTATTGATATAAAGCGATATATCCTTGTCAGGATTTTCCGATTCCAGAAAGAGCAGCTGTGCGACGATCAGGTTCGCCATATGGTCCTCGATCGGGCCCACGACGAAAATGACACGCTCCTTCAACAGGCGGGAATAGATATCATAGGCACGCTCGCCACGAGCCGATTGCTCGACAACCATCGGCACCAGATTTGCCTGGGTTACCAGATGGTTGGGGCTAATCGATGTCAATTCGGCACTGATGTATTTTTCTTTCATAAAATTTCCGCATTAATTGAAAGCTAGAGATTACCATTCATCAGGTCTTCGAAGCCGACCTCTTTCTCGGTTACCTTTGCATGCTCCAAGATATGGGCGACAACCTGGTCTTCAAGCACCATGCCCTCGATACTGGAGCGCGCCTGCTTATTTTGCCGATAATAGGCACGTACCTGGTCAGGTTGTTCATAGGAGACTGCCATCTGTTCGATGGTGGCATCGACTAGCTCCTGATCTAATTCAATTTCGTCTTTCTTTATCACTTCCGATATGAGTAGTCCAAGTTGCACCCGGCGAGTTGCTTCCTGACGGAATAGCTCATCGGGGAAACTGTCCATATCCATCGACCCGGGATCCTGACCCATGCGCTGTGCAGCCTGGGCACGGAGGCTGGCGATTTCCTCGCTCACCAGCGCACTTGGAGCAATAATGGCATTGTGCTCCAGCAAGCCTGACATGACCGCATTCTTCAAATTCGACTTTAGCCGATCTGTTTTCTCTTTTTCCATGTTCGCCCGAATATCAGCGCGCATCTTTTCGAGATCACCGTCTTCGACTCCGAAACCTTTGGCAAACTCTGCATTGAGTTCCGGCAACTCAGGCTTGGAAACCCGGGTTGCCTTAAGCGTAAACTCCGCAGTTTTCCCCGCCACGTCGGCGCCATGATAATCGTCCGGAAAATGGACTTTGACAGTCTTTTCCTCGCCAGCCTTAATTCCTTCTAGTCCCGCTTCAAATTCGGGCAGCATTTGTCCGGCGCCGATCTCGACCGGCATATCCTTGCCGGCACCACCTTCGAATAACTCGCCATCGATGCGCCCTTCGAAATCAACCATGACCTGGAAACCTTGCTTGGCCACCGACTTGGTTTCCTTCCATGTCTTGCGTTGCTCACGCAACTTGTTGAGCATGGCTTCAAAATCCTCGTCCTTTATTTCAGCCACGGCTTTTTCGACCGAAATGGATTTGAGGTCGAGTTCGTCTACCTCGGGATAAACCTCGAAGGTTGCCGTATAGGATATGTCCTGCTGTTCCTCGCTGCTGACCGAGTCAATACTCGGCATACCGGCGGGGCGGACTTTTTCCTGAATCAACGCTTCCTGATAGCTTGATTCGATGACATCACCGATAACTTCCTGACGAATGTGCCCGCCAAATTTTTGTTGCACCACCTTCAATGGCACCTTGCCGGGACGAAAACCATCGATTCGGACTGTTTTACTCAGGTCCCTGAGCTTTTTGTCAACTGCTTCGCTGACCCGATCAGACGGTATTTGAACCGTCATTCGACGTTCCAGGCCCTCGAGGGCTTCGATAGATACTTGCATGTCAAATCTCGTGATTTTTACAGAGAGATAAAAAATAGTTGCGATCGATAGAACAAAGTTCCACCGATTATTGCAGAAAGCGGAGCGCTGCCCGACGCGAGCAGAGTCCCAAAGTGGCGCGGATTATACGCAGGTAACCAACAGATGTCAGCCAATTTCTATGCCCTGCTGGAACTCATTTGCACAGGCCTGTGGGACCGCGACACAGATGCTTACTGGGGACTGCAACGTTTGCACCGATTAATGAATGCCCTGTAGATTCGGCGCCGGCTTAAACGGGGCACGACGCATTTCCATCCGGGCCGCAGAAGTCGACGGTAAACGAACCTGGCGCGTTCCCAGCCGGGTTCTAAACCATCGCTATAATGAGCCACACATGGCTTGGAAAATGGTGCGAAAGGAGAGACTCGAACTCTCACATCAAAGATACCAGAACCTAAATCTGGCGCGTCTACCAATTCCGCCACTTTCGCAGAAAACCAGTTTCCAATTATAGACCCCCATACCGGGTTCTGCCGAATAGCCCCGATATAGAACTGGGCGCCTGCAGCCAGGCGCCCGGAATATGGGGTGGACGATGGGGATCGAACCCACGACAACAAGAATCACAATCTTGCACTCTACCAACTGAGCTACGCCCACCATAATTTGGCACGCCCGGCAGGATTCGAACCTGCTACCCTCGGCTTAGA
>JAJDOF010000144.1 GCA_022340305.1 Gammaproteobacteria bacterium
AGCCTGCGCACCGAAAGCCAGATCCGGGACCTGCAGCGCGCCCTGGCGGCTGGACTGGCAGTACTGTTACTCGCGATCATCGCCGCGATCATCATCGGTCGCAAGGTTAGCGCGCCGATAACAGCGATCGCGCAGGCAGCCGACTCGGTCAACGCCGACGAGCTGGATGCGATCGAAGCACTGGGCAGCAGCCGCATTCGTGAACTCGACGACGCCGGGATTGCGTTCAATAACATGGTAAGCGGCCTGCGTGAACGCCGCCTGATTCGCGAAACCCTGGGCCGCTTCGTACCCGAGAAGGTCGCCAGTTCACTGCTCCGTGGTGGCGGTGACATCCCGGTGCAGCAAACCGAGGCCACCATCCTTTTTTGCGATATCGAGGGCTTTACCCGGCTCACCGAAACACTGGGTCCAGTCAAGATCGTCGAGGTGCTGAATGCTTACTTTTCGGACATGGTCGACATTCTCGAGCGCCGCGGTGGCGTGGTAACCCAGTTCCAGGGTGACGCTATCCTCGCCACCTTCAATGTACCGATCACCGACCCCGGGCATGCCGCCCATGCACTGGCAGCAGCTTGCGAAATGCTCGATGAAGTGAGCGCCACCCGCTATGACGATGTTGCGCTCAACGTTCGCATCGGGATCAATTCCGGCGAGGTGGTTGCCGGTGCCATTGGTGCAAAGGGGCGGCTCAACTACACGGTACACGGCGATGCGGTCAACCTGGCCGCACGCCTGGAGGCACTAAACAAGGAATACGGTAGCCGTCTGCTGGTGTCGGAATCGACGGCAACAAAAATCGAGGCTAGCGAACTTGTTGCGGTCGGCGAGACTGCGGTGCGCGGGCAAACGCGCTCGATTCGCCTGTTCAGCCTCGAACGCTATTATCCCCGATACAAAGCTACGGAATGACTCCCATCCAATGGCTCACCCTCCAGGATCAGTGCCATGCTTGGCGGCGAGCCCGGTAGCGGCTTTTTCCAGTGGCTCGCGCCTCACTCAGCTGCCAGCTCTGCCAGGCGCTCCCACTCTGCCGGCGTAATCCGCCCTCGCAGCACAAACTCTCCTGCGGCACCGGGCTCGAACACAAGTGCCTCACCTTCCCCCGGGTACGCCGGCGTTGCCGCGCTGGCGACATTACCGTGCGCGACGATAACACGGTTGGCCACCGGACCGGGCGCACTGGCGAGCAGTGCCTGTGCGCTGGCAACGACACTGGCACGCCCCCCGAAATAGTCAGCCGAACGCAGATTCATCACCTGTACTGATTCGACTACCTCGCCCAGCTCCATCAGTTTGGCGGTCTCGACGGTGCGGCAATAGGGACTTGCCAGCACCTCGTCGACCGGAATTTCGAGCCGCCGCATGGCCACCCCGATCGCCCGGGCAGCAGCGCGACCGGCTGCCGATAACTGGCGCATGCGCAGCGGATCACAGGAGCGCCAGTCGTCAACCTTGCGCACATCGTCATTTTGCGACCAGTCGGTCGAGACATGACGGAAATAGAGGTTATAACCGCCGGCACGTAACGCCTTCACCAGCGCCATATCGGTCAACAGCGCGTCCGCAGCCCCCAGCGGCCCGGCTGCCAGCAGGCAGGCCAGCAATAGCATCATGCGCACAGGTATAATTCCCGACAGTACCGATATCATGCTATTCCTGCCTGGCTAAGCCAGCTCCTGTTGGTGCGCGGCGACAAAGTCGGCCATGCTGTTGAACTCATATTCAATCGTGTATTCACCATGCGGTGGCGCGGTCGCGCCGAGACCCTCGACATCATGGCGACGGTTGATCCACACCTTGGTCATGCCCTTCTGCGTGGCCGGCACCATGTCATGCGTCAGCGATTGTGCGACGTGCAGGATTTCATGCGGCAAAACCCCGAGATCGCGGCGCGCGCGTTCGAACAGGTAGTCGAAGTTGCGCAAGTTTGGTTTATAGCAACCGATATCCTGCGCCGTATATATGCCATCCCATTCGATTTCGAGGCGCGCGTTACTGCCCATGTAACTGATGCGATCACAATTGGTGACAGTCGCCATCAGGTAGTGCTGGCGCAAATACTGCAGGCTCGCGGCAGAATCGCCAAACTCGGGCCAGTGCTTGACTGAACGGCCAAAATCGGCGGCCTCTCCATCGCTGATCTTGAGCTGCCACTTCCTCGCCATCGCGCGACTGACATCAGCGAGCAGCTCGCTGTAAAGCTGCTGCGGATGTTCGGCCTGCTGCTGCTTCTCGTATTCAGCAAACAGCTCGAGTACTTCATCACGACTTAAATTGATGGGCAGCTTGTCGAGCAGGGGTCCGAGACCATTATATATCCCCGACTCCCAGTCAATCAGGGTTCCATAGGTGTCGAAGCTAAGCATTTTAAAATCGGAAAGTTTCATATATCAATTGGCCGGTCACTGATGACAGAAGAAAATGAGGCCAGCCCGCATATCTCACCGATTGACGGCGTCCGCAGCAGCAAGCGGTGAGATATGCGGGCTTGGTTGCGCCAGCGACAGATATTATCATAGCCTTTTAACCGATCACCAGAATCCGTTCGATGAGTATCACCCTGCCCGAAATTGAGCAGTTCCTGCAACAGACGGGGCTTGAATACGAAGTCTGGCCCTGCGATCCGCAACTGGCGGACACCGCTCGCTTTTGCGAACACTACGGCGTGGCACTGGAAAATTCAGCGAATGCCATCCTGGTGCGCTCGAAGACCGGTATGGAAAAATACGCACTGTGCGTGCTGCTGGCGACACATCGCCTGAATACCAATCACACGGTGCGCAAGAAACTCGGTGCGCGCAAGGTCTCCTTCGCCTCGGCCGAACAGACACGCGAACTCACCGGCATGGAAATCGGCGGGGTTACCCCGCTGTGCCTGCCGGCCAATCTTGCGGTATGGGTCGATGCGGCGGTGATGGACCGCGAATACGTCGTCCTCGGTGGCGGCAATCGCAGCTCGAAAATCAAGGCGGATCCACAGATCCTGCTGCAGCAGGCCAATGTTGAAGTAGTGCCTGACCTGGCGAAACAGGTTTGATCGCTGGAAATACAGCCGGCAGTTACCTGAACCAAACCATCACGGCCTGATCTACGTATTAACCCTAGCGGATATACTGTAAGCCGCACCGGCACAGCCAGGAACTTATGCCACAATCGATACCCAGGACAGTCAGCAAGCTTCTCAAGATCGACCGCACCGAATTCGCGCCGGCGCTGCTATCGTTCCTGTTCGTGTTCACCCTGATGGCTTCTTACTATGTGCTGCGACCGGTACGCGACGCGATGGCGAGCGACTGGAGCGATGCCGAGCTCAGCTGGTTGTGGACCCTGAACTTCTTCATCAGTGGCGGCGCGGTGCTGCTGTACGGCTGGATCGCATCGCGGGTCTCGCTGCAAAAACTGGTTCCGGGTGTCTACCTGTTTTTCGCCGCATCCTTCGGCCTGTTCTACCTCGCGACACAAAGCTTTGACGACCGCGGACTGATCGACAAGTCATTCTACGTCTGGGTCAGTTTCTTTGCGCTGTTCCACGTCTCGGTGTTCTGGAGCTTCATGTCCGATCTTTACAGTAGTGCGCAATCGAAGCGGTTGTTCGGCCTGTTCGGCGCCGGTGCGAGTATCGGTGCGGTGTCTGGCCCGTTGCTCCCGGTGTTTCTCGGTACCGAGCTCGGAGTTTACAATCTGCTGTTGATCGCGGCACTGATGCTGCTATTGCTGATTCCGCTCATCTTCCAGCTCGAACGTTATCGCCAGGCCCCGGCGTATGTGCAGGGATCTGGCAAATCCGTGCAGGCCATCGGCGGGGATTTTTTCGACGGCTTTGTCGACCTGCTATGCCATCGCTTCCTGCTCGCGATAGCCCTGTTCCTGCTGCTCTACACGATGATGAGCAGTTTCGTTTACTTCGAGCTGAAGAACGTGATGGTCGAATACGACCGCGCCACCCGCGCCCAGTACTGGGGCATGGTGGACCTCGCCGTCAATTCGCTGTCGATCCTGACCGCCGTGTTCGTCACCGGGCGACTCGCATCCCGTTTCGGCCTCGCGATCACGCTCGCGCTGGTGCCGCTGTTGCTGGCCTGCGGCTGGCTGGCAGTGGCAATCGCTCCTGGCTTACTGTTACTCATCGGCTTACAAATCGTGCGCCGCGCCGGTAACTACGCGATCACCCGCCCCGGGCGCGAAATGCTGTTCACCAGCGTGACGGCGAGCACCCGTTTTAAGACCAAGCCGGTCATCGATATCGTCGTCTATCGTGGCGGCGACGTGCTGGCCGGGTGGACTTACACCGGCCTGGCCCAGGGTATCGGCCTCGGCCTTGGCGCTATCGCCATGGTTGCCGCAGTGCTGGCCTTGATGTGGACGCTGGTCGCCATATTCCTCGGCGTCAGCTACGAGAATCGTCAAAACCGCGCGCAGGCATCTGCAGCGCCGCTATCGGAGACATGATATGAAACCTGGTTTTACTCGCCGTCGTTTTCTACAGGCCAGCGCTGCCGCGGCAACGCTGGCACCCTACACCCATGCTTTCCTCGCTGCAGCCCAGTCTGACCCTGTTAAAAAAATAATCCCGGCGAGCGGAGAGAAGCTATCTGTAATCGGCCTGGGTACCTCACGAACTTTTGACGTAGACCCGGAGCAGGCAGCACAGTCCCCGTTACTCGAGGTGATGCGCGCCTTCTTCGATAACGGTGGGCAGTTGATCGATTCGTCACCCATGTACGGCGCCGCCGAGGCCGTGAGCGGCGCCCTGCTGCAGGCGCTGGGCAGGCCCGCCGAATTATTCAGCGCGACCAAGGTCTGGACTTACGGTAAACGTGAAGGTATCGAACAGATGCAACGCTCGATGCAACGACTCGGCGTCGAGCGCATCGACCTGATGCAGATTCACAACCTGCGCGACTGGCAGGTACAGCTCGAGACCCTGCGCGAATGGAAAGCGCAAGGCCGAATTCGTTATATCGGCATCACCACCTCGCACGGTCGCTACCACGACGAACTCGAAACCATCCTGCAGAACCAACCGCTCGATTTCGTCCAGTTCAGTTACAACATCGGCAACCGCGATGCCGAGCAGCGCCTGCTACCCATCGCCCGCGAGCGTGGTATCGCCACGCTGATCAACCGCCCTTACCAGCGCGGCAGCCTGTTCCGCATGGTCAAGGGACGGCCGCTGCCCGACTGGGCAGCCGAGATCGACTGTGCCAGCTGGGGACAGTTCTTTCTCAAGTTCATCGCCTCGCACCCGGACGTGACCTGCATCATCCCGGCCACCTCCAAGCTCAAGCACATGGTCGACAACATGGCGGCCGGTTACGGCCGCCTGCCCGATGCCTCCATGCGCAAGCGCATGATCGAGGCTATAGCCTGAAGATACTGCGTCAGGCAGTTTGAAAACGCCGATGGCGTATAAAAATCCGGGTAATACCGTTAACCCCCCTATCACGTCATTCTGTTCAAGGCAGGGCCCGCGCCCGGCGCGCCTGCTGCATTCGCGCCATCCCTGCGATCCGAGGTATCGGCGCTCGTCCCGCTTACCTGGGTTCGCTTCGCCCGGTTGCGTATTTCTGGATGTTGAAAGCAGACGCCGGGCGTCCCCAAATGTGCCGCAGCAAACGACCCGTTGGATACTCTGATGCTACCAGGTTAGTGCGTCATTTCCGCGTGGGTGGGAATCTTTCAACACGCCATCAGGAGATCCCCGCTTTCGCGGGGATGACTGCTAGTGGGCGTTTGGTAATCGGGGGTAATCGGGGACAGACCACGTTTTATAGACTGAGAATGAATTGTGAGACGTGAACTGATAAATACGAGTGGCCGCCTCCGACCGAAGATTGCCTCCTGGTCCAGCCAATTCAGCGTCTCCCTACGAGAAAGCTGCCACTGAAATCATAAATTCCAGTTACCGAGTTCGCCCCAAAACCATCGTTGCCGAATATTATTGCAGTACTAAATTTGGGTCTGAACAGGTTCCAGTACAGGAATCCCCGGTGTTTTGATAACTGGAGGTTTTGCTGGCACTTCCATCGCCGTTGAGTATGAATGTCCCACTTTCCGTGTATCCGGGACCGCCACCTGAAAACTTAAATTCGTTTCCGCAAACTGTGCCCTCATAGTTGGCCGATCCATCGAAATAGGTCGCGCTGTTTTCATCTTGCTGGATTGTTAGACTTACAAATCCCATTTCGTCACCACATGAGCTCGTGCAACTGTAACTACCTTCCCATACACCCGCGATTGATGCAGGGGTATTGTTACACTCGTTAGTCTCCCAATACAGGGTATCTGCTTCTATATCGAGATCTGCATTGACCGGGGAAGTGATGATCATGCACACCGACAGATCACCCAGGTTGGAAAGTCGTAGCGTGGGTTGACTTGCCGCTGCAGACTGTTCTCCTGCCACCGAGCCGTTCGTAACCACGTAAGGTCCATAAAGTTCGCCTGAAGTACAGATCGTGGGGTCAGATGTAGGGCCGACCCGTACGAACATTTGTAGAGGAATTGGCTCGCCTGCGGCGGCTAGTTTGGGCCAGTTCTCTGAAATTTGAGACTGAATAAACTCCTCGACTTGTTCAATACTTTTCGCCGATATTTCTCCAACCCTGGGGGGTGGCTTCGATCCCTGGCTACAAGCGCCAAGTACAAATAGTGCAGATAGAACAAAAAAATATTTAACCAACGACCATTTTGTTTTTTGATCCATTTTAAATACCTCCCTAACTGGATCAGGGTGTAGGTGTTACGGTTATGTTTGCTGCCGACAGGGTTTTCGCCAAATCAATAGTCACATCGGTGTAGGGTTCATGTTGCCCATGAATGGGGAAGGTTATGGTAGTTGGCACCCCTGCAGCAAGAGGCATTTTTTGTATGGAAACATTGATGGGGACTGCAGTAGTGTCATCCGAGGAAGATCCTCCACCTCCGCCACAACCAACCGCAAGGAAGGTCAGAGACAGCACTGATAAGAACTTAACCTTGGACATCACCCTATCCTCCCAAAACGTCCAAATATGTTTCAAGTATTCTTATTATTTTTTTAATAATCAGGCGGCCATTGTACTTTGAGCATATTTTATTTCAAATTGATTACGCGACAGTAATTGAACGTCCGCTAGTGATGGTGGCTCAAACGGCCGAAGGTTGCCCCCAAGCCTGGCCAATTGAGAGTCTATATTGGGAAAGCAGAACCTCAAACTCAATCAATCAGCGGCGAAAACCGACCCAACCGAGATGCTCAAAAAAAAGCCGCTCAATTTGAGCGGCTTATCTGGGGTTGGATATCACTACATGCTGTTACTGCAGCGTCGAAATAGAATTCCAGATTTCCCCATCGGCTCCAGTTTCCCGAACCAGACCATCACTACTAAAGTTCGACTGCTCGGAATAGTGATGGAAAGTATAATCGGCTCCCACCACGTTCGTCACGGCCGACGTCTCTCTAAACGACAGGCCCACCAGGTTACTATCTATGGTTTCGTCGGAATACTGCACCAGGTAACTGTGGTTACAGCCAGAACAGGTAGCGTTCTCGACATACCATTCAAAACTGATGGATTCGCCCGGCGCCTGGAAGGTTCCGGTACCCGGGTCCGCCTGGGTCCCAGCAGCGCCAGCCAGCGCATCAAACGTAGTGGTTTCGTCGGTATCGACAAAAGTATTACCTGCGACATCTGCGACCGTAAATGACTGGGCAGGCGTCCCATCAGTGGCACAAGTCGCTAAAGACTCTTCAAAGTCGGCAAAACTATTCGGATTGATCGGTGCACCAAGCCCGCCATCGGCCAGGTCATTCCAACCTGACTCGTAATTACAGGCCAGACCTGTGGGCGGCGGCGGTGTGGCCAGGTCAGTCGCCGTATAATCGCGCGAATGGTCCTGTCCGGTTACCTCGTCCTCGGCATAAATCCT
>JAJDOF010000161.1 GCA_022340305.1 Gammaproteobacteria bacterium
TCGCGACTTTCTCGATGCGGTTGTCAATTGTGTCGCCCATATCGAAAATCAGCACATCGATCTTTATCGCGGTAACTATTCTGCCTTTGAAGTGCAACGTGTCGAGCGCCTGGCGCAACAGCAGGCGGCTCACCAGAAACAGCAGCAGAGCATCGCGCACATGCAGGCTTACATCGATCGATTCCGTGCCCAGGCGACCAAGGCGCGCCAGGCACAAAGCCGCATCAAGGCGCTGGAAAGAATGCAATTGATCGGCCCCGCGCATGTTGATTCGCCGTTTCATTTCGAATTCCGGGCACCGAAGTCGATACCCACATCGCTGCTCAAGCTGGAGCAGGTCAGTACCGGTTACGGCGATCAGCGGGTGCTGGAGAATATCGACTTTTCACTGATTCCCGGTGAACGTATTGGTTTGCTCGGGTTGAACGGAGCGGGTAAGACGACTTTCATCAAGCTGCTGGCTGACGAGCTGCCAGTGTTCGGTGGCCAGTTGACGCGGGCAAGGGATTTGCAGATCGGATATTTCGCCCAACACCAGGTCGAGCAACTGGATCCCGAGGCGAATGCCTTGCTGACCCTGCAGCGCCTCGATGCAAAACTCAACGAGCGGGAAATTCGCTCTTACCTGGGTGGTTTTAATTTCAGGGGTGAAAAGGTGCTGCAACCGATTGCCAGCTTTTCCGGTGGTCAAAAGGCTCGCCTGGTGCTGGCCCTGTTGATCTGGCAGCGCCCCAACCTGCTATTGCTTGATGAGCCCACCAACCACCTCGATCTCGAAATGCGTCTTGCGTTGAACCAGGCGCTGCAGGGATTTGAAGGTAGCGTCATCCTGGTGTCCCACGACCGGCATCTGTTGCGCAGTGTGTGTGACGATTTGTGGTTGGTCGATGGTGGCCACCTGCAAAACTTCGACGGGGATCTCGATGATTATCCGGCCTGGCTCGCGCGGCGCAAGGCAACACCGGCGGAGGTGGACGTGCCATCCGGCAAGCCGCCGGATCGGCGCCAACTCAAGACGCAGCTGAATCGGCTGAAAAAACTGGAAACGGAAATGGCATCGCTGACGGCCGCCTGTGCCGGCCTGGAGCAGCAACTCGGAGAGCAGTCGATTTACCAGGCCGAAAATCGCGACCAGCTCAAAGCGAGTCTTGCCGAGCAGGCGCAAAAGAGCAAACAGCTGGCGCAGGTCGAAGAAGAATGGCTCAACTTGAGCGAAGCGATAGAGCAGCAGGCAAGCTAGGCTGGATTTTTCGACCTGTTTTGCGGCCGCTACTGTGCGGCACCGGTGCGTTGCAGCCATGAGCCCGGCACGACCATAGCTGTTGAGCAATCCGCGCTAGCTGTTGTGGCAGTTACAGACTATCTGGCCGAGCGTTTTCAGGGCTTTGACATTGGCCTCGTTCCACGGGAAGCCACAGTTGATGCGCAGGTGATTGCGAAAGCGACGTGTCGCCGAAAACAGGATTCCCGGGGTAACGCCGATATTGTGCTCGAGCGCCCGGTTAAAAACATCGATGCAATCGCAACCTTCCGGCATTTCTACCCACAGCACGTTGCCGCCATGGGGATGTGATACTCTGGTGCCCTCGGGGAAATTGCGCGCAATCATGTAACGGCCTTTTTCTACCTGCTCACGCATTGCAATGCGTAGCCGCACCAGGTGACGTTCGTATTGTCCGCTGCTCAGGAACTCGGCCAGCGCGAGCTGGTTGATCGAAGAGGTTGCCGACGACCAGGCAAATTTGTATTGCAGGAATTTTTTACGATAACGCCCGGCGATGACCCAGCCCACGCGATGCCCCGGCGCCAGCGTCTTGGAGAAAGACGAACAGCTCAGCACGAGGTTGTTGAGGTCATAGGATTTGGCGGGGCGGGGCGCCTTGTCGCCGAAGTAAATGCTACCGTAAACATCGTCCTCGATCAGTGGAATATCGCGTTCGGCCATCAGGTTGACGAGCTCGCGTTTGTTCTCCTCCGGCATCTGGCAGCCCAGTGGGTTACTGGTATTGGGCGATG
The DNA here is from genome assembly GCA_022340305.1 of Gammaproteobacteria bacterium. Lineage (GTDB taxonomy): Bacteria > Pseudomonadota > Gammaproteobacteria. Next base: position 2,017 of record JAJDOF010000161.1, read on the forward strand.
CCAGTACCGCCTTGATATCCATGGTGTCGAAGGCTTCCTCCAGTGCCTCGAGGTTGAGGCCGGTGACCGGGTCGGTATCGATTTCAACGGCGAGCATGCCCATCTGTTCGATCATGCGCAACACCGCGAAATAAGTCGGTGACTCGACTGCAATGATATCGCCGCGCTTGGCCACGGTGCGCAGACTGATGGAAAGCGCCTCGGTCGCGCCCGAAGTGATGATGATGTCGTTAGCGCTGATGCGAGTGTGCGTCTGGGCGTAGAGCTCTGCGATCTGTTCACGCAGTTTGCGATCCCCGGGCGGGAACAGATAATCCATACTTTTTTGTGGATAGCGGCTTATAATGCTGCGCGTCGCGCGCGTCAGTGACTTGACCGGCATGAAATCCATCGAAGGATTCGATGTGCCAAAAGGGGTGATGCGGGGATTATTGGCATTGCGAAAGACTTCCTCGAACAGCTCGCCAAAGCGCACCCGTCGCGCCTGGCACGGCGTCGAGGCCGATTTGGCAATATCGTTGATCTGACTGGCGAGATCATTGACGTAAAAACCGGATTGCGGTTTTGCCGACAGCACCCCCTGGTCTTCGAGATTGACATAGGACTGCGTGATGGTTGCGATACTGACATCGAGCTGCTTGCTGAGCTTGCGCAGCGACGGCGCCTTGTCGCCGGGCTTGAGGTCGCCTTTCTCGATCAGTTCGTTGATGTATCGGGATACCTGGTCGTACTTGAAGGTTTCTGTGCGTGCAACTGTCATGGTGAAGTGCCAACTGTTCTGTAAGGAATTTGAAAAAATTGTAACTGTTATTGTAACAGTTTCGTCCATATTATTGCATCATTGCCGGTGCGGTAGGAACTCTACCCCGGCAACGAGTTAAAACCCCCTCCTCCTCCTCAGGTTTTGACTATGTTAGCCCACCCCAAAAGGGTGGGCTTTTTTTTGGCTTGTGAGCTACTGCGCTTGCATAGACGGGTGAAAATCTCCGCGCCAAATGCTCATTTAGGATAACTAAACTCCGCTTTGTCGCGGAGATTTTCACCCGCCTATGCGGCGCTCGCTACGCTCACAAGCCAAAAAACGTCGGCTGGAGTTGGGCCAAATGCTCATTTAGGATAACTAAACTCCGCGGCATCATTGGCGTCGTTCTTGTTGCTCTTGATAAAGGGCTTCACAAACTGTGGTGGAATAATTTTCACGGGGTAACCCCGTTGCATTAACTGCCTGGCCCAGTGATGGGCACCGGCGCAGGCTTCCATGCCTATCTCGGTTCCGGGCTCAACCGTATCGCATAAAACCGCTAACCATTTACCTCTGGTCAACCGCCGTTTCCAGAGCGCTTTGCCTTTGCGATCCACACCGTGTAATGGAAAAACATTTTTTGCCAAATCAACACCAACTCGATTAATCTTCATAGCGGACTCCTCTTTATCGTTAACTGAAATGTCACAATCTCAGTTTGGCACATCGATGCCGATAGGTGAG
>JAJDOF010000019.1 GCA_022340305.1 Gammaproteobacteria bacterium
GATGTCGGCCTGCAGTAACTTCCATTCGCCGGTCAGGGTATCGACCACCACCTCGGAAACCGCCGCGCCATAAGCGAAGTAGTAAAATGGGCTACCCTGCATCTTGTCGCGATCCCAGCTCAGGCCCGGGGTCTTGTAAAAGCCGTCGGACCACAGTTGCACGCGATTCTGGTAAGCCAGTACGACCAGCTCCTTGAATGACATGGCGCCGCCGTGCCAACGCACCTGTCCATCGGCAAATTCGATCGCGGCCACATCGGTGCCGAATTCCTCGGCCACGAAAGCGCTCAAGCGGTTACGAATCTGGCGCGCGGCATCCTGCGCCGCCTTGCCGTTGAGATCGCTGCCGGTGGACGCCGCGGTAGCCGAGGTATTGGCCACCTTGCTGGTGTCATTGGCAGTGGCGCGCACCTGCTTGACATCGATACCGAGCTCGAGCGCAACCACCTGCGACACCTTGGTGTGCAAGCCCTGGCCCATCTCGGTACCACCGTGATTCACCAGCACGCTACCGTCGGTGTAGATGTGTACCAGTGCGCCGGCCTGGTTGAAGTGCACCACGTTAAAGGAGATGCCGAACTTGAGCGGTGTCAGCGCCAGGCCCCGGCGCAACACCGGGCTTGCCTGGTTGAAGGCCGCTATCGCGCTGCGCCGCGCCTGGTAATCGCTACTGGTCTCGAGCTCGGCTACTAATTCGTGGATGACGTTATCGCGCACCGCCTGCCCGTAGGGCGTGGTATTGCGCGCGTCCTTGCGGTAAAAATTGAGCTTGCGCAGTTGCAGCGGATCCTTACCGAGTTCACGCGCAATATTGTCGATGATGTACTCGATCGCGATGGCGCCCTGGGGTCCGCCAAAACCCCGGAACGCGGTATTCGACTGGGTATTGGTCTTGACGCTGTAGGCATCGATGGAGACATCACTGAGGTAGTAGGCATTGTCGAAATGACACACCGCGCGCGTGACCACCGGGCCACTCAGATCGGCGGAAAACCCCGCCTGGGCGGCCATCTCGATGCTGGCCGCATGGATCAGACCGTCGTCGTCAAAACCGACGTCGTAGCTGAATTCGAAGCCGTGACGTTTGCCGGTGATCGACATGTCGTCATCGCGGTCGAGCCGCAACTTCACCGGGCGCCTGAGTTTACTGGCCGCGACCGCGGCGATGCAGGCGAAGATTGCCGATTGCGACTCCTTGCCGCCGAAACCCCCACCCATGCGCCGCATCTCGACCACCACCTGGTTGAAATCGATGCCTAGCGCATGCGCGACGACCTGCTGCATCTCGGTCGGGTGCTGGGTCGAACACCACAGATGAAAGCAGCCATCTTCTTTCGGCGCGACGTAGGAGATCTGCCCTTCGAGGTAAAACTGCTCCTGGCCACCGACCGAAATCTCTCCCTGCATCCGCCGCGGCGCTGTCTTCAGCGCCTGTTCGGCATTACCGCGGCGCAGGTGCATGGGTGGCAGGACATAGGACTGCTGATGCCTCGCAGCAGCGATGTCGAGCACTGCGGGCAGAGCTTCGTATTCGATCTCGGCGAGGCGTACCGCCTTGCGCGCCGCATTGTAGGAACTGGCGACGGCGGCGAATATCGGCTGCCCGACAAACTGCACCAGGTTATCGGCGAGTATCGGATCATCGTGGATGATCGGCCCGCAGTCATTGTGCCCCGGGATATCGGCGGCGGTAATCACCGCGACCACACCGGCCGCGCTTTGCACCGCGTCGAGATTGATCGAGCGCAGCCGCGCATGCGCTTCGCTACTCAGGCCAAGCGCGATGTAAAGCGTACCGGCAAGCTCGGCAATGTCGTCGACATAGGTCGCATCGCCGGCCACGTGCAGGGCAGCGGACTCATGCGGTACAGATTGCCCCGTTGCCCTTTCCCTGGCTTGCTGACGCACCGGGTCTTCCATCAGAAAGTCCCCGCGAACACGCTGACCTGGGCAGGCTCGAGCGCCCGGCCGGGTCGGGTTTCAAGATGAAAACGGTACAGTAAATTGCTGGTAACGCGGCTACGATAATCCGCGCTCGCGCGCATGTCGGACAACGGCGTGAATTCGGCAGCCAGTCTGGCCATGGCTTGCCTCGCGGTCGCCTCGTCCCAGCTGCGGCCACGTAGCCATTGCTCGGTCTGCACCGCGCGCTTTGGAATCGCGGCCATGCCACCGAGCGCAATACAGATTTGACTGACCTGCGTGCCGTCGAGACGCAGCGCAAAAGCCGCACAGACCGCGGAGATATCCTGGTCGAAGCGTTTGCTGAGCTTGTAGCAGCGTAACAGCAGCGCTTCGTCACGCACGGGAATCATGACCGACTCGATGAATTCGCCCGCCTGCAGCGCGTTTTTCATGTAATCGAGGTACAGATCTTCGAGCGCTATTTCGCGCTGCTGGTCACCGCGACGCAGTCGCAGGCGCGTGCCCACTGCAATCAACGCTGGCATCGAGTCGCCGATCGGTGAACCGTTGGCGACATTACCGACCAGGGTACCCGCATTGCGCACCGGCACCGAGGCAAAACGACGGAACATTTCCGCGAATTCAGGATAGTGCCGGACAATTTCGTCGAAAGCGTCGGTCAGGGTTACCGCGGCGCCGACTTCGATGCCATCCGCACCGACAGCGAGGCGTTTGAGCTCGGCAACATTACCCAGGTAGATCAGCGCCGGCAATTCGCGCAATTGCTTGGTCACCCAGAGCCCGACGTCGGTTCCGCCGGCGAGGATCTGTGCCTGCGGATGCTGCAGGTAAAGGTCAGCCAGCTCGGCCAGCGCGGTCGGCGCGTGGTATTGCGCAGCCTCGAGTTCCAGCGTCAGGCCACGCTCACGCTGCAACGCCCAGAGCTCCGCGACCAGGGTCGCCTCGTCCAGCTCGATACGCGCGTAGTCGTACATGTGCAGGCAGGCATCGACGATGGGTCGATAACCGGTACATCGGCACAGATTCCCCGATAACGCGTCATCGATGTCGGCGCGCGTCGGCGCCGGATTGTTGTGATACAGCGCAAACATCGACATGACGAAGCCCGGCGTGCAAAAACCACACTGTGAGCCGTGATGATCGACCATGCTTTGCTGCACCGGGTGCAGGCTGCCATCGTCACCCTGGAGTGACTCGACGGTAAACAGGGCTTTGCCGTCCAGCGTCGGCAGGAACTGGATACAGGCGTTAACCGCCCGGTACTGCAGGCTATCGCCGCTGTGTTCTGCAACCACCACGGTACAGGCGCCGCAATCACCTTCGGCACAGCCTTCCTTGCTACCGACACGGCGCAGATCTTCGCGCAGGTATTGCAACAGCGTTCGTGTCGGGTCCTGGACCGCAACCTCGATGCGCGCGCCATCGAGCATAAAACGAACGACTGACACTAGGATCCCCGATAAGTCGAATAAGCAAACGGGGATACCAGCAGCGGCACGTGGTAGTGCTGATCGGGCTGGTTGATACCGAAGCGCAATACGACTTCGTCGACAAACAGGGGTTCGGCCAGATCGACTGACTGACCGCGAAAATAGTTGCCGGCCTGGAATACCAGCTGGTAGACCCCGACGACAAAATCGTCGCCTTCGAGTAAGGGCTGGTCCAGGCGGCCATCGCTATTGGTTTGCGCGCGCGCCAGTTCCTGTAGCTCTGGATTGAAGCGATAAAGCACGACCTCGACCCCGGTTGCCGGTTGCCCCAGCGCGGTATCGAGCACATGTGTGGTCAGCCTCCCCATCTCTACCCCCCTCGTCAGTAGAGGCGGTAAAGTCGCATTTTCCTAATAAATTGTCAACACTTTGATTAATTATTGTTAACAATATTCGAGCTATGCTACACTGCCGTGCATTCTGGACAGGCGACCAAAACACCAATGTCAGCGCAATCCGATTCCAACGCAGAAACGACGCCCAGTGAGGACGAGGTATTACGCCGCATCGAACAGGCGGTTCTCGACCATCGCCTGGCGCCGGGTACCAAGCTGAAAGAAGTGCAGCTGGCCAACCTGTTTGGCGTCAAACGCGGCCTGATCCGCAAGGTATTGACGCGCCTGGCGCATTCCAGCCTGGTCCAACAAACGCCGAACCGTGGCGCTACCGTCGCCAGCCCTTCGGTCAAGGAAGGACAGGACTTGTTCGCCACCCGCCGCGTTATCGAATCGGCGGTCCTCGAAACCCTGATCGCCCGCGTCGAGGAAAAGGACCTCGAGCATCTCGCTGACATGCTAAAACGCGAACAACAGGCCTACCTCGGCGATGAACCGGCGCAAGCGCTCGCGCTGTCGGTCGATTTTCATCGCGAGCTGGCGCGCATGGCGGGCAACAGCGTGCTCGAAACCTACCTCAACGACATTATCCGGCGCACACCACTGGTGATCCTCGCACATCTTGGCGATGACGCAGACAATCGCTGCCGCAATCACGAGCACGAGGTCATCGTCGACGCGATCAGTAGGCGCGACGTCAAAACCGCGGTCGAAGTCATGAATCAGCACCTGCTGCAGATAGAGAGCAAGATCCGTCACAAGCCGGAAAAGCAAAACCAGGGCCTGGCTGCCCTGCTACGCCCCGAAGCGAATCCGGACCTAACATGAGCGATCACTCGAGCGTGCAATATCCACGCGACATGGTCGGCTATGGCGGGCGACCACCGCAGGCCGATTGGCCGGGCGGGGCGCGTATTGCACTGCAATTCGTTCTCAACTACGAGGAAGGCGGCGAAAGCAACGTGCTGCACGGTGATGCGGGCTCGGAGCAATTCTTGTCAGAAATCATCGGTGCGCCGGCCTACCCGGAACGTCACCTGAGTATGGAATCCATTTACGAATACGGATCGCGGGCCGGGGTGTGGCGCCTGTTGCGCGAATTCGAGGCGCGCGGCCTGCCGTTGACCATATTTGCGGTCGCGATGGCGCTGCAACGCAACCCGGCGCTCGCCACTGAACTGGTCAGGCTCGAGCACGAAATTGCCTGTCACGGACTGCGCTGGATTCACTACCAGCAGGTCGATGAGGCCGTGGAGCGCGAGCATATGCAGCAGGCGCTCGATATTTTAGTGCAATTAACCGGCAAACATCCCGCAGGCTGGTACACCGGTCGCGACAGCCCGAATACCCGTCGCCTGGTGGTCGAACAGGGTGGCCTGCTCTATGACTCCGATTACTATGGCGACGATCTGCCACTGTGGACGCAGGTTGAAACCGGCGATGGCGCCAGCAAGGCGCATCTGGTGGTGCCTTATACGCTCGATGTCAACGACATGCGCTTCGCCACCGCGCAAGGTTTCAATAGCGGCGAACAATTCTTCCACTACCTGCGCGACAGCTTCGACGTACTCTATGCCGAAGGCGCGCATGTGCCGAAAATGATGTCGGTCGGCCTGCACTGCCGCCTGGTCGGCAGGCCCGGTCGCTTCCGCGCGCTGCAGCGCTTCCTCGACCATGTGCAACAACACGAACAGGTGTGGATCTGTAAGCGCATCGATATCGCACGCCACTGGATTGCCCGGCACCCGCCGGCAATTGCATAATTCACCGATGGGGAATCCAACGACCGCTATCGATCGGCTCAATAACATGGATATGGCCGGTTTCGTCGAACTGCTCGGCGGCATCTTCGAGCACTCGCCCTGGGTTGCCGAACGGGTTTACAGCGCGCGCCCGTTTGCTTCACGCGCCGACCTGCATCACAAGATGGTAGCCGAGGTGCGCAAGGCATCCGTGGAACAACGCACAGCACTGCTGTGCCAGCACCCCGAACTGGCCGGCAAGGAAGCCGACGCGGGTCGCCTCACCGACGCTTCGAGGCGCGAACAGGCCGGCGCCGGTTTAAACCAGTGCAGCGCCGACGAACTCACTCGCATAAAAAAATTCAACCAGGCTTATGCGGCGAAATTTGGCTTCCCGTTCATCATTGCGGTGAGCGGACTCGACAAGCAGCAGATCCTGGCGGCGATGCAGCAACGGCTCGATCATGCAGCCACAAGCGAATTTGCCACCGCACTAGCTGAAGTTGAAAAGATCGCACTGATTCGACTGGGTGCACTGATCGATGAGTGATGCCGAACGGCTGATGCAGCGCGCCTCGGTGCATCCGCAATGGCAACAAATCCTGGCGGATGCGCTCGCCACGCTGGACCCCGCATACCTGCGTTCGCTATTGCAGGACGACAACTGGCTGCCGGGGGCCAGCCAGCTACTTTCCGCATTCAAACGCGACCGCCTCGGTGTGCGTTACCTGTTGATCGGCGAATCCCCCTACCCGCGCCGCGAATCGGCCAACGGCATCGCTTTTTACGATGCCGCGGTGGGCGCCCTGTGGAGCGAGCAGGGCTTGAGCAAGCCGGTCAATCGCGCCACCTCATTACGCAATATCGTCAAGACCGTGCTGCTCGCCGAGGGTCACCTGCGCAAGGACGACGAGGGCAAGGTTACCCAGGCGGCGATCGCGGCAATCGATAAACAGCCACTTATTCAGTCTCTAGATGACTTGTTCAGAAACCTGCAACAGGCAGGTTTCCTGATGCTGAATGCCACCCCGGTACTGCATCCCGAGCGCAAACCGGTGCTGGAAGCGCGTTACTGGCAAGCCTTTCTGGAACAGTTGCTGGAATCGATAGCAGACCAGTCGGCAGCGCAAATCACGCTGCTGCTGTGGGGCAAAATCGCCCGGCAGGTGGAGTCGATGCCGGCTAGCAGGCAATATCGTAAACTGGTTTGCGAACATCCCTATAATCTTTCCTTCATCGATAATCCACAGATGCTGGAGTTATTTGCGCGCACGGCTCCGCTGCAACGACGCTAGCCATCGGCCCAGCATCGCGTGGAGGGTCCGGCAAACACATGTATTGTGGCGATCTTAAGCCGGCCTTAAGATTGCAACGATAAAACCTCTGAATGAAAATACTGATAATCGAAGATTCGCTGAAACTGCAGAAATCCCTGCGTGCGGGCTTGCGCCGGCTGGGCTATGCGGTGGACGTTGCCGGCGACGGTGAAGAAGGGCTTGCCTACTCGAAGAACGGCGACTATGACGTCATCGTGCTCGACCTGATGCTACCGAAAAAGAGCGGATTAGAGGTATTGCGGGAAATCAGGGAATCCAGGGAAAGCCCCGAAGTTTTGATTCTGTCGGCACGTGATCAGACGCGCGATCGGGTACTCGGACTGCAGCAGGGCGCCGATGACTACCTCGTCAAACCATTTGCATTCGATGAACTGCACGCGCGTATCCAGGCACTGGTGCGGCGCCGCTTTAAACAGAAGTCACCGGTGATCACGGTCGGCAAGATAAAGATCGATACCTCGCTGCACATCGCCTGCCAGGGCGCCGACTGTTTGCCGCTGACGCCGACTGAAATGAGGATCCTCGAATACCTCGCACTAAATCGGGGTCGGGTCATTACATCGGCACAACTCATCAATCAGATTTACGATGCGAGTTCCTATGCTTCCCGCAATACGATCGAGTCTCACATCAGCAGCCTGCGCAAGAAACTCCGCACCCAGGGCGGTCCGGGAATCATAGAAACCCGGCGCGGTTTCGGCTACCTGATCACTTAGCAGGTAATTCCGATGCGCTCAATCAGCAAAACGATCACCATTTCGACCATACTGTCTGTGGCCCTGATCCTGGTTGCGGGTCAGCTGGTCGTCGACCGGGTCGTATCGGGCTGGGTACTGCAGCAGTTCGATGACGCGTTACAGGCGAAGGCACGTGCGCTGGTGACGCTGACCAAATTCGACGGTAACGAAGTCGAACTCGACTTTGCCGACGAGTTCATGCCTGAATTCGAAGCATCGGAAAACCCTGAATACTTTGAACTGTACCTCGGCGATGGCCGCCTGCTGGAGACTTCCCGCAGCTTTGGCAGACATGCCGAACCGCAATTCAGCGACCAGGCGGAAGAAGTGGCGATTGCCGATGTCATGCTACCAGACGGTAGAAAAGGCCGGCGCATTGCTGTCAAGTTCACCCCGCAGATTGGGGATGATAACGAGGTGTTGCGGATCAGCATCGCGCCGCAGGACAGACCCCGCGCTATCCTTCGCGTCAGTACCGAACGCGAAACCCTGGATGCTGCAATTCAGCAATTTCACCTGATCATCCTGGGTATCAGCCTGGTGGTATTAGTGGCGGTAATGCTGAGCGTGAGCCGGGCCATCAAGTTGGGCCTGGCGCCTCTCAATCAGATTAAAACCGAAATAAGCCAGATATCGCCGAATGCTATAGATCGCAGAATCTCGTCGCGCAATCAACCGATCGAACTGGAACCGATCGCAACCCAGTTCAACCGGGTGCTTGCGGAAATCGAGAATGCATTTATTCGCGAACGAGAATTTTCATCCGATGTCGCGCATGAACTGCGGACTCCGGTAGCGGAGATCAAGTCACTCGCCGAGGTCGGCTTGCGCTGGCCAGACGAAAAGGACATTCAGAGCTATTTTGCCGATATCTACGATTCATCGAGGCAACTGGATCGGCTGATCGAGAACCTGCTACACCTTTGCCGCAGTGAAGAGGGCGATATCGAGCTCGAGCTTATTCCCATCGAACTGGAGGAAATAATCGACAAGATCATTCTCGGTGTCAGCGCAGAAACAAACGAGCGCAACATCACTATAGAGCGGGTAGCCGGGCTGATGCCGACAATTCAAATTGATCCGCAATGGTTTGAACTGATATTAAAAAATCTGTTGTTTAACGCCGTAGCGCACAGCCCGGATGGCTCGGTGGTCACTATAGAAGTTATTTCTGAAGCAGGCTTTTGTGCGCTGGAAATCGAAAACCCGATGGCCGTTCCACTTGGCGAACAGGACTTGCCGATGATCTTCAAACGCTTGTGGAGAAAGGATACTTCGCGTGCAACTGGCCGGCATGCCGGAATCGGACTGTCACTGGTAAAGTCGTTCGCCGACCTGATGAATCTCGAAGTCAACGCAAGTATATCGCGGGATCTGTTTCACCTGCGCCTTTCGCGAATCCGCACCTGCTGATAGCGGGTATCGAAAGTCCGTTGTCGGGCGTAGCGGGCGGAGACAGCCCGGCGAGTACCATCACTGGCCAGCGCGATGTGAAACTGAGCGGTGCGTGCGAAACCATCGGAGCGCTTTCCCTGGCGAGATTCTGTGCGCAACAACTGAATCTGCGAATGTGCGTCGTCGTCACGGATCACAATCGGCTGCAAATTCGGACTTCAAATATCCGGGTTGTCTGAAATCTGTGGCATTATTGCGCTTTGCTTTTTTGCTCAGTGACGAGGCCACTACATGGACATCCCCACTTTCGACGACGTGCTCGCGGCCGAGAAGCGCATAGCGCCCTATATTCATAACACCCCGGTATTGACGTCGAGTTACCTGAACCAGCTATGCGCTGCCGACCTCTTTTTTAAATGTGAAAACCTGCAAAAGGTCGGCGCCTTCAAGGCGCGCGGTGCGAGCAACGCGGTGTTCGGCCTCGACGCTTCGACAGCCGCCAGGGGCGTGGCCACACACTCCTCCGGTAATCACGCCGGCGCACTCTGCTATGCCGCCGCACGACGCGGCATCAGCGCGACCGTGGTCATGCCGCGCACCGCCCCCGAAACCAAGAAAGCCGCGGTACGCAGTTATGGGGGTCGTATTCTCGAATGCGAACCCACCCAGGCGGCGCGTGAAGCCCTGCTGGCACAGGTCATCGGCGAGACCGGCGCCGACCTGGTGCACCCTTATGACGACCCGCGCGTGATTGCCGGACAGGCGACCTGCGTGCTCGAACTGCAGCGCGAAATCGACGATCTTGACGTGGTGGTTGCGCCGGTTGGTGGCGGAGGCCTGATTTCCGGTACCTGCCTCACGCTGACGCAACTGTCGCCACAGACGCGCATCATCGCCGCTGAACCTGAAAGCGCAGACGATGCTCATCGATCGCTGCTGGCTGGCGAAATCGTCTTGCGCGACGGGCAGCATTCGGTTGCCGATGGACTCAACACCAACTTGAAGCCACTGACCTGGCATTTCGTCGCCAACTTTGTCGAAGATATTCTGCTCGTCAGCGAGGCCGAAATTCTGGCCGCGATGTACCTGACCTGGCAACGCATGAAGATCATCATTGAGCCGTCTTCTGCAGTACCACTGGCCGCGATTATCAAACACCGTGATCGCTTCCAGGGTCAGCGCGTCGGCGTCATTATCACCGGTGGCAACGTTGAATTGCAGGCCTGTCCCGGCTGCCCGCAGCTCGGCAGCGCAAAATGAAACCATCATCGCCAGGCAAGGCCCTCGTGGTCGGCTTCGACGTGCCGGCGCGGATTGGCATGCCGCTCGCCGAAGTGGTGACACCGGCGCTGCTTATCGATCTCGATGCCTTTGAGCACAATGTCGCCACCCTGGGTCAGCAGCTCGGGCTCGCCGGCCTGCGCCTGCGGGCCCATTCAAAAACACACAAGTCGGTTGATATCGCGCGCTACCAGATCGATCGCGGGGGCGCCTGCGGGATTTGTTGCCAGAAACTGTCAGAGGCCGAAGTGATGGTCGCGGGCGGTATCGATGACGTGCTGATTTCCAACCAGGTGGTCGACCCCGCCAGGATCGAACGCCTGGCAATGCTGGCACTGCGCGCGCGAATGCTGATCTGTGTGGACGACAGCGACAACGTCACCAATTTATCCGCGGCAGCCGTGCGCCAGGGCGCCAGCATCGAATGCCTGGTCGAGATCGACTGCGGCGCGGGGCGTTGCGGAGTGGGGCCCGGTCAGGCAGCGGTAAGCCTCGCGCAACAGATCGCCGCAAGCCCCGGCTTGAAATTCGCCGGACTACAGGCTTACCAGGGCAAAGCACAGCACATCCGCGAATACGCGGCTCGCGGACAGGCAATCACCGCCGCGATCACCCAGGCCCGGACGACCGTGGACGACCTCGCCGCGGCTGGACTGCGATGCGATATCATCGCCGGAGCTGGCACCGGGTCCTATCATTTCGAAGCCGCATCAAATCTCTACAACGAGCTGCAATGCGGTTCATACATCTTCATGGATGCCGACTACCAACGCGTGCTCGATCAGTCCGGCCAGCCAATTTCCGAATTTGAAAATAGCCTTTTTCTATGGACGTCGATCATGTCGAAGACCCGGCCCGACATGGCAATTTGCGATGCTGGATTGAAGGTGTTATCGGTTGACTCCGGGTTGCCGCGGGTTTTTGCGCGCGATGATATCGAATACGTCAACTGCTCGGACGAGCATGGCACTATCGCCGATCCGCACAACCGCCTGAAACTCAACCAGAAACTGAAACTGGTGCCCGGCCATTGCGACCCGACCTGCAATCTGCACGACTGGTATGTCGGTATCCGCAACGACACGGTGGAATGCCTGTGGCCGGTGAGCGCACGCGGCAAGGCCTTCTAGAGAGGCTCACAAGCCAAAAAAATACGCCGGCACAGGTGCCGGCGTCAATACTGGAGGAGTCTGTTTGGGCGAGTTAGTTTACTGGCGCGATGCCAGGTAAGTATTCAGATCGCCGAGGATTTTAGTCTTGTCGACCGCGGCTCCCATCTCGATCATCGCGTCGGCGTAGCGCCCAACGATATCGTTCATGGTCGGTACGGTGAGCTGGTTCAAAATGCCGATGCGAATCTGTGGCGGATCTGACAGTGTATTCCAGATCGCAAAACCGGCGGCGCGGCAACCGTTGACCAGCTCCTTCTCCTTACCCTCGAATTCCGCGGGCAGGTCAAACACCAACAGGCTTGGCATATTCGAGGTGACCTTGCAGCCCATCGCCTCGATCGCGTTGCGCAGGCCTTTTTCGAAGAACAGGTAATCGGCCGCCTTTTGCTCGCGCCCGTGCTGCAACAACAACCGCAGGGCCTCGTGGAAGGATGCTACCGCGTAGCCTGAATGGGTGCGATGGTATGACGCGGTCTCAACATCTTTGCCATCGGCAATACACCAGTGGCGCGCTTCCAGGATCGGGTGATGCACGTAGGTGTAGCAGCCACGCTTGCGCAGCAGCGCTATTACCTTGTCGTTGAAACTGACCGGAGCATAGGTCAGCGGCAAGCCGAGGATACCCTTCTGTGGGCAGGAAGCCCAGGTGGTTACCGCCGGGTAGTCATCGATGTTGAAATAGCCGATACCCAGGCTGGAAACCGCATCGACGATGCCCATGACACCGTGCCGGGCGCAGGCGTCGTTGAAGCCCTGAATATCGTTTATGCGACCGCTACCGGTTTCATAATGCGCCATGAAAGCCCACATCGGCTTGTGTTCGGCCAATGCCGCTTCGACCACGTCGCCGGAGACCGATTGGCCGTGCGCGACATTGATCGTCACCACGTTGGCGGGCTTCGGATTCATCGGATCCTGCGCCAGTTCTGCGGGCGTGGAGGCCTTCAGTCGAATATTGAAATCATCGATGCCGCTGAAGGTACCGTTGACGAAGCTGACCACGGTATCGCCGGGCAGTATTGGTGAAAACGCACAGTCGAGGCCATCCCATCCCGTACCACAGACCGCAAAGGTATGAACATTGGTGGTGCCGAAGACTTCACGCAACATGACCTTGGCTTCCTTCATGCCGCGTACAACGTCGGCCTGCATGTGATCGGCAACACCAGCGGCCGCGAAGCGCTCAAGTACGCGTGGATCGGTATTTCCCGGGCCCGGACCGGCTGCCAGGGTGTGGGGAATTTCAAGCTGTGGGAACATTTCGCAAACCTCCGTTGATTTGTCGTTTAAGTCGGGTTGTGCTGACATCGCTGTGTCTCTCCTGTCTAGTCTTTCGGTATCTCAAATTTCTGTCCAAGCCCGGGTCTTTGTCCGGGGTGCTGGTATTAATCCGGCCGGGAGCCACCCAGCGCCAGGGTAATTTCATCAGCGCTGTGGCGAACGGCAATGCCCAGCTCATCCAGTCGGGCATCGGTCACGCGTGCCTTGGGACCGGACAACGAGATCGCTGCCAACGCCTGGCCATTTTCATCAAAGATTGCCGATGCCACACAGCGCAGGCCGATCGCATGTTCCTCATCGTCGAGCGCATAACCGAGCTGCCGGATTCGTTGCAGCTCTGCGCGCAATTGGGCCGCATTATCGATGCTGCGTTCGGTATAACGAGCCAGACCACGCTGCTGCAATATGCGCGCCAGCTGTTGTTCCGGCATGTTGGCGAGCAAGGCCTTGCCAACACCCGACGCGTGGATCGGCGAACGACTACCAAGGCGGACGATCATGCGCATCATTTCACGTGATTCGACCTGGCTGATAAATACCGCCTCACCTGCATCGATCACTCCCAGATTGACGGTTTCGCCGCACTGCTCGACCAGCGCCTGCATGTGGGGTCGCGCGCTGGCAACAATATCGCGCCGGTGCAGGAAAGCATTTCCGATGGTAAATGCCTTAAGCCCGACAAACCACAATCCCTGTTCAGTGTCCTGTTCGACAAAATCGAATTCCTCGAAGGTGCTGAGCAAGCGATGCACTGTCGCCGTTGGCATTCCCAGCTGATAAGACAAATCGGTCAGGTTTAAACCGCTCGGGGTTTCCGACAGCCGCGCCAACAGGGTCAAGGCGCGAGTTAGCGACTGATTTTTGCCATCGCCGGCACGATTGTTCGGACCCGGGGGACGACCGCGTTTACGCGCGATAGGAGTGACTGCATCGGACATCGGGCTAACATATCAACTCCGCATGGCTAAAACATGTTTGAAAACGACATTTTCGATTTTAAAAATATATTCCAAAATAGATATATATCGGTATTAGATATATTTAACTTGTTGTTTATAATGTATTTTATTAGATATTAATTTATTTTCCGCATAATGGGAATATTTATCAAATTAAACTATTTATGGGATCTTCAGGCAACCGCCTTGCCGCTGCAGGGTAAATTCGCAACCGGGCAAAGCGCACAGATCCATTTTGCGCCTGGATGATCGCCAAGAATTTTTCTTACAATTCCATGACACTGCGCCATAATGTTACGTCAATGCACTGTTTTGCGGAGAGATAATGCGAATAGCGGTATACGGCTGCGGTGGCGTTGGCGCCTATTTTGGTGGGCGGCTGGCGCAGATCGGCCAGGACGTCACCTTCATTGCGCGCCATGAAAATCTTGCAGCCTTGCGCTCGAAAGGCCTCAAGGTCGGCAGCATCGCCGGGGATTTCGTCATCGACCAGGTCAAGGTGACCAGCAATCCCGCCGACGTCGGCATTGTCGATTACGTACTGTGTTGCGTCAAGGCCTGGCAGGTGACCGCGGCGGCGCGTGCGATGCTGCCCATGGTCGGCCCCGAAACCTTGATCGTGCCGCTACAAAATGGCGTCGAGGCACCCGAGCAAATCGCCAGCATCATCGATCCCGCAAACGTAATCGGCGGGCTTTGCGCGATCGTCGCGTTTCAGTCCAGCCCCGGTCATATCAAGCACAGCGGTGGCAACCCTCTAATTCGCTTCGGCCATCTCGACAACCGTCCCGACTCACGCATCAATGCACTGTCCGAAGTGTTCAATCATTGCATCGGCGTCAAATCGAGCATACCCGAGCACGTGGCTGTCGCCATGTGGCAAAAATTCATGCTGATTACCCCCTGGAGCGGCCTGGGCGCGGTATCACGCGCCCCGCTTGGCGTGTTGCTGGAACAACCCGAGACCCGCTCCTTGCTGGTCGAGGCCACCGATGAAATCTATCGCCTCGGACACGCCCGGGGCATTCCCATGCCCGATGACAGTATCGCCAGAACCATGGCCACGCTGGAGGGCATTCCCGCTAACTCGACCACGACAATGCAACGCGACCTGGTGCGCGGGCGGCCTTCAGAGCTGGACGCGCTAAATGGCGCAGTGGTGCGCCTGGCCTACGAAGTCGGTCTCGACATGCCGCTTAACCGTTTTATCGTCTACGGCCTGCGCTCGCTCGAATTGCGCGCACGTGGCGCGCTGCACTTCAACCGGCGCTCCACGCAACGCTGAGGCTGCGCCACACCTGTTATAGCGCGTCAGGCAAGCGGGTTTTCGAGGCTTACGCGGCTGCTTTCATTTGCGGGTATCTCAACGCCCATACCGTATTGAGAGCCAGGGTCGACAATACGATCGCGCCGCCTACCAGGGTATGCACGCCCGGCTGTTCGGCAAATACCAGCCACACCCAAAGCGGTCCCAGTATCGATTCCAGCAGCAACAGCAAACCCACTTCTGCGGCGGAGATGTAGCGCGGCCCGATAAACATCAGTGCACTGCCCACCGGCACCACGTAAAGCCCCATCAGCAACAAATAGCCAAAATCGGCCTGCGATATCATCAGCGGTGATGCCAGCGGTAGCACCAGAATGGCCGTAAGCAGTCCGCTGCAGGAAATCGCCGAGGATGAAGATATGTGCGGGAAGCGGCGCACGAAGCTGAATCCGCAGGCCAGAAAGAAGGAGCCGAATATTGCCGCCAGATCGCCCACCAGCCCGTTCTGTGCATCCGCATTGCCGGCAATACTACCCACGGCAATAATAGCGATGCCGACGGCGACCAGCACGATCGCAAGCAGGGTGCGTGGCTGAATTTTTTCCTGCAACAGTACGCGGCTGATCAGTGCGGCAAACAGCGGCGTCGAACTCAGGATGATGAGCGTATTGGCGACGCTGGTATGGGTAATCGCAAACACGAAGGAAACGGTTCCAAGCGAGTAAGCACCCACCATCAGCATTCCGGGACCGCGCACCGTTCGGTACTGCTGCCAGACGCGATTGGGGTTGATCAGACTGATCATCAACCACATGCCGAAAGACAACAGCAGCGTGCGCCAGAAAATCATGGTCCAGTGATCCGTCTCGATCAATCGCGTCAACAACCCATCGGGGGATATGATCAATACTCCGCAGGCGGTAATCAACACACCTTTTAAATGACTCGATATCATGCGTGGAATTCTAGGATGTTTACAGAATCGACGCCCGCTATTTTTGTCGGCCAGTAGCCATTGCATTTTGCAGCGATCACAGTAAAGATATCGAGAAGCAGCGGCTCGAGCGATAACGCCGTAACCGGCGCATTAGCAGCCAATCACCAAAAACTGACGCAGGCCAACTTGAGCACACACGACGAAACCCGCAGCGGCGCCGAAGTTCTGATCGACGCGCTCAACATCAACGCGGTGGAGAGAATTTACTGTATCCCCGGTGAAAGTTACCTGGCAGCGCTCGATGCGCTTTACGATCGCAGTGAAATCTCGGTGATCGTATGCCGCAACGAGGGCGGAGCTGCCTTCATGGCCGAGGCCGAGGGCAAGCTCAGCGGCAGACCCGGGGTCTGCTTCGTCACGCGCGGTCCCGGCGCCACCAACGCCAGTGGTGGACTGCACGTTGCGCGCCAGGACTCAACACCGATGATACTGCTGATCGGACAAATAGCGCGCAAGGACCTCGACCGTGAAGCCTTTCAGGAGATCGACTATCGACGCATGTTTTCCGAGGTCGCCAAGTGGGTCGCGCAAATCGATGATGCCGAGCGCATACCCGAGTACCTGAACAGGGCATTCAGTGTCGCCACCAGCGGTCGTCCCGGGCCGGTAGTGCTAGCCCTGCCCGAAGACATGTTGACCGACCTGACCGCAGTAAAAGACGCCAGGCCGACGCAACCGGTCAGCACCGGTCCGGCGCCAACGGACATGCCACGCTGCGCCGAATTACTCGCCAGCGCAGAGCGGCCGCTGATCATCGTCGGCGGCAGCGGCTGGAGCGAGGCCACGCGCCTGCAGCTGCAACAGTTTGCCACCGCAAGCGGCATCCCGGTCATCAATTCGTTTCGCTGCCAGGATTTCTTCGACAATGAGCACGCCAACTATGCCGGTGATCTCGGTATCGGCGTCAATCCCGGCTTGTATCGGCTGGTTGAAGAGTCCGATTGCCTGTTGGTGATCGGGGCCCGTCTCGGCGAAATGACTACCGGTGGATTCAGCCTGGTCGATATCCCCTGCCCACAACAATGCATGATTCATGTGCACCCCGGGGCCGAGGAACTCGGGCATGTTTACCAACCCGATCTTGCCATCAATTGCAGTTCGCAACAATTCATCGCAGCACTCGTCGCCAACGACGTGAATTTCGTGAACTCACCCACCTGGCAGGAACAGGCGGATCTTGCTCACCAGCAATACCTCGACTGGAACCGCGCGGTCAAGGTGCCGGGCGACGTCCAGCTTGCGGAGATCTTCCACAGCCTTCGCGAACTCACCGATGCTGACACCATCGTCTGCAATGGCGCCGGCCTCAATACCAGCTGGTTACACCGCTTTTTTCGCTACCGTCAGTATCGTAATCAACTGGCACCCACCAGCGGCACCATGGGATACGGCCTGCCGGCGGCGATCGCGGCAAAATTATGTTATCCCGAACGCTGCGTAGTGGCGGTGGCCGGCGACGGCGATTTCCTGATGACCGGGCAAGAACTCGCGACCGCGATGCAATATCAGTCGAATATCATCGTCATCGTTGTCAATAACGGCACCTATGGAACCATACGCATGCACCAGGAACGTGAATACCCCGGCCGCGTCATCGGCACCGACATGGTCAATCCCGACTTTGTCATGTTGGCACAAGCCCATGGGGCACATGCAGAACGCGTCGTCAAAACAGCGCAATTCGAAGGAGCGTTCACGCGCTGCCTGGCTGCCGGCAAACCCGCCCTGATTGAAGTGCGGCTCGATGCCAACATCCTGACACCGACCATGACCGTGGACAGCATGCGCGCACGGGTCCAGTAGGCGACTTTTATTTCAACTGAATCGAAGTTACATTGACGATGTTTTAGCGGTGAGTGTAAGCCGACTGCCAAGTCTTAAACTTTTGATAGTATACTGCCGTCTCTGGCCGGCCGACTGGAAAACAGATGGATATTGAAGCGCTTTTAATGCAGAGTCTGCAGCTATTGGGCCTTGGAATGGGCGCGGTGTTCGTCATTCTGGCATTGATGATCGTAATCATTACGATCGTATCGAAAATGGTTCCGGAAGAAGTGATCGCCGTACCCGTCACAAAAACACATGGCGAAGATCCTGCGCACATCGCGGCGATTACTGCGGCTATCCATCTACATCGTAAGAAAAGGTAACCAGAAATGACCAAACCGTTGTTAATTACCGACCTGGTGCTGCGCGACGCGTCGCAGTCACTGCTAGCAACGCGCGTGCGTATCGAAGACATGCTGCCGATTGCAGCGAAGCTCGACCAGGTTGGCTTCTGGTCGCTGGAAACCTGGGGCG
>JAJDOF010000077.1 GCA_022340305.1 Gammaproteobacteria bacterium
GAGTCGCAGCATTCGTCCGGGCGACCGCGCGCTGCAAACCGAAACGCGACACCCGGGCGACGACGATGCCATTCATGCCAGCGCCTCACTAAGCGACCAGGGCCTGCTCAGCCTGCAGGTGCTGAATACCACGCAGCGGCCGATCGATTACGATTTGCAGCTCGGAACGCAGCACGCCGCCGTCACGATTGCCGCCAACGCGCTGCAAACCGTGCAACTGCAGCTGTAATGCTGTCCATGTTTTCCGCAGCCCTGGACCGCGGGATTGTTTGCTGTTACGCCCTGCCGGGAGTCGCGGTGAGGGACCGATCGGCCCGCATTGATAATGCTATAGAGCTTACAAGCGACAATTTCTTTAAGGGAAATCGACAGAAAGTGCTGATATGGAATTTAGCCCGAAAATGTAGCAATCAGCCCCGACTTATTCTGTTGACAGAGGCAGATTATTTGTGCAGACTGCTATATAGCATAAAAAAGGATACTTGCACTTTTAGAGGCTCGTAAACGAGATTTCGAGAAGTCAGCAGGCTGATAACAATAATAAATTCTGAAGTGGAAATTCGTGCGCAGGCCCGGGATACGCGGTGGGCAGGTAACGCGCCGAGTCGAGGCGTGAACGATTGTGCGCTCAATACTTCTCGAGTTTTTGCTATCGGCCAGATTATATACAAACCGAAGGGGTGGAGTTATGGCGAATTTCAGTTGTGGCGCTTCTGCGAAGAAAGCCGGTAGCGTACTTGCTGTTGTCTGGTTAATGCTGTTTGCGCTTGGTGGCCAGGCCCAGGCCGCTGCCGATAAGGTAACCACTTACAAGGATGCCAAGGGCTGGAAGCTCAAGGTCAATGGCGAGGATTTTTTCGTCAAGGGCTTCGTCTGGGATTACAAGCCCGTCGGCACCAACTATTCCTATGATCTTTACGGTCAGTCCGAGGAGTTCATCAAGAACCTGATCGATCACGAATTCGGGCTGATGGCGAAGGCAGGTGTCACCGCGACCCGGTCGTTTGTCCGCGTACCTCCCAAATGGGTCACCTATATCTACGAGACCTACGGCATCATGACCGTGGTCAATCCGTTGATGGGCCGTTACGGTACCGTTGTCGACGGCAAGGCGGTCGTCAATACCGACTATTCTGATCCGCGCACGCGCGAAGTCCTGAAGCAGCAGGTGGTCGAGTTTGTCGAGATGTACAAGGATGTGCCGGGCGTGCTGATGATTGCGCTGGGTAACGAAAGCAATTATGGACTGTCCTGGTCGAGTTTCGAAATCGAAGATCTGCCGGTCGGCGAACGTTACCGCGAGAAAGCGAAGTACCTTTACAGCCTGTTCGACGAAGTGATCCAGGCGGGACGGGCGGTTGACCCGGAGCGGATATTCACCATCGTCAACGGCGATATCCAGTACCTCGACCTGATCGCGGAATATGGCAAGGACTGGGATCTGATCGGCATCAATGCCTATCGCGGTATCAGCTTTGAAGACAAGGAGAATGACGTATCGCTGTGGCGTGACGTCAAGGAAAAGCTCGATTTGCCCATCGTCTTCATGGAGTTCGGTAGTGATGCTTTCAATGCGCGCGATTTTGCCGAGGACCAGGAAGCCCAGGCCAGTTACCTGCGCGGGTTGTGGCAGGAAATCTACACCAAGAGTTACGGCAACGGTGCCGAGGGCAATGCTCTCGGCGGCTTTGTCTTCGAGTGGCGCGATGAGTGGTGGAAGTACCGCCAGACCGAGAACCTCGATTTCCAGGATCGCACCGCATCCTGGGCCAACGGCGGCTATAAATTCGATTTCGTCGAAGGGCAGACCAACATGAACGAAGAGTGGTTCGGTGTCGTGCGCATCGGTGAGCTCAACGACGACGGCATCTACAAGGCAGAACCGCGCATGGCCTACGACGTGCTCAAAGCGGTATGGAGCACCGATCCCTACGACGCCGGCAAGCCGACGATCGACCAGGCGATAAACGATGTGGACATGGAGCTTTACTCGCTCAAAAGCGTTATCCGCACGCTCAACAAGGCCAAGGAGGAAAATGAGAAGTTCCAGATGACTGGGGGCAGTTTCAAGGGTGAGTTTTACGTCAATGGCTTTGACAGCGATCTCACAGAGGACGGCGAAGAAGGTCTGGGCTTTACCGATGGGCAGATGCTGTTTCTCGATTTCGCGTTTCAACCCACCAAAAAAATCAGTGGTGACTTCTCGATCAACGTATTGGCCAACGTTGCCGACAGTAATTTCGAGTTCAAATACGGCGATCGTGGATTACCCTATACCGTAGAGGTAACGGAAACCACGCAACAGTCACCCGATAGCACAGGCACGGTGGCCGTTGTCCGTTCTGATACCGAAATAACCGACAACGAGCGGGTCGAAATTTACGATTTTCAGGCGACCTATGAAGACAACAATTACGATCTGCTGGCGTTTTACCATACCCCGCGTTATCACTGGGGTTACGAGGGCGACTTCTTTGGGCTGTTGCGCGAGACCACCGATATGGAGGGCCAGGACATCTGGAACGCGAAGGCGCCATACGGTTTCGAGATTGCAGGTAAGCAGGACCTGTATGGTTTGAAAGTCGTTGCCGGTCCCGAGATCTACTGGGGCGCCAATCCATCGGCGATGGTCAAGTATGAATGGGGCGGCGGCGCCAAGCCGGATGGCCTGGGGCAGCGCTTCGCGGTGGTGTTTTCCGAGGATATCGCACAGCGTGAGACTTCATCGTCCGCGACTGAAGCCACCGAAAGGCAGACCCGGGCGGCTACTATTTACGCCAGGACCGACTTCGACAACGGCGCCAAACTGGAACTGGGTGGCATCATGGCCGGCAGCGAAAAAGACGGTGACGAGTTCACGCGCCTGGAAGGCAATGATGTCGTTGTTGACGAGATCCAGTTCGAAGATACGCTCGGCATAAAGGCGAAGCTGGAATTTGACCTGGGTTCACAGCGCGCCTACGTGGCGCTGAACTATGCCGGCCTGGTCGCCGATGGCGGCGACCCGCTGCGCGAGTTCGGCACCGAGTTGCCCTATTCGGCGCTGGGTAACAAGCGCGAAATCGAAG
Organism: Gammaproteobacteria bacterium; assembly: GCA_022340305.1. Taxonomy (GTDB): domain Bacteria; phylum Pseudomonadota; class Gammaproteobacteria. Next base: position 3,069 of record JAJDOF010000077.1, read on the forward strand.
GCGGGATCCGCTTTTATTCGAACCCCTACATGATTTACCCGCGCGTTCTCTACCGGGAAAACATCGTTGACGCCAATCCTTCCATTGATCCAACTTCATCGGGTACGACGCTGACCCCGGGTCTCACCCCGCGTAACCGCGACGATGATCCCTTCGCCGTGCTGGATAATCGCGAGGCCACATCGGCGGAAGTGTTTTTCACCTACGACCCGACGCCGGGAACCTGGTTTTATGACTGGGATATCGATATGAAGGAGGACGCACCGTTTGCCTATAACATCGGGCTTACCGCGACCAGTTATGGCACCGATACTGATTCCAACCTGTTCTTCTTCGAAGAAGGCGGTACCAATGCCGCCTTCGGTGCGGGCCTGGCGAAAGAAGATGTGTGGTTGTTGAAGAGCAAGATGATTTTCAACACGCGGCCGGGCTTGAAAACGATATTGAATCTCTACACCGGAACCAAGCAGTCGACCGGTAAGCCCGGAGAAGAGACGCTCGAGTTTTTCAGTATCGATGGCAAATGGATCGTCGACAAGAAGCATATCTACTCGGCTTACGTCAAAGTGGATGATTTCGGTGGCTACGATTTTTACGAGCAATTCAATCTCGTCTACCCGTTGCAGCTGAAATTCGAATACACGCGTTTGCTCGACCAGTTGGGGGACGAGGAGAAATCAAGCCGTTGGGGCGTCAAGGCCTTCTACCGTGAGCTCGACGAACT
>JAJDOF010000080.1 GCA_022340305.1 Gammaproteobacteria bacterium
CATTTATACCAGGGATGAATTCCGTCCCGGGACAAGCTCGATATTCATAGCCAGTAGCGCAAAAACCGAGACATCAGGCCGAGCAGTTTAAGCAACCAGGGATGGCGAAGCCAGAGTCGCTGGGTAATTTCCTCACTGGCCTTGATGTCATGGGCAAAGCGTTGCTCCATTCGCGCCACGATCTGTGGGTCTGCGGATAGCAGGTCCAGCTCGAGGTCGTGAAACAGGCTACGGTAATTCAGGTTGGTGCTGCCGACCAGTAATTGCGCGTCGATGATCATGGTTTTCGAATGCAACACCCGGTTGGCGTATTCATAGACGCGAATACGGGAATGCAACAGGTCACTATAAAAACTGCGCGACAGCAACGGGAAGAAGATGCTATCCGATCGCCGCGGCACGATCAGCTTGACCGAGACCCCCTCGCTGGCTTTTTGCCTCAGCATTTTCAACACCTGCAGCGATGGGTTGAAGTAGGCGTTGGTGATCCAGATCCGCCGTTGTGCGGTTGCCATCACGCGGATCAGATGCAGGCGCGGCTGGCGCCGCTGCGCAATGGCTTCGCTGGTGAGAAAATGTCGCGAGCGGCTGCCGATGCTGGCGAGCTTGTGATGCCAGACCTGGTTGAAATTGTCGACCAGCGCCGACACCACCGCTCCGCTGGCGCGCAGGCCGGTATCGTGCCAGTAGTCGTCGGCATCGAGGGATCCCCGATTGGAGTGGTCGGCGGTGATGTTATAGCTGCCGAGCCAGGCACTGCGCTCGTCGATCAGACACAGTTTGCGATGATTGCGATGATTGATCGAAGCGACCAGGTGCAGCGCCTGTGAATACCACTGCCCCGCCGTCAGGGCGCGCCGATAGAGGGCAAAATCCCAGGGCAAGGGATGAAAGATGCGCACCTCGCTGCTGGTCGACCTGAGTGCTCGAGCGATACTGCTCGCGTCACGGTAAGAGCCGATGCCATCGATCAATAGTTGCAGGCGTACACCCCGGTCAATGGCCCGGCGCAGCGCCTGCAGGACTGCATTACCGGTATCGTCGAGCTTGAAAATATAGGTTTCCATGCTGATGACGCGGGTCGCGTTATCGATATCGGCAATCAGGCCGCTGAAGTATTCGTCGGGGCTGAAAAACAGTTGCCAGCTGGCAGGCACGGCGCGCTTAACCTAGCGTAAAGTGGGCATAGAGCGGTAAATGGTCGGAGAGTTCGTCCCAGGGTTTGCGTCCATGGCAATCCGCGGCGAGCAGCTTGACGCCGCGAAAATAAATTCGGTCCATGCACAGCATCGGTCGATTCGAGGGAAAAGTCCGGGCATATCTGCCGTGCACCTGGCGATGGGCCTCGTGCATGCCCAGGTGCGTCTCCACTCCCCTGCCGAAACCACCGTGCCAGTCATTGAAATCACCGCCGAGGATAATCGGCTCGCCCGGGTCGATGCTGCTGTCCATATAGCTTTTCAGGGCGCGTACCTGGCGCTTGCGCTCGAAACCGAGCAGGTCGAGGTGAACGCAAATCAGGTGCAGGTGAGCATTCGCGCCAGGCAGTTCCACGCGTCCGTGCAACAGGCTGCGGCTGGCGCGCTGAAATCGGGACAGGTTTAAATTATTCCACTCGACAATGGGGAACTTGCTGAGGATGGCATTGCCGTGATGACCTTTACGATAAATCGCATTTTTAGCGTAGGCGTAATGCGGCCAGATACTGTCGGCGAGGAACTCGAACTGGCTGACGTCCGGCCACGCGGAAATACCGATTTCATGTTGCAGGTGGCGCCCCTGGATCTCCTGTAGCAGGACCACGTCCACCTCGGCATGCTGTAAATGCTCCTTGATTCGGTGCAACACGAAATCGCGATTGTAGCGATCGAATCCCTTGTGAATGTTATAGGTCAGTACCTTGATCATCGGCTGAGGGCTTGCCGCTGGCAGCGGCGTTGCTGTCGATCTCATCCAAAGACACGCCGGTCTTCATCGCGGCGTAAATCCTGGAAGACCTGGATCTCCCAGGGGCGGATTGCCATCAACAGGCTGGTGCCAAAACGTTGCTCCAACGGCAGCGCTTCGCTCTCGATATTCAGATCGTACATTTCCTTGGCGAGGTGCTGCATCTTGCGAATCATCTCGGCATTTGCGCTTCTCGAGATCATGCCCGACGCGAACACCCTGAATTCCCCCGCACTGGTAAACGACGAATTCAGAAACTCGAACTGCACGCGGCTTTCGAAGAATTTTTGCATGGGCCCGCGGGGTATCCACTCGAAATGCGGGGAAACCATCAACTTGACGCGATTGCCGGGCTGTAATTCGATCAGCTTCATGCGATCGAGCCGCGCCAGCAAGCGGATGCCCTCGGTCTCGGAAATGTCATAGGTAGCAATAATATCGGTAAACTCGAGCCGATTCATCAGCAGCAGGGCAACCAGCAGCAGTTTGACATCTGACACCAGTTCCTGCTCCTGCTGCGCCGATAACTGGGCGGTCAGTTCGATGTTTTTCTCCATCAGGTGGACCAGGTCGCTGATATCAAGATCAAGTAATGCACAGACTTTTTCGAGCCGTTTTATCGAAAAGGCCTCATCCGAGAACAGCCGCTTGACGCTGGTTTCCGATAACTCCAGGGCCTCGGCCACCTGCCGGTAATTGATACGGCGCTTGCGCAACTCCTGCTTCAGGGTATCGATTAAGGACCTGGTTTGCGACATCGCATTCACCTCGCGTTAATACTGGACTGAATTATAGTACCTTGTGTTGAGTGCGGCTAAATGTATTTGTAATGCCCCTGGCACCCGGCAGGGATTCGTCTCCCGGCAGTGGCGTAGGGTAATCCAACATTATGTATAGCCTGGAAAGTTCGCTTTGCGGCCGTGGATAGAGTCTTCTTCGAGGGACAAAAAGCCCCGAGCAGAGTCGGGGCTTTGTTTTAATCAGCTGTGTCTCGGCATTCTAGGCGACGCTGGTGCGCCTGCCCAATCCCACAAAGCCGATCAACGCGGTGGCGAATAGCCAGAGAGCGGATGGCACCGGCACCGCAGATACGGTCATGGCAGTCACGTACATTTCAGCACCGGCCCCGGAAATGTAATAGTCCAACGATTTTGATACCGAGTTGCCGGAGTTCAGCATGACATCCTGCAGCGTTATTCCGCTGACGTCCTGGGTATGCCAATTGCTACCGAGGTCAAAACTGTAATGCAGGTTGGTTCCGGAAATCGTTGCCTGGTGATCTCCCTGGATATTCAGGCTGAGGATATCGACGACCTCATCCCAGCGCATGTGAATGTATTCACCCGGTACCTGGTTATCGTCGCTCATGCCTGCACATGCCGCGTTAGCCTGCGTACACACGCCCAGGCCGCCAATGCCCGTGTTGCCACTGGGGCCATCGAGATAAGCGTAGTAACGGCCTTCGGTGGCAATACCCAGGGCATTCACACCGCTACCATCCGATGCCGTTATGGTCAGATCGTTGTCGACGTAGGCGAGGTATCCCGCCTCATTCGCGGCAGACACCTTGAAATCATAGGTCGTCGTCATTGCGTAGGCAGTCGTGAAGACGCTGAAAATCGCAAGAATGGCCAGTAGTGAAAGCTGTTTCATAGATGTCTTTATGCCGATGTAATATTCGTAAATAGTGATGTTGGAACCTGCACAAATATTAAACTTTCCAAACGGCAGCTTTCATCACCCAAATGGGTGAACCCGAAGACTGAAAGGCGTGGATAGCGTGACGCGTACCACAGTTATGGAAACTTCTGCGCGAGGCCGGCAAGCAAAGGCCTCGACTGGTCATGGAACCGCGCAAACCGGACTGCCGGGGCTCGCTGCCAGGTGCAGACGTCCTGGGGGCAACACCAATGGGACGGATACTTCTTGTTAACTCATCATTTGTGTTCTGATCACTGGGCAATCGCAGATATGACTGGCGCGGCGTATCGTCGAGCGGCCTGAGCCGTGGGTAATACTGCAGCCCTTGTCGTTTTTTGAACCGCTGGCCTGGTGCCAATCCCCGAAAAAATCATTTACTCGAAGTGGCAGATATTTACATTCGCTTGTTCGACGGCTTATAAGCGGATGGCGCAGATGATAGACAAATTCTAGATATGTATCATAAGTTGTTGAAACTAATCCCATTTAGGTCTATATAGTAAT
>JAJDOF010000082.1 GCA_022340305.1 Gammaproteobacteria bacterium
CGGGAATGACAGGTCAGCCCGTCATCCCCAGTTCGCGTCCGTCGGCAATGACGCCAGCACTCGCGCACATTTATCCGCGCAGTTTTTCCAGTGTTTCTTGTGCGCCGCCGACAACGAAGCCGGCGTCGGTACCGGCGCAAATCAGGTGGTAGCCCTTGCTGACATAGTCCTGTACCGATTCCGCCGTGGTACCGAAATAACCGAGCGATATATCACGCCGTTGACAGGCTCGACCGACCCGATCGATTGCCTCCATCACTTCCGGATGATCCACCTGACCCATCAGGCCCATGCTGGCGGACAGATCATAAGGACCGATGAAAACCGCGTCGATACCGTCCACCTCGACAATCTCGTCGATATTGTTGACCGCGTCGATGTGTTCGGCCTGAATGATGACAGCAATACTGACGTTGGCGGTTTTCATGTAATCGGTAAAATTACGCCCGTAACCCTGGGCGCGCGCGAGACCGACACCGCGAATACCCTGCGGCGGATACTTGCAACAGGCGACGACATGGCGGGCCTCATCGGCAGTGTTCACCTGCGGCGCGATGATGCCATCGGCGCCGATATCGAGGATTTTCTTGATTTCGCGCTCACTGTTGGTGGCGACACGAATGATGGCGGCACTGCGCCCGGCCACAGCCTGCAACATACGCTGCCAGTCCAGGGTCGACAGGTTACCGTGTTCACCATCCATGAACAGCCAGTCGTATCCACAACTCGAGATCATTTCGGCGATTTCCGGTGACGGCAGCGTCAACATGGTACCGAATAGCAAATCATTCTGGCGTAATCGTTGCGTGAAATTCATAAGCTCACCTGTAACTAAAAAAAGAAACCATCAGCTGCCGATACCGCGCGCCATCAACGAAGCGCAGAACAGGATGCCGGCGATTAACACCAGCTCCCAGTGCAGCGCGCGCCGCAGGCTTTTCACCTGTTCGATACTCAACACGGGAGCGACTCCCTGATCGAGGTCGTGTTTCCAGCGTGCAAAGGTGATCGTCGGGTAAATCGAGATCAACGCTGCCAGCACGAACAGCCCAATCTTGATCTGGAAAAACAGGTTATCGGCGTAAAACTCACCGCCTTTTTCGAAATAAATCACCCGCAGTGTTCCAAACAACAACAATAATCCCGCGAACAGGCCGGCGATGCGGTCGGCACGGCGAATGCGCCTGCCGATCTCGACACTCATCGATTCGGAGATCAGCGTCAATTCCAGCACCATCGCGGCAGTGAGCGCAAAAAAAGCAAGAAAATGCCCGAAGGCGACGAGCGCGCCGGCCAGCATTAGTGCCCCTGCCAGGTGATATTGTCGTGTTCAGCGCTCCCCTGGTGCCCCGCAATGGCGCTGCAACGCGTATCAATGAAGCAACCACAGCCGACCCCGCGAGCGCAGCGAGTGCTTTGAATCCTGGCTGCGAACTGCGCCTTGCAGCGAAACATCAGGGGAGCGCCCTTTGGGTGAGATTGTGCGCGCCCATGGACTGCGTTGTACCGCCTGGAAAGGTCACTAGGGGGAAATGCGCTGCATGATCCAACCGTCACCTGCCGGCTGGTAGACGATGCGATCATGCAGGCGATTATCCTGCCCCTGCCAGAACTCGAAATAGTCGGGCACGAGCCGATAACCGAGCCATGCCGGTGGTCGTGGTACGTCACCATCGGGATAGGCCGCGCGCAGGCGCAAAACCTCGCTTTCAAGGCTGGAGCGCCCCTCGATCACGGCTGACTGCTGCGATGCCGCGGCACTGAAACGGCTACCCTCCGGGCGCATCATGAAATACTGGTCGGCCTCCTCGGCGGGCAGACTGGCCACCGCGCCATGCACGCGCACCTGGCGGCTGAGATCACGCCAGTGAAATAACAGGGCAGCCAACGGGTTGGCTTCCAGTTCTCGCCCCTTCTGGCTGCGCGAATCGGTGTACCAGCAAAATCCATCGTCATCGAAATGCTTGAGCAACACGATACGCGCCGACGGCCTGGCATCGATACTGGCTGTTGCCAGCGTCATCGCGGTCGCGTCGAGCAGTTCGAGATCGCGCGCGCGTTGCAACCAGCGCCCAAATTGTACAAAGGGGTCCGGGTCCATCTCCTTGCGGGTGAGGCCATGCGACTCGTACTCGCGGCGCACATCGGTTAAATCCATTTCAGTTGCCATCAGAATACCCGGTCGAAGAGGGCTTGCATCGCTGCCCAGGATTTGGCATCCGCCTGTTGCTGATAACCGAGATCAAGACCATACTTCTCGGCATTCACACTCGCCTGTGGATTGCTGAAACCGTGCCTGGCATCGGCCAGCAACAACACTTCAAAATCGGCTTTGGCCTGTGTCATTTCCTGCTTGAAGCTTTCCAGGTCAGCCATCGACACCATGGAATCGGCGGCGCCGTGACACACCAGTATGGTGGGCTTGATGCTGCCGGGCTCGGCCTGATGAAACGATCCCAGTGCGCCATGAAAACTAGCGACCGCTGACAGTGGCAGACCGATACGTGCCATGTGCAGGACCATCGCGCCGCCAAAACAATAACCGATGGCGGCGGTTCGCTCGGCATCGACTCCGACCTGGTTCTGCAGTAGCTGGTATCCTGCCTTGAGTGCTGCAGTACCCGTTTCCATATCGTCTAAAACCCCGTTCATCAGGCTTGCGGCCTCATCGGGGGTTTCGGCCACGCGTCCGCCGCCAAACATGTCGATGGCAAGCGCAACGTAGCCAAGCTCGGCCAGCATATGCGCGCGCTGCACAATGTAATCGTTCAATCCCCACCATTCGTGCACGATGATGATTCCGGGGCGCGTCGCGCTGATTTCATTGTCATAGGCCAGGTATCCCTGATGACTGGCATCGCCGACCTGGTATTCAATTCGATTCGTCAAAATATTCATGCGCGTCACCTCGCTGCGGGCTGGGGATCGAAATTCTACCGCGTAATACTGTTAACAGGTAGCGTTGTCATTTAACATTAACCCATGAATAGCCTGGATCATATAGTCATCGCCGCCGCGAATCTGCAGCAGGGCGTCGATTACCTGCAACGCAGTTTCGGCGTCGAAATTCCGCCCGGCGGCAAGCATCAAAGCATGGCCACCCATAACCACGTGATGCAACTCGGTAATGACGCCTACATCGAAGTCATTGCCATCGATCCCACAGGTGAGCCGCCCCGGCATCCGCGCTGGTTTGGACTCGACACGGCACTGATGCGCGCCGCGATCCACGAACAGCCGCGCCTGATTACCTGGGTAGTGAACACCGCCGACCTGTCATTACTCGCCAACCAGGCCGGTTTCGACATCGGTACACCGACCAGTCTAAGTCGAGGTAATCTAAGCTGGGAATTCGCCCTGCCTGACGACGGGCGCCTGCTCGGCGACGGCATGCTGCCTTATTGCATTCAATGGCGCAGTTCTCCGCACCCAGCGCAGGGAATGGTCGATAACGGCTGCTTGCTGCAGCAATTGACCATCCACCACAATCGTCCGCGCTGGCTCAACGATCGCCTGGACGCGATCGATGCCGGTCACCTGGTAGACATCGAGCCCCTGGCCGACAACGAAACCAGTTACCTGTCAGCTACCATCGATACCCCCAACGGCACCGTAGTACTGCGTTCATCGAGTTAATCGGGAGTTAATCGTTAATTATAATCGTGGTCTGTCCCCGATTAACTCGAAGCTAACGGTTATGCAACCATTCCCATGGTCCGCCGGTATGGGGACGAAAATAACAGATCATGCGGCCATCGGGCCCGGCTTGCGCGGTTTCGCTCCAGGGCGCCATGCCGTGCAGGAGCAATCGATGCACAAGGAATACCTCGCCCGGAGTCGCGTGGATCTCGACGCGCCTGCAGGCGGCAAAGGCCTGTTCGCGCGCGGCATGATAAACCTCGGTGATATCCTGCTCACCCCATTGTTCGGGTTCGATACCCGCAAAGCGCTCGACAAAGCGGTTACGCATGATTTCATGCGATCCTTCCCAGACCACGAAAGGTGATGCGCCCGGGTCAAATTCGACCATGGGAATACCGAGTATGAAACCGTGGTATTCGCGCAGGTGCCTGCGCTGCTGTGGGCCTTCGCGCAGCAATCCATCGACATGAGCGGCGTCACGATCACGCCGGTAACGCGTGCGCGCGGGCGATTCACCCTGCATCGTCTGCGGATATCCGGGGTAGCAAATTGAAACCTGCGCCGAATCCCAGTCAAACCCCTCGAGTTTGAGCTCGGCGGCAATAAAGTCAGCTACTCGTCCTTGCAGCGGACCACTGCGGCCCACTTCACCGGCGGCATTATTGTCGAGCACGTTGACCCCGGCAAACCAGGTCGCCTGGTAGCGTAGCCATTTTTCCTGCGCCGGATCCGCGCGCGCCGCGCGTGCGGCGGGCAGCGCGCCCTCGACCCAGTGCAACAGCCGCGCATCGGCGGCAAACTTGCACCAGCCCCGGTTAAAGAAATGCTTCGCGTGATTGCACATATCGTCGATGCTATCATGCCGCGATCCTTACCTGGAACACAGAACTGAAGATGCCCGATAGCGCCGAAAATCGTATCGCCGCCCTGCCCTGCTGGAATAACCCGGTTCGTATCGAACCGCTCAGCGGCGGCATGACCAATCTCAATTTCAAGGTTGACGACGGCGAGCAGAGTTACGTCGTACGCTTCGGTGAAGACGATCCGATCCACCTCATCTCGAGGCGCAACGAGGTGGCCAGTTGCGAGGCCGCATTCGCAATCGGCGTCAGTCCACAGCTGGTTTATCACGAGGCCGGTATCCTGGTGGTGCGCTTCATCGAGGGCCAGGTTTTCGCCGAGGCCGACGTGCGTAATGAGCACAACCTCGGACGCATCGTCAGTTTATTAAAGCGTTTTCACCATGAGATGCCGGCGCGCTTCGATCAAGTTGCAGTCATGTTCTGGGTATTCCAGGTATTTCGCCACTACCATAACCTGCTGGCCAAAGGTCAAAGCGCGCACAGCGACCGCCTGCCCGAGCTCGCACAGATCGGCTGCGAACTGGAGGCGGCAGTGGGCCCGGTCGAGATTGTTTTTGGCCACAATGACCTGCTGCCCGCCAACTTTATCGATGACGGTGACAAAATCTGGCTCATCGACTTCGACTATGCCGGCTTCAACAGCCCACTGTTCGACCTGTCGAATCTCGCCTCCAATAATGAACTGAGTGAAGACCAGGAGCAGGCCATGCTGGAAAGTTATTTTGGCGTAGCGGCGAATCGACAGACACTGGCCAGCTACCACGCGATGAAATGCGCCTCGCTGCTGCGTGAAACCCTGTGGTCGATGGTGTCCGAACTCTATTCCCGGGTCGACATGGATTTTGCCGACTATACCCTTAAAAACCTTCAGCGCTTCGAGGCCGCTTACACCGCTTATCGCCAGCAATACCCTTAAATTGAAGCCAAGACACATACTTCCTGAGACCCCATTATGAAACTCGATATAGATTTTGTTCGCGCCCAGTTCGATCAACTCAACGACGACCCTGATTTCGTGTTTGCCTCAAATGCCGGCGGCAGTTATGTCAGCAATCAGGTCAACCGGGTGATGGAACACTATAACCATCACACGCGGGTTCAGCCCTACTCGCGCTTCACCCCATCCGCGCAGGCGGGCGCGGCAATGGATCGCGCTCATAGCGGCTGGGCGCAGGCGCTCAATATCGCGCAGAGCGAGCTCACCGTGGGACCATCTACCTCGATGAACACCTATGTCATGGCACAGGCAATCGGCGATCGGTGGAAACCCGGTGACGAGATCATCGTCACCAACCAGGATCACGAGGCTAATAGCGGCGTGTGGCGACGTAAAGCACAGGAAAAAGGCGTTACCATTCGCCAATGGGAAGTCGATCCCGACAGCGGCTTATTAAGCCTGGATGCGTTACTGCCGTTGCTGCGCGACAATACGCGCTGGGTATTTTTCACGCATTGCTCGAACGTCGTCGGCACCATCAACCCGGTGGCCGAGATCACCAAAACCATCAAGGCCGGCAGTAATGCACGCGTTTTCGTCGATGCCGTGGCTTATGCGCCGCACCACATATTCGATCTCAAGGCGCTCGGCGTGGATGGCTATGCGTTCAGCCTGTACAAGGTTTTTGGTCCGCATCAAAGCCTGTTGTACGTGAATTCCGCGATTCACGGTGAGCTGACTTCGCAGGCGCATTATTTCAACAGTGGCAATCCCGCCAAGGATTTCAATCCCGCCGGTCCGCAACACGCCCAGGTCGCCGCCTGCGCCGGCGTGCTCGACTATTTCGACGACCTCTATCAACACCATTTCGGCGCAACCGAAAAAAGCCGCAATGCGCAACTGCAGGATATTCACCAGTTGATCCTGCAACACGAAAACGCACTTGGGGCACCGATTCTTGATTTTCTGCAGCACCGCGGCGATGTGCGCCTGATCGGCAAGGTGCACACCCGCGACAACGATCGCGCCCCGACCATCGCCTTTAAACCGCTGCAGCAAAGCTCCAAAGCGCTGGCGCACAAACTGCAGGACGCCGGAATCGGCACCGAGAACGGGAATTTTTACGCCCATCGCCTGGTTGGTGATCTCGGCATCGATACCGAGGATGGCGTGGTGCGGCTGTCGCTGGTGCACTACAGCAATCAGCATGACGTTGAACGCATACTGGCCGCACTCGACAACGCTTTAGGCTAACCTCGACGCGAAGCCCGCTGGCCGGGACGCAAACTAATCCGGCACCGGCGGAGTCGCAGCTCTTAACCCGGCGATACCGGCGGGGTGGCGGCCAGAAGCTTGCTGCGCCGCGCCGCCTGTGCCTCGCGATGGGTCAGGTAACTGACTGCGCCGACAATGATCGAAGCACCGATGATCACCCAGTTATCGGGGACTTCGTCGAATACCCAGTAACCGATGCCAATAGCCCAGATCAACTGCATAAACGACAGCGGTTGGGTGACGGTCAGCGGCGCCGCGGCGATGGCGCGGGTAATTGCGTAGTGACCGGCGGTCGCAAACAACGCGACCAGCGCCAGCCAGGCGATTTCCAGCCAGGTCGGCTCGCGCCAGAAATACAGCGCCCCCGGTAGCAGCGCCAGCGTGCAAAAAATGCTCAGCATTACCAGGATATCTTCTGAACTCTCGCTCTGCGTCATGCGCTTGGTCAGCAGGAAGGAGCCGGCAAAAAAGAAGGCTGCAATCAATTGCGCCAGCGAACCCGCTTCGATGCTGGTGAAACCCGGTCGCAGGATGATCAGTGTGCCAATAAAGCCGGCCGCGATCGCCATTATGCGCCGCGCCCTGACCTGCTCGCGGAATATCAGGATTGCACCGAGCGCGGTAAATACCGGTGTCGAGAAGCCGATGGCAGTGACTTCCGATAACGGAATGCGCGCCATTGCGAAAAACCACAGCATTACCGCAACGCCGTGCACCAGGCCGCGCAGGGCATATATCCCGAGACTACCACTGGAGAGGCCAAAACCGCGTCCACGCATGCGCCACAGTATCGGCAACAACAGGATCACGCCAACCAGGTAGCGGATGAAGGCAGCCTGCACCGCCGGCATATCCGAGCCCAGCAAGCGTACCAGCACGGTGACGGCGACAAACAGCAGTCCCCCGATCACCATCCACAGGCAACCGCGTAAATTTGAGTGTTGCGACATGCTCCTGATTGGAACATCATCTTGCCCGTCAAAGCAATCCTTAACACTTGAATTGATCATGACCAACACCCTCGCACATCACTACTACCACCAGGCCGAAGTATTCGACTTCGAATGCGAACAAATTTTCAGGCGCCACTGGTGGCTGGTCGCAACCGAAGCCGCGTTTGCCACTAACGGCGATTACCAGGCCTTCAAGCTGATGCAATGGCCATTACTGGTGGTGCGCGATCAACGCGGAGAGCTCCGCGGTTTTTACAACCTGTGCAGACATCGTGCCGGACCGTTGGTCGACGATGCCCGCGGACAGCGACGCGATTTCGTCTGCCGCTACCATGGCTGGCGTTATGCCTGTTCCGGTGAATTGTTGAAAACACCGGGATTCGGCAAGGGCGAGATCGCCAATCCAGGGGCCATGGGGCTGCTGCCGATCCGCGTGGCCTGCTGGAACGGTTTAGTGTTTGTCTGTCTCGACGAAACGGCGCCCGATTTGATCGACTGGCTGGGCGACATTGTCGGTATCGCCGCCGGTTACGATGCCACCTCCGACATGCGCTTCGACGGGGATGTCGAGAAGACCGCGCAATGTAACTGGAAGAACTATGGAGACAATTCCTGCGAGGGCTACCACGTCGGCATGGTGCACCGGGCGCTCGGCTCTTCGATGCTGCGCGAGTCGGTTGACATCGATTGTTACGATAACGGCCAGTTTGTCGGTTTTGACGTCAGCTATGGCGCCGGTAAAGACGCAAGCCGTGCCGGCAGGGGTTTCTGGATTTACAAGTTCCCGGGATTGTTATTGCATTTCGCCGAGTACGCTTTCAACGCCGAAAGCGTGTTCCCGGTCGCTGCAAATAGCATTCGTCTGCAGCGCTGGTTCTGGTCGCATGCCGAAAAAGCAGCACTGCACGGCGTTGACTGCGCATCGATCAGGCCGAACTCTGAAAAGGTCATCGACGAAGACATCGCGATCTGCGAAAGGGTACAGATAAACCTGGCTAGCGGCGCCTACCCCGGAGGCCTGTTATCCACGGAACAGGAACCGGGCACGATATATTTCCAGCAACTGGTACGCACGGCCTTAAGCGATTTTGCCGAGCCGGAATAAGCCGGCGCTGATTGCTGAAACCAGGGCCACCAAAGCGGCGATCAGCAGCGCCGCTTCATAGCCGGCGTGCCAGTCGTAGATGAATCCGGCACTCCAGGGCGCCACCAGACCGGCAAAACCCCAGGCGATAAACACCCGGCCGTAAGCCTGTGGGCCCTGCTCCAGAAAGACATTCGAAATTGCCACCGGGTAGATTGCGATGATCGATCCATAAACAAAACCGACGATGCCGAGCAGCAGCAAGGTGGCATAGGTGTTGGTGGTGACACTGATGGCCAACAGGGCGACGGCGGACAAAAGCGGTAGTGCAACCAGGAAACGGGTAAGCGGCCATCGGTCCACCAACCAACCCGCGATAAAACCACCCAGCGCACTGCCGATCCCCACCGTCATCGCCGTGGCCGTCGCAAGTTCCACATCGGCGCCGCGCGACTGGGCGATACCCGCGGCGTGCCCGATGGCCATCAGGCCGGCGAATACCGCGGTCAGATAAGCAAACCAGAATTGCAGCAGGCGGCGGCGATCGAGTCGATCATCGCTGCCGCGCGCAGCCGGCGTCGATGCGCCGTAGCAGGCGGCGGTGCGAAACAGCATAAACGCGGCGACGAGGACAAGCACTACCAGCGTAGCGGCTATCGCCACAAATGCCGCGCCCACGGAGTCCGCTTCGATACGCCAGGCGATGATTTTCGCAAACGCAATCGAGCCAACCGCATAAGCGGCCGTCACCGCCCCCATCGCGAACCCCTTGCGGGCGGGAATGGCGCGACCGACCAGCTGCAGGCAAAATCCATAGCCGATGCCGTTACTGATTCCAAACGCAAGGCTGTAGCCCGCAAACAACATCCACCAACTGCTAGCAGCGGCTGCGAGCAACAGGCCTGACGCCGCCACTGCGCCGGTAATCAGCACCAGCCCCCAGGCTGGTAGCGCTGCGTATATCCGGTAACCCAGGGTGACTGACAGCGTTATCGCAACCAGTGCAAACGAATAGATCAGGCTGATCTGCGAGCGCGGCAAGCCGAGCTGCAGCTCAAGTGGCGCCAGAAACACTGAAAACGCGTGCACCGAGCCAAGCACAAAGGTGACCAGCATCGAGGCGCCCAGGATCTGTGTGGATCTATTCAATAACAACCGGCTCCACGGGTTTGCGCGAAAGCTGCCGTTTGAAGATAAACAGCCCGCTGGCGGCGATTGTGGCGCCACCCAGCCAGGTGGTTAAGGTCGGGATCTCACGCCAGAAAACAAAACCGACGATGGCGGCAAAAACCATCGCCAGGTATTCGAAAGGTGCCAGCAGGCTCGCTTGCGCATAGCGAAACGATACCGTCAACAACCATTGCTGCAAGCCACAGCCAAGCCCGAAGCCGACCAGCAGCGAGATATCGCCGAGGCGCGGCGTCAACCATCCGGACAGTAACACCCAGCCCAGGCAAAACAGGCTGCCGAGGCCGTTGTAATAAATACCGATCGCAACCGATTTTTCGCTGCTGCTGAGCTTGCGCAGCCAGATCGCGACGATAGCGCCGCTAAAGGCGGAACCGAGTGCGGCCAGTATACCGATGTCCCAGCTTTGCGCCTGCGGCCTGGCGATCAGCAAGACGCCGACGAAACCGAGTATTACCGCGATCCAGCGCCGTGGACCGATGACTTCACCCAACAGGAAAATGGAGAGCAGGGTAATAAAGATGGGCGCCGCATAGGCGATCGCGGTGGCGTCGGCGATCGGAATGCGCGTAATGGCATAGTACAGCAGGGCGAGACTCACCACGCCACTAACGCTGCGCACCGCATGGTCGAGCGGCCGTCTTGTGGCGAGCACCAGCAGTCCACTGGTCGAGAATAATATGACCCAGAAAACGCCGCTCGCAAACACATAGCGAAACAACAGCACTTCGCCAAGCGGGTAATCACGGTTGACCAGCTCACGTACCGCTGCACTCAACAGCGCCATCACCAGCAGGTTACCGACGAATGTGGCGATGCCAAGTGCGGGGTGATCCCGGTGGTGACTGACCAAAGCGGAGGGAGATAACATGCCCCGGTCAAGCTGATCTGTACAAAAAATTAAACAAGGACTACTCCTGCCAACCATTAATATCCGCGGGGTAACGGGCTCAAAAAACGACTGATGGCCTGATCTGGCGGGCCAGTGAGTAACAATGCCGAATCACTCAGAGCCGGGTTACCTTGCGTATCTCAAGGGCGCGCTGACGCAAGGATTCGCGATGCACAACGTAAAGACCGCAGGCGATGATGATGCTTGCGCCAATCCAGACTTTCCTGGTTGGAATATCCTGCCAAACCAGGTATCCGATGGCGCTTGCCCACAGCAGCGAAGTATACTCAAACGGCGCCAACGCCGAAACGTCGGCTCGGGCGAAGGCGGCGGTAAACAGGTAATGCGCAAACAGCGCGATCACCGTAAGCAGGCTTAGCTGTCCAAGCTCGGCCAGCGACACGGGAACCCAGACCCAGGGCAGGGCCAGGGTCGCCATCAAACCCATGCCGAGGTGTAATGAAAAAACCAGCGTAATGACCGAATCATTTCGCGATAAGTGCTTGCCGGAGACGAATATCATCGCATAAATTATGGCTGCTGCCAGCACCAGCAGATAGGCCTGCAGGTCGCCACCGCCGTGCGGATCCATCGCGATCACAACACCAACGAAGCCAACCAGAACTGCACTCCAGCGGTGGAGGCCGACCCGTTCCTTGAGGAATATCGCCGAGGCGGCAGTCAGGATGAAAGTCGAACTGAAGAAAATGACCGTGGCGTCGGCCAGCGGCAAACTTTTCAGCGAGGTGAAAAACGCCAGCGGGGCGAAAAACCCGCAACAGCCTCGCAACGTATGTTGCAGGGGGTGACGCGTCGCGAGGTCTTTGAGTTCTCCCCTGATCGCGAGTACCAGTAGAATAATCGGTAGAATTATCCAGCCTCGAATCGCGATGAGCTGAATTGCCGACATTTCTGAACTCACCAACCACTTGGCAAGAGCATCCATGACGACGAACAACAGCATAGCCAGGATCATCAAGCCGATACCCAGTAAATTGTTGGATTGATAGCGCACTGATGTCCCCTGGCACGGCTGTCGAAACAAGGCGCAGCTTATATGCTGTCGGGGATGACTTCGAGTTATTTAAATCCGTTATGCAGGGAGTGCAAATCCGAAATTGCCCTTGCCCTGGCGCTTGATCAGGTACATCGCCTTGTCGGCCGAGCGGATCAAATCTTCCGCCGTATCGCCGTTTTTCGGGTAAAGCGCTATGCCGATGCTGGCGCCTACCTTGACGTCGACTAATTCCACACTCAGCGGCTCGGAAATTTTCTGAATCAGGCTGCTGGCGATGCGCTCGGCAATGGTGATTTCCGGCACGCTGGACAGGATCACGACAAATTCATCCCCGCCGATACGTGCCACGGTATCGGTTTCGCGAATCTCACCTTTGATGCGATCAGCGGTCGCCTTTAGCACCTGGTCGCCAAACTCATGGCCATGCAGGTCATTGATCGCCTTGAAACCGTCCAGGTCGAGAAACATGACGGCGGACATTTGTCCATGGCGGCGCGCCTCGGCGAGTGAGTGATCGAGTCGATCTTTGCACAGGCGCAGACTGGGCAGCCCGGTAAGTGCGTCGTGGTTGGCGAGAAAATCGAGTTCCGCGGCTATTTTCTTACGCTCGCTGATTTCAGCTTCGAGTTGCCTGACGGTATCGGCCAGTTTGCGCGTTCTGCTCTTCACCATTGATTCGAGCGTATCACGCGCTTCACGCAGATTCTGCTCGGTATTGTACTGCCGGGTTATATCCTGAATCACACCGATGGATTGACTAATTTCGCCGTTGGCCGAGCGCAGTGCCATGCCATGTTCACGTATCCAGCGCAGTTCACCGTCGGTGCGGTAGATGCGGTACTCGGCATTAAATTCCTCACCCGTCCTGCGATGACGTTCATAAACATCCGACAACATCGCATAATCGTCAGGATGCACGTCTTCCATGTCGTCACCGCGTGATTTCACCATGCTGGAGTATTCCTCGACAGTAACGCCGTGAATATTGGCGAATCCCTGGCTGAGGTAAATATAGGATTCGGCCTGCAGATCGAAGATAAAGTGGCCGATGTCGGTGATTGCCTCGACCTGGCGCGCCATCGCCTCCCGCTTTTCCAGCGCCTGCTGGTAGACCTTGCGGTCGGTGATATCCTGCAACAATCCAAAGGCCGCGACCGCATCACCGGCCCGATCAAACTCTACCGTGCCAGTCTCATAGACATGGCGCACAGCGCCATCGGCGCGAACGATGCGATATTCAACTTCATGCGAGCCGACCTCCCGCTGTGACCGATAAGAGCGCGTATAGAGCTCCCGGTCTTCCGGGTGAATTTGTTGCAGCACCTTCTCCCAACTGGTCTGCGACCCGATCACCTCTGCCACACTCAGGTTGAATATCCTGGCATAACCGGCGGAGCAGGACTTGATGCGGTCGTCATCATAATCCCATTCACAATGGCCGATGTTGGCTAACTGCTCGGCAACGTCCAGCAACTCTTCTCGATGGCGCAGTGCTTCGAGTTCCATGTTCAGCTCGGTTGTGTCTTCCGAAGAGTTCAGGTTGGCGGCCACGCGCGTGATTCCATGTTGCTGTATTGGAGGGTATTACTAACTTTAGCTTATAAACCGGCAGATTCTACGAATCCGAAATTATTTTTACCCGCGCGTTTGATGCAGTACATCGCCTTGTCGGCCGAGCGAATCAACTCTTCGGCAGTCAGCCCGTTTTCAGGATAGAGAGAGATCCCGATACTGGCACTGACCGTGACTTCGACGCCGTCTATATCCAGCGGGCGCGTAATCTCGTTAACCAGGCCCCTGGCAATCCGATTGGCAATGCTACTCTCGGGCAGGCTTGACAGGATAATAACGAATTCATCGCCACCGATGCGGGCAACCGTATCGGTTTCGCGAATCTCGATGGTGATGCGTTGTGCGGTCTCGCGCAACACACTATCACCGAATTCATGGCCGTAACGATCATTGATTTCCTTGAAACCATCCAGGTCGAGAAACATGACCGCCGAAGTCTGACGATTGCGCCGCGCTTCGGCCAGGGACTGGTCGAGTCGATCCTTGCACAGGCGCAGGCTGGGCAATCCGGTTAGCGCATCGTGATTCGCGAGAAAATGTAATTCCGCGGCAATCTTTTCTCGCTCTTCGATTTCGATCTGTAGCTGCTTGACGGTATTGGCGAGTTCCCGGGTGCGCTCAACCACTTGCTGCTCGAGAGTATCGCGAGCGCTGATGATTGCCCGCTCGGCATTTTTCTGTGCGGTAATATCCTGCAGCACACCAATCGTTTGCTCGGGGATACCGTGGCCCATCAGGTGGGCTTTTCCCAACTCACGTATCCAGCGAACTTCACCGTCGTTGCGCAACAGACGATAGTCGACCTGCCATTCATCACCGTCAGCGAGAAAGCGGTCATGAGTTTTCTGCACCATTTCGCGATCATCGGGGTGCACGACATCGATACCACCCGGGCCCATCGGGCTATTCTGCAACAGATCCTCGACCTGCTTGCCCAGGATTCGCGCGAGTCCGGGGCTTGCAAACAGGTATTTCTGCCGGATTTCATCGTAAACGAAATGGCCGATTTCGGTAATCGCCTCGGCCTGGTTGGCGAGCGCATCCTTGTAACGCAATTCCTGTTCGATCTTTTTTTGCTCGGTGATATCCTGCACCACCCCGATGGTCTGTTCCACCCTGTCACCGTTGCGCTTGTGTGCTTTACCGATTTCACGCACCCAGCGCAGCTCACCGTCAAGGCGTCGTATGCGATATTCCTCCTGCCATCCATTCCGGATTCCCCTGCTGTCCAGGTAGATCTCCCGCAGCCGATCGCGATCGGGCTCGTATATCAGCTCGAGATAATCCTCGCTTGAGCGGATCTTGCCGAGAAACTCATCCACACCCATGCCGAAAATTCGCGCCTGCCCGTGGCTTACGTATTGATGTCGGCTATTGACGAGGTCATACATGAAATATCCGATATCGGTAAGCGCCTCGGCCTGGTTTGCCATGGCATCCTTGAAGGTCAGTTCCTGCTCGCGCAGCACCTGGTCGGTGATGTCCTGCATGACCCCGAGCGTCTGGCTGACGCGCCCGTTTTTCATCGCCCTGGGTCTATCCAGCTCGCGTACCCAGCGAATCGCACCATCGGCACGACGAATACGATACTCGATGGCGCAGTTACGACCGTTATCGATATAATAGCGATACTCGTCGGCTACACGTTCGCGGTCTTCTTCAACGACATCGCCAATATCGTCAACGAAACATCTGATGCTTTTCATGAAATAGTCGATGCTTTGGCCGTGAATCCGCGCGTAACCTTCACTCAGGTAGAGGTAGGTTTCATTCTCTTCGTCGTAGATGAAGTGCCCGATATCGGTGATCTCTTCGCTCTGGCGTGCGAGTTTATCGCGGCTTTCAAGATCACGCTCGTAGCGCACTTGTCGGGTAATGTCCTGCATTAGTCCAAAGCTGCCAGTTTCGGTCCCCTCCACATCGAGAATAGAAATCGCAAATTCGCGAACATGCTTGATGCTGCCATCCTTGAGCCGAATGCGAAACTCAACCTCCAGCGTTTTATCCACCTCCATGGCGCGAATAGCATTCATGTAGTGCTCACGGTCTTCTGGATGTATCAGCAGCAGTGTTTTTTCGATCGTGTTATGCGATGCCAGGGTTTCCTCAACCGTCATGTTGAAGAGATTGGCGTATTCCATGGAACAGGATTCGAGCCGTTGATGCACGCGACTCCACTCAAAGTGACCGATTTTGGCGACGCGTTCGGTTGCCTCGAACAGGGTAAGACGGCGCGACAAGCGCTCCAGGTTTCCCTGCAGTTGCTCACGGCTCAGGCTGGAATATTCCGAGCTGGGGGTGGATTGCATCTGCGCTGTGATCAGCGACTGGATTGTCGGCATAGAAATTTTGTTGGGGATTAACCAGTTGAGCCCTTGAGTATAGGTGCGATCCCCGATATTTCTGTGACACGTCGACCCCCATCGAAAACGTCAAAGTGATAAATATCGCCGTCTGTTGCATAATTCCAGCCTGTATCCAGACAAACGCATAGAAAATGAGCAAAGCAGCATCCAGAATTTCCGCACCCGAACTGCTGATCGAGCAGTTGCGCAGCATGCTGGGGATACGCGTGAGCACCAGCCCTTCGGTTCTCGAACAGCACGGTCGGGGCGAATCCTGGCACCCGCCACAGGCGCCCCATGCGGTCTGTTTCGCGCACAGCACAGAGGAAGTCGCCGCGATTGTCCGACTGTGCGCGGCGAACCGGACTCCGGTTATCGCCTATGGCACCGGCACCTCGCTGGAAGGCCAGGTACAGGCGGTTCACGGAGGCGTATGCATCGATTTGAGCCAGATGAACCAGGTGCTGGAAGTCAACAGCGACGACCTCGACTGTCGCGTACAGGCGGGGGTGACCCGACGCGAGCTGAATCACTACCTGCGTGAAACCGGGCTATTCTTCCCGGTCGATCCCGGGGCCGATACTTCGATCGGCGGCATGACGGCGACCCGTGCTTCGGGAACCAACGCGGTACGTTACGGCACCATGCGCGAAAACGTGCTGGGACTGACCGTGGTGAGCGCAAGTGGAGAAATCATAAAGACGGGCACCCGGGCACGCAAATCGGCCGCCGGTTATGACCTCACGCACCTGTTTGTCGGTTCCGAAGGAACGCTCGGCGTGATAACCGAAATCAGCTTAAGGCTTTTCGGCATCAGCGAAGCAATCTCGGCGGCCATCGTCAATTTTCCCGACGTCCGTTCGGCCGCGGAGACGACTATTCAAACCATCCAGATGGGTATCCCGGTGGCACGTATCGAAATTCTCGACAGCGGCTATATGAAAGCGATCAACGCCTACAGTAAAACCAGTTACCCGGAGCTCGACACCCTGTTCCTCGAATTTCACGGCACCACTGCCGGGGTCGCCGAGCAGGTGCAGATGTTCGATGAAATTTCGCGCGAATTCGGCGCCAGCGGATTTCAGTGGGCGGACCAGGAAAGCGATCGGCAAAAACTGTGGCGCGCGCGCCACGATGCCTATTATGCCGGCCTTGCCGTCAGCCCGGGGTCTCGTGGCTATGTCACCGATGTCTGCGTACCGATCTCACGCCTGGCGGATTGCATTGCCGAAACCCAGGCCGACATCGCGGCATCCGGATTGTTCGCGCCGATCATCGGTCACGTCGGCGATGGCAACTTTCACTCCACCATCTTCATCGATCCCGACGATGAAACCATGTTTGCCAGGGCGCTGGAGCTCGACCGACGCATGGTGCAGCGCGCTCAGGCGATGGGCGGCACCTGCACCGGCGAGCACGGTATCGGCATCGGCAAACTCAAGCACATGCGCAATGAACATGGTGATGGTGCGATCGCCGCAATGCAGGCGATCAAGGCGGCGCTCGACCCGCATAACATCATGAATCCCGGCAAGATAGTCGACTGCTAGTGAGTCTCGATTGCCAACTCGAGGACGTGCTGCTGTAACTGCGGGTAAAACTCGAGGAAACCGTCGCTAATCAATTCGTGATGGCGTTGCAGGTCCTCGATGGCGTTGTCGAAATCGTTGACAAAGCGGATGCGCGCGGCCACCCGGTCCAGCGACTCGGCGATCGCCCCGGCATCGCGGTATGAACCGAACCAGTCGTAATCGATCATACGCCGGGTCACCCGGCGCATCTCTGTTCCCGGCATCAGCGACTGCCCGGCTGCCATACGCTGGTAAAATTCGGCAATCACTTCATCGACGCTACGTTCCTCGAAACGTTCCCAGTGTGATAGCAACAAATGATCGAAGTAGATATCGAGCGCGATTCCGGCAAAACGACGGCGGTGACGGCTGAAACTGCGTTTCATTTCCAGCACCAGCGGATGGCTATCGGTAAAGCGATCCACCGCGCGGTGATTGAGTAGACCGGCGTGTACCGGTGCCGGCAACGAATCGGCATCCACACCATGAGCAAAGTCACCGAGGAGGTTACCGACGGTCGATTCCACGGTTGGTTGAGACAGTACGAGGTGGGCGAAATGATTCATTGCGTCATCAGCCTGAACGGTGATAAACGACTGTAATCGGACACCATGACACCCTCAGCAAGGCGCTCGAAGTTCATTCTGACACTGCTACTGTTACTGATATTTTGCACCCGACCTGCCCTGTTTCGGCCCTGGAAACTCGATACTATGAGTCACAATAAATGGGTTGTCCAACCGCTTTGACTGCGGTTTAATCGGACTTTGCCGTGAAGCTGGAGCGCCGCATGACCATATCAGCCATCGACTCGAGTTCGCCAACCCCGGAAAACGACCCTCATTATCAGGCGCGCATCGATCTTGCCGCGGCATTTCGCATGGCCGCGCGCCTGAACCTGCACGAATCAGTCGCCAACCATTTCAGCTACGCGGTTTCCAATGATGGCAGCCGCTTCCTGATCAATCCTTTCGGGCGGCATTTTTCGACACTGCGCGCCAGCGAATTGTTATTGCTCGATGCGCACGACGAGACCAGCATCGACCAGGCCAATCGCCCCGACCCGACCGCCTGGGCGATTCACAGCGCGATGCATCGCAATGTACCGCAGGCGCGCTGCGTGCTGCATGCACACTCGAAATACGCCACGGTGCTGGCATCGATCGAAGCCACCGGCCTTGAGCCGATCGACCAGAATACGATGCGTTTTTTTAATCGCGTGTCGCTCGATACGGGTTTCGATGGCATGGGCCTCGGTGACGAAGCCGATCGCTTGACCACCACCCTCGGTGACAACACGATTCTGATCATGGGAAATCACGGTGTAATGGCCGTTGGCGAAACCATCGCCAGGGCTTTCGACGAGCTCTACTATTTCGAGCGCGCCTGCGAAACCTACATTACCGCGCTGATGACCGGCAAACCGCTGCGTGTGGTCAGTGATGGCGTTGCCGAAAAAACCGCACAGCAGTGGCAGGATTACATCCACCGTGTCGGCCTCGGCGAAGCCTTCTTCAACGAGATTCGCGTAATCCTCGATCGCGAAGAGCCCGACTATCGGTTGTGACGCAGGCGGGTCTTGCTGCTAGAACAGGCACCCGGAATGGCGGTTAACAGCAGTTCTGGCAACTTTACATTGACCAGTCGGCAAGCTCGCGCCGACTTGCCTGAAAAGTGGCGTTGTGCGGATCGAGGTCGAGCGCATGCTCGATCGCGTCCAGGGATGCCTGGCGTCGCCCCAACCGAGCCAGCGCATAGGCCAGATTATTCCACAGCTCGGCTTTTCCTGGCTCGATAACGAGCGCCGCGCGGTAAGCGGACTCGGCCGCCACATAATCCCCCAGTGCATAAGACGTATTGCCGAGACCGCTGAGTGCAAGCAGGCTGTCGGGCCAACGTCCCAGGGCGCTCGCGTAACCCTGGCGAGCACTGCTCAAGCGTCCAACCTGCTCCATATCGATCACTGCCGCGAGATAAGCCTCGCGGCTTGCCGTCGCCGGGATCGAATCGGGGTCAACCACCGCCAGCGCCCAATGGCCCGCCCGTTGCCAGGTCTTTTCGAACAGCGAGAAAGTCCGGGTGATTCGTCGATTAACGCCGGAACGTAATATCATATGGCGCTGTTCCAGGTCGTAGCCAATGAGGATTTCATAGTGCCAGATCGGGTATGCCTCTATCGCGAGGTTTTGCAGGACGAATATCGGATTGCCGGCGGCAAGCTCGCGCAGCAGGGACTCGAGCTGGCCATCGAGCTGCACCGGCAGCAAATCATACTGTCGGGTTGCGGCGGCGATTTCAACCTGCAGGCTGCCTTTCAGTTCCGGGATATAAACCAGGCGCGCAATCTCGTCGGGTACCACGGCGATGCCGCGGTAATTGATGATTCCGGCCAGCGCGGCCGGGCCACAGTGGTATTGCTGTTGGGGGAAAAACGGTACTTCGGTTAACTCCACATGTGCCGGCAGATCTGGCGGGTTGTCCAGCAGCAGGCGGGTTTGCGGGGAGGTGGCGCAGGCGCCGAGGCCAAGCGAAATAACGAACGCGCAGGCCAGGCGGCGTGCGCGTCGATTCATGAGTGCCAGTGCTCCCGGTATTCCTTGTGGGAAATTACTTTTCCGGAATAACGTCGATATAGCCGGTGACTTCGAGCACCAGAAAGATAACCAGGGCAAGTACCAGTACATTACCACCGGCCGGGGCTTCATCGACGCGCTGGTAGATTTGCGCAATCTCGACATCGGTCATCGCCGCCACGCGGGCAGTTGCCTCGGACCGGGCGACACCACCTTGCAACAGTCTTGCCTGGATCCAGTCGCGTTGGCCGGCAACGTCAATGAATTGGCCCGCAAAGCCGGATTGCTGGATCTGATCGGTCGCTACCATACCCGCCTGGGCAGGCAAACCAGCAGCCATTACCGCAACTACAATCGGCAGGCTGCGCAGCAGAATTTTGAATCTCATTATGGTTCTCCCTAATCTGGATGTTATGGAATTGAATCGCACCGCAGAAGTATAGCCCATATCCGCCTGACACTTCCGTTAGCTTCGCATCAGGCGAGCCTGGCGCCATTGGGCACAGCGCTGTCAGGTCGCGCCAGCACCACCGCGCCGTCTTCACGATGAAATCCGGTCACCAGGCATTCGGAGCGTATCGGGCCGATCTGCTTGGGCGGAAAGTTGACGACCGCAACAATCTGGCTACCGATCAGTTGTTCGCGACTGTAGAGGTCGGTAATCTGCGCGCTCGATTTACGTATGCCGATATCATCACCAAAATCGATACGCAACTTGTAAGCCGGTTTGCGTGCTTCCGGGAAATCCTCTACTGCGACGACGGTGCCGACGCGCAGCTCTACTTTTTCAAAATCGCTCCAGTCTATGGGTTGCATTACAGGTACCTCAGGAAAATTCAGCGCGTAACGCGCGAGTGTGTTCACCGAGCGCCGGCACCTTAGGCGTGCTCCCGGCTGCGCGCTCGCGTATCGCGGCAACCGCAACTACCTCGGCCGGACCACTTGGCGTATCGACAGCGACGCGACGTAATTGTGGATGGCGGGCGAGACCGGCTATATCGTTGAGACGGCCAAAAGCAATCCCTGCAACCTGCAGACGCTCGATGGCCTGTTCCTGGTCGAGCCCGGAGAATACATCGGCGATCAGTTTATCAACATGGGCGCGATTGTTAACCCGCGACACGTTGGAATCGAGTCGGGGATCCGCGGCGAGCGCAGCATCGCCCAGCACCTGCTCGCAAAACCGTGCCCACTCGCGTTCGTTCTGTATCGCCAGCACGACATCCAGCTGATCGCGACAACGATAAGCGCCGTAGGGTGAAATGGTGGCGTGATTGATGCCAACGCGCGGCTGTATTTTACCGGAGTAATCGTAATGCAGTAGCGGCACCGCCAGCCATTCGGCCATGCCATCGAACAGCGATACCTTGATGACAGCCCCGCTAGCGCTGGACTCCCGATCGATCAACGCTTCGAGAATGGCGGCATAGGCCTGCTGCCCACAATTGATGTCACAGGCCGATACCCCGATGCGCCCGGGCGCTTCGGGCGTACCGGTAATCGACGCCATGCCGGATTCGCATTGCACCAGCAGGTCATAGGCCTTCATCCGGCTGTAGTCACCACTGTCGCCATAACCGGATATATCGCAGCACACCAGCCGCGGATAACGCTCGCACAAAACTTCGCTACCAAATCCGGCACGCCCGGCGGCACCCGGGGCCAGGTTCTGGATAAACACGTCGGCACGCGCCAGCAAGCGATGCAGCAACTCGGCATCGACATCGTTCTTGATATCCAGAACCAGCGACTCCTTACCCTGGTTGAGCCAGACGAAATACGCCGATTCACCGTGCACTACATCGTCATAGCCACGGGCAAAATCACCTTCCGCGCGCTCTATCTTGATCACGCGCGCGCCAGCCTGTGCCAGGCGGTTAGAACAAAACGGGGCCGCCACCGCCTGTTCCAGCGAAACCACGAGCATGTCTTGCAGGTTTAGCATTCGCAGAGCCAGGGCCTAGAATGACTTGGGCAAACCCAGCACGTGGGTCGCAATATTCGACAAAATCAGATTGGTCGAGATTGGC
Organism: Gammaproteobacteria bacterium; assembly: GCA_022340305.1. Classification (GTDB taxonomy): domain Bacteria; phylum Pseudomonadota; class Gammaproteobacteria. Next base: position 21,944 of record JAJDOF010000082.1, read on the forward strand.
GCGACCTGATACAGACGTGTTTCGCGAAACTTGCGCTCGACGTCGTATTCGATCGTAAACCCGTAACCACCATGGGTCTGCAGGCACATATCAGCCGCTGCCCAGGATGCATCGGCCGCCAGCAGCTTGGCCATATTGGCCTCGGAACCACAGGCTTCATCGCCATCGAACAGGCGGCAGGCCTTGTCGACCATTAACGCCGCCGCTTCGGTCTGCACGTGCGCACGCGCAATTGGAAACTGGATACCCTGGTTTTTGCCGATGGGACTGCCAAACACTTCGCGTTCACCGGCGTAGCGAGTGGCATGGTCGATGAACCAGCGCGCGTCACCAATGCATTCGGCGGCGATTAATATACGTTCGGCATTCATGCCATCGAGGATGTATGCAAAACCCTTGCCTTCTTCACCGATCAGGTTGTCGACCGGTACGCGCAGCTGGTCGATAAACAGCTCGGTAGTGGCGTGGTTCAGCATGGTTTCGAGTGGGCGCACGGTCAGGCCGTTACCCACCGCCTCGCGCAGGTCGACCAGCAACACCGACATCCCCCGGGTCGGCTTGTCCACCTCGTCACGCGGCGTGGTGCGTACCAGCAGCAACATCAGGTCGGAATGTTCGACGCGCGAAATAAATACTTTCTGCCCGCTAACCACGTAGTGGTCCCCATCGCGCAGGGCGCGGGTCTTGATGCGCGTGGTGTCGGTTCCGCTGGAAGGTTCGGTGACGCCGAATGCCTGCAGGCGCAGCGCACCCGAGGCGATCTGCGGCAGGTACTTCTGTTTTTGTGCATCGTTCCCGTGGCGCAACAGCGTACCCATGGTGTACATCTGCGCATGGCAGGCGGCGCCATTGGCGCCGCTACGCTGAATTTCCTCGAGCACTGCGCAGGCCGCGCCCAGGTCCATGCCGGCACCGTCGTAGGCTTCAGGAATCAATACCGATAGATAACCCGCATCGGTAAGCGCCTGCACGAATTCGCCGGGATAAGCCTTGGCGCGATCCTTGTCACGCCAGTACTTGTCAGGGAAGTCTTTGCACAGGCGCTTGACCGCGTCACGCACTTCCGGATGTGAAGGTTCTTCAGGCATTATTCCTGTCCGCTAAGCTGCAATAATATTGTGCTCGGGACCATAGGGGAAGCCGGTAATATTCTCTACCCCGTCTTCGCCGATAACCAGGATATCGTGCTCGCGGTAACCACCCGCGCCGGGCAAGCCCTCGGGCAGCGTCAACATCGGCTCCATCGAAACCACCATACCCGGCTCGAGAACCGTATCGATATCTTCACGCAATTCGAGACCAGCCTCGCGCCCGTAATAATGCGAGAGCACGCCGAAAGAATGTCCATAACCGAAGGAACGATACTGCAACAGGTCACGCTCTGTGAAAAAGCGGTTAATTTCGGCACAGATACTGGAACAGGTTGCGCCCGGGCGAATCAACGATATTCCAAGCTCATGCGCATCGACATTGGCCTGCCAGATAGCGAGCGAAGCGGCGTCGGGTTCACCGACAAACAGGGTGCGCTCGAGGGCCGTGTAGTAGCCCGAAATCATCGGGAAAGTATTCAGACTCAGGATGTCCCCGGCTTCGAGCCGCCGCGTCGTCACCGGATTATGCGCACCATCGGTATTGAGTCCCGACTGGAACCAGACCCAGCTATCGCGCAGCTCGCTGTCGGGATAAGCGCGTGAAATTTCGAGCTCCATGGCGTCTCGCCCGGCCATCGCAACATCAATCTCGCGCGTGCCGACACGAATCGCATCACGAATCGCCTCGCCGCCGATATCGGCAGTACGCGCACCGCCCTTGATCAATTCGATTTCCTCGCTCGACTTGAACATCCGCAGTCCCATGATGGCCTGATTGAGGTCCTGGATTTCAACCCCACCCAACATCTCTTTCATCAGCTGGTTGGAGGCCAATGTCATGTGATCGCCTTCGATACCGATGCTGCGAGAATTCTCCAGCACGGTCTTGACTGCTCGCCAGTAGTTGTTGCGCTGCCAGTCGGTATAGATGATATTTTCACCGCAGCAACGACGCCAGGGCTGGCCACCGTCGATATTCGCCGAAACAGTCACGCAGCGCTCCGCGGTCACGACACAGGCGTAGGGACGCCCGAAGGAACAATAAAGAAAGCCCGAATAGTAGGCAATGTTGTGCATCGAGGTCAGCAACATGGCCTCGACATTGTTGCCTGCCATCAGGGCACGCAATTTGCCCAGGCGGATTTCGTATTCGGCAGCCGAAAACGGCAGGTTTGCCTTGCTACCATTTTGCAGTTCAAAGAACTCGGGACGTTGGGTTTGCGACATGATACTCACTCCGAAGTTATCCGGGCGATATCACCCGGTAAGCAATCCGGGCGTACAGGATCGAAATACCGGCTAAGCCCGGCTGCCCCACCGGTTTGCGTCGTCCGCAGCTGGGAACTGGTGAGGTATGCGGCTTAGCGCAGCGACGCCATCGCTGCCAGCGGGCAGCGATTTTATCTGCCGAAACTGGCCCGGGCAAGATATAATTGAACATTCCGTGCACCTGGTAATCACCAACATGTCCTCCAATGACCATCGGGTCCGATGCGCCCTCGACTCTGACCGCGAACAGTGGGATGAACTGTGGCGGGGCTACATCAGCTTTTATCAATCCAGCCTGTCAGCGGAGGTGACCGACCTGTTGTGGCAACGCATTCACGACCCGGCAGATGAAATCCAGTGCCGCGTCGCCGCGGCGAGTGATGGTAATTTACTGGGGCTGGTACATTTCTTCCCGCACGCACACACCTGGTATGCGAACCCGGTGTGCTACCTCAACGATCTGTTCGTACGACCACAGATTCGTGGTGGCGGAATCGGTGCCGCACTGATCGAGGCAGTCGTGGCTGAAGCAAGGCTGCAGGGCTGGTCCGAAGTTTACTGGCATACACAGCAAACCAATAAAGTGGCACGCGGCCTCTACGACAAGGTCACCGGCGGCACCGACGGCTTCGTCAATTACACCATCGATCTTGTAGACAGGACATAAAAAAGGGGCGCTTAAACGTTGAATCCCTGGGCGCCCCCATCTTCCGCTTTTTCGTAACGCCCACCGATCGATTCAATAGAGTGCTGAGAATTGTTCTAGCGCGATCACCAACCCGGCCGTCTTCGCGTTCATACCTGCCGTAGGCCATCGCGCCATGTCGTTCTGATGCCCTGTAGAGTCGTTTACCAGTTGACAGCAATAATCGCATTCTGTTTAAACTTGCTAGTCGCAGGGAACAGGTTCCGGTAAGCTCATGTAACCAGCAACCGGCGACCAGTAATCGGTTTTCGCCTGGCAGACTCAACCAAATTGGCGCTTATGTATTACTCAGGATTCAACCTGCTGAAGCAGGCACTCGGTGGAAATCGCGGCTGGACCAGGGCCTGGCGTAATCCGGAACCGAAGAAGCAATACGATGTCATCATCATCGGTGGTGGCGGCCACGGCCTGGCCACGGCCTACTACCTGGCAAGCATGCACGGCATCACCAATGTCGCGGTGCTGGAGAAGGGTTATATCGGTGGTGGTAATACCGGGCGCAATACCACTATCGTGCGCTCCAATTACCTGCTCAACCCGAACTCCCAGTTTTACGAGCATTCAATGAAACTTTGGGAAGGACTGAGCCAGGAACTGAATTACAACGTCATGTTCAGTCAACGTGGCGTATTGAACCTGATTCACAACGATGCGCAACGCGATGGCTTTGCACGCCGTGGTAACGCGATGCGCCTGAATGGCGTCGACGCGGTGATGCACGATCTCGAAGGCGTCAAAAAGCTGATGCCACATCTCGATTTCTCTAAAAATACCCGCTTTCCGGTGCAAGGTGGACTTGCGCAACCGCGTGGCGGTACCGCGCGCCATGACGCGGTCGCCTGGGGTTACGCCCGCGCTGCGGATCGCCTGGGGGTCGATATCATCCAGAAATGCGAGGTGACGGGTATAAAACGCGATGGTGATCGCGTGCTCGGAGTGGAGACCTCGCGCGGATTTATCAGCGCCGGCCAGGTCGGTGTCGCGGTAGCCGGCAACTCCAGCCGCGTGTTCGGCATGGTTGGCATGAAACTGCCGATCGAATCCCATGTGTTGCAAGCCTTCGTCACCGAGGGTATCAAACCGCTGGTCGATACGGTCTGTACTTTCGGCGCCGGTCATTTCTACATCAGCCAGTCGGACAAGGGTGGCCTGGTTTTCGGTGGTGATATCGACGGCTGGAACACCTATGCGCAACGTGGCAATCTGCCAACCTTCAATCACGTTGTCGCCGGCGGCGTCACCATGATGCCCTGTCTCGCCCGCCTGCGCGTGCTGCGCCAGTGGGGCGGTGTCATGGACATGTCGATGGACGGCAGCCCGATAATCGGCAAGACCCCTATCGACAACCTGTATATGAACGGTGGCTGGTGCTACGGCGGTTTCAAGGCTACGCCGGCCTCGGGTTGGGTGTTTGCGCACACCATTGCCAACGACAAGCCGCATCGATTGAACGCCGAGTTCACGCTGGAGCGTTTTCGCGAAGGGCGCATGATCGACGAAAACGGCGCCGGTGCGCTGCCCAAAGCGCATTAGCTATTGCAGAGACAATGACATGTTGAGAATCGAATGCCCCTGGTGCGGGGTACGCAACGAAGACGAATTCTCCTACGGCGGAGATGCCACGGTTGAACGACCGGCCGACGACGCCTCACAGGACGACTGGTACGATTACGTTTACACGCGCGCCAACCCGGCCGGTCGCCACCGCGAGTACTGGCACCACATCAATGGTTGTCGAGCCTGGCTCACGGTCGAACGCGATACGATGACTCACGAGATCTTCAGTACTGAGCCCACCTCGGCCAGCCTGCCGCAACCCCAGCGCAAGACCGGATCATTATGAGCCAGCAATATCGCACCGGTAGCGGTGGTCAGATCGACCGCAAAAAACCCATCCGTTTTACCTTTGACGGCAAATCTTATAGTGGCTATGCCGGTGACACGCTTGCCTCGGCACTGCTCGCCAATGGCGTACACCTGTTAGGCCGCAGCTTCAAGTACCACCGCCCACGCGGCATTCAGACAGCCGGCTCGGAAGAGCCCAACGCGATCGTCGAGTTACGCGAAGGCGCGCGCAAGGAACCCAATACCCGTGCCACCTGCATCGAATTGTTCGATGGACTGGTTGCCAACAGCCAGAATCGCTGGCCGTCATTGGCCTTCGACGTCATGGCCGTCAATAACCTGTTTTCTCCGTTGCTGTCGGCAGGCTTCTACTACAAGACATTCATGTGGCCGGTATCCTTCTGGACCAATGTCTATGAGCACGTGATCCGCCGTGCAGCCGGCCTCGGCACCGCTTCGACCGCAGCCGACCCTGATTTTTATGAACAGTGCCATGAGCATTGCGACGTGCTCATCGTCGGCGCGGGGCCCACTGGTCTCGCTGCAGCGCTTGCGGCAGCAGAAACGGGTGCTCGTGTCGTATTGGTCGACGAAAACCCGTTGGCGGGCGGGTCGTTGAATAGCGAAAACCATGAGGTCGCCGGCATGCCAGGCGACGACTGGGCGGCACAAGTCGCAGCGCAACTGCAGTCAATGGAAAATGTTCATCTACTGCTGCGCACCACCCTGTTCGGCTATTACGACCACAACGTCGTGGCGGCCATCGAAAAAGTCAGCGACCACCTGCCGGTGCCGCCGAAAGGTCATCCGCGCCAGCGCATGTGGACTTTCTATCCACGGCGCGTGGTCATCGCCGCCGGCGCTACCGAACGTCCGCTGGTGTTCGGCAATAACGACAAGCCGGGCATCATGCTGGCCTCCGCCGCTCGTGCCTATGTGAATCGTTATGGCGTCAAGCCCGGGCGTCGCGCCATCGTTGCCACCAACAATAACGATGCCTATCGCACTGCGCTCGACTTGCATCGCGCCGGCGTCACCATCGCCGCGGTAGTTGATTCACGCGCCCATCCCGAAGCGCCACTCGCTGCCGAACTGGCAAAGCACTCGATACGCCTGATCACGGGGCGAACCATCGGTGCGGCCGAGGGTCGGCAGCATGTGACCCGTGCATTGATCGTCTCCACCCAGGGCGAAACAATCGATCCGGAACGTATCGATTGCGACCTGATAGCCTGTTCGGGTGGCTGGAACCCCAACGTGCACCTGCACAGTCAGTCCGGCGCCAAACCGGTTTATGACGACGCCATCTTAAGCTTCGTGCCGGGTCAATCACGTCAGGCCGAAGTGTCGGCGGGTGCCGCTGGTGGCAGTTTTGCACTGCGCGAATGCTTGAAGCAGGGCCGTGCTGCGGGCATCGATGCGGCCAGGCAAGCCGGTTTCAAGGCTGACAAGGCATCCCCCGTCATCAAGGCCCACGACGACGGCGCTTATGCGATTGAAGCGCTATGGATTTCGCCGACCCCGTACAACAAGCCCTACAAACAATTCGTCGATCAACAGAACGACGTCAAAGCCAGCGATGTCGCGCTGGCCTCGCAAGAAGGTTACGACTCGGTCGAATTACTGAAACGTTATACCACACAGGGCATGGCAACCGACCAGGGCAAGACCAGTAACGTCAATGCACTGGCGATTCTCGCCTGTCAACGCGGCGAGCCGGTACCACAGGTCGGCATCACTACCTTCCGTCCGCCTTACGTGCCGGTTGCCATGGGCGTGTTTGCGGGCCATACCGTCGGTGCTGAATTCATGCCGGTGCGGCGCACTGCAATCCACGACTGGAACGCTAAACAGGGCGCCGTGTTTATCGAAGCCGGGCTCTGGCTGCGTGCGCGTTACTACCCGCAAAAGCCTGGTGACACGATGAACGACTGCTATCTCCGTGAAGCCGAAGCCACGCGCAACAATGTCGCCCTGGTCGACGTCTCCACGCTCGGCAAGATTGATCTGCAGGGGCCGGACGCGGCAGAATTTCTCAATCGGTTGTACATCAACAACTGGCTCAAGCTGCCGATCGGCAAGGCACGTTATGGCATCATGCTGCGCGAAGACGGTATGGTGTTCGACGATGGCACCACCTCGCGCCTTGGTGAAAATCATTATTTCATGACTACCACTACCGCAAACGCGGCGCCGGTGCTGGCCCACATGGAACGCTATCACCAGGTCGAGTGGCCCGAGCTCGACGTCGTCCTCTGCTCGGTCACCGAACAGTGGACCGGCATTGCCGTCGCCGGGCCCAACAGCCGCATATTGCTGGAAAAAGTCATCGACATCGATATCAGCAACGAAGCCTTCCCGTTTATGGCGGTCGGCGACTGTCAGATGAACAACATTCCAGGACGCCTGTTCCGTATTTCCTTCTCGGGTGAACTCGCCTACGAACTCAACGTGCCGGCCGACTACGGCGAACAGGCCTGGACGGAGCTGCTCGAAGCCGGCAAGGAGCTGGGTGTGGCGGTATACGGCACTGAAGCGCTTGGCACCATGCGCATCGAAAAGGGTCACGTTGCCGGTTCCGAACTCGATGGCCGCACCACGGCTCAGGATCTGGGCCTTGAAGGCATGGCCAACCGGGAAAAACATTTTATTGGTAAGCAAAATTCGCTGCTGCCGGCCCTGCTCGACGAAGGTCGCCTGCAGGTGGTCGGGCTCAAATCACTCGAGCCGGGACGCAATCTGCGCATCGGCGCCCACCTGGTCGACCCGAATGTGCAGATCGGCAGTGTCAGCCCGTCGCAGGGGCACGTCACCACGACAACCTACAGCCCGCAACTGGGTTACGGTATTGCGCTCGGTTTACTGCGCGATGGCCGCTCGCGATATGGTGAGCAGATCGAGGCGGTATTCCCCCTCGACGACGAAAAATTGCGTGTCGAAATCTGTCATCCCGTTTTCATCGATCCCGAGGGAGAACTGGTCCGTGGCTAAGAAACAACCGGATAAGCAAGACCTGGTGCGAGTATCACCGCTATTGCCGAACGAAGGCGATCATATCATTGACTATGCCAGGGTCCATTTGGTTGAGCGCAAAGCACTGAGCGCGATTCAGGTGCTGAGCTTTACAGGAAAACACGACAAGGCGGCGAAAGCGATCGGCAAAGCGCTGGGTATCGACTGTCCGATTGAACCGGGTCATTGCCGTAGCGACGGCAAAACGCAGATATTCTGGAACGGCCCGAACAGCTGGATGGTTGTCGCCAGCGATGTCGAATGTGGCCGGGCCGCGGGTGAATTATTTGCGACTCTGCAGGATGCCGTGAGTAATCTCGGCGCAGTCGTCGATCAAAGCCACGGCCGCTGCGTGTTGCGCCTGAGCGGTGCGCGTGCCCGCGAGGTGATGGCGAAGAATACCGCGGTCGACCTGCATCCGCGTGCGTTTGGCGCGGGTCAGTGTGCGCTGACTTCGATTGCACACATGAATGCGACCATAGTTCAGGTCGACGATACCCCGACTTACGATCTGTTCGTGATCCGTAGCCTGGCGCGCTCGTTCGCGCACGCCATCGAGCATGCCTGTCATGAGTTCGCCGAGGAAACAGCGGCGGGCTAGCCAGGCCCGAGTATTGCCATTCCCGCAATTCGCCGTCATTCCCGGGCAAGCGGGCATGACCTGAAGTCGCGGGTTAGCGCAGCGCCTTCAGGTTTGAGATCAGCAGTTCCTTCTTGCGGTTCATTTCCAGGCGTATTTGATGCGCCAGATCGAGCTCGGGACCACAGCAATTGGTGGTCGTCTCGATATGGTTCTCGGTTGTTTTTTCAACTGTTTCGACCAGTAACTGGCTGACGATACTGCCGAGTCGCTCTTTTTCCTCCTCTGACAGGTTGTGTCGCCCCAGGGCCGCCACAATCTCTGCGGTGGTTTGATCGATAGAACTTTGAACAGACATACAACTCCTCCATATTACTCTGGATTCTGCAGGCTTTGCTCGAGGTCCTCGATCAAATCCTGACAATTTTCGATACCGACCGACAGGCGCAGCAGGTTTTCCGGCACCGCACTATGCGGTCCTTCCACCGAGGCACGATGTTCGATCAGGCTCTCGACCCCGCCAAGGGATGTCGCGCGTACGAACAACCGGGTATTACCGGCAATGCGTTTTGCGACCTCGGCGTCGCCATCGACGAGCAAGGATAACATGCCACCAAAGCCGCGTGTCATCTGTCGGCAGGCAACATCGTGACCGGGATGGCTTTCGAGACCCGGGTACAAAACGCGCCGCAGGCGCGGGTGGTTCTCGAAATGCTGTGCCAGTTGCAACGCGGATCGTGAGGCCTGCTCGAAACGCAGGAACAGGGTTCGCATGCCGCGCAGCAGCAGCCAGGCCTCGAAAGGCCCGAGGATACCACCAGTCAGCGTGCGTACCAGCTTGATTTCTTCCCAGCGATCATCCTCACGAGCAGTTACCAGCATGCCTGCGACGACATCGCTGTGGCCATTCAGGTATTTCGTCGCCGAGTGAAACACAATATCGGCCCCGTGCGCCAGCGCCTGTGTCGTCACCGGGGAGGAGACCGTTGCGTCCACTGCGAGTATCGCGCCGGCGTCATGCGCAATTTTTGCAGCCCGCGTAATATCGATCACGTCCCAGGTGGGATTGACCGGCGTCTCGATCCACACCACGCTGGTTTCGCCGGGCCGGACCTGTCGCGCCAGGTCCTCGAGGTCGCAGGCATCGAACAGGCTCAATCCGATCGCGCGCCTGGCTGAAATGCGCCGCAACCAGTCCTGCGAGCCGTGGTACATGATGCGTGGCGCAACCACGTGCTCTCCAGTATTTACCGTCTCGAAAAACGCACAAACCGCCGCCATGCCGGATGCAAAGCATTTGGCATCGGCGCCACCGTCGAGATCGGCACAGACTTTCTCGAGCACCTCCCAGGACGGATTATCCGCGCGACCGTAGCTGTAATTCCCGATGTACGAGTAGTCCGGGGCTCTCGCGTAGGTCGTCGAAAGCTGGATGGGAGGGCTAATACCACCCGTCACCTCGTCGATGTAATGACAGGCCTGGGCCAGTCGGGATTCGGGAGAGACGTTACTATCGTCGTGCATTGCATTTGCCCCACGGAAGTGATGACAAAAGTCATCAAAATAAAGATTTATCTTAACACTGCTTATACCTTATATTTGCACGGCTTTTACTATTCTGAGCGAGATTCACTCATGGCTGCCACGCCCTATTCCATCGATAGTTCCGAGCGCAAGATCGATCCCAGTCGCAAGCCCGAATTCGCCCTCAAGGCCGATGGCTCGCCCGACGACAACGATCGCGTCGAAATCGGCCCGACCGCGCTCGCCTTTGCCGAGTGGCAAGTGCTTGGACTGGAAGTTCCACAGCTCGATCGCATGCGCGAATTTCGCCTGCAACGACTGGTACAACAACTCCAGCAACGTGATTACGGTGGCATCCTGTTGTTCGACCCGCTCAATATCCGCTATGCAACCGATAGCACCAACATGCAGCTATGGATCACCCACAATCCGGCGCGCGCCTGTTTCGTATCGGCCGATGGTTATATCGTATTATTTGATTTTCACAGTTGCGAGCATCTGTCCGCACACTTGCCACTGGTCAGAGAACTGCGCAGCGGTGCCTCGTTCTTTTACTTCGAGTCAGGGCACCGGGGCGAAGAACACGCCGCTAAATTTGCCGCGACCATCAATGAGTTGATGCGCGAGCATGCCGGAGATAATCGACGCATCGCGATCGACAAGATTGAAATAGCAGGTTTACGCGCGCTCGAAAAAGCGGGCCTGGAAGTCTTCGAAGGGCAGGAAGTCACCGAACTTGCGCGCGTCATCAAAGGTCCGGACGAAATCAAGGCGATGCGCTGCGCGATTGCCGCCTGTGAAGCCGCGATGCATGAAATGGAAAACGCGGTAGTCGCCGGTAAGAGCGAAAACGAGATCTGGTCTGTGTTACACGCCGGCAATATCAAGCGTGGCGGCGAATGGCTGGAAACACGTATTTTTTCTTCCGGCCCGCGCACCAACCCCTGGTTCCAGGAATCCGGGCCACGCATCGTCAGCGACGGCGAGCTGCTCGCGCTCGATACTGACATGGTCGGCACTTACGGCATGTGCTGCGATATCTCGCGCACCTGGCTGTGTGGCGACGTCACCGCGACCGCCGAGCAAAAGAATATCTACCAGATATCGTACGACCACATCATGACCAACATGGAATTGCTCGCGCCCGGCGTGCGCTTCAGCGACATAACCAAAAAAGCTCAGCGACTGCCGGATAACTTCATCCCCAACCGCTACGGCGTCGTCATGCACGGCGTTGGGCTGTGCGACGAATACCCGGCTATTCGTTACCGCGAAGACTACGACTCCTACGGCTACGACGGGGTGTTCGAACCCGGCATGGTAATCTGTGTAGAGGTGTACGCGGGCGCGGTGGGCGGCAGGGAAGGCGTCAAGCTCGAAGACCAGGTGCTGATCACCGAAGACGGCTACGAAAACCTGATCAGCTATCCCTTCGAATCCAGGCTCATGAAGTAGCATCGGATCACTTGCGCGCCGGCCCCTTAAAGTCATTCCCGCGCAAGCGGGAATCTCGCATCGAGACCCTATTATCGATTATTTCGACAGCAGGTGGATTGCTGGATTGACCGGTTAATCTTCGCCTGGGATGGCGGCACCGTTACTAGATTCCCGCTTGCGCGGGAATGACTATATATCGAGATGACGTGGTGCGGACTAGCGCGTGGGTTCGACCAGGGGTTCGACGCCCTTGAGTTCCTCTTTCCGCTTTGCCATGTAGGCTTGCAGTTCTTCCTCGATCGCGGGATCAACCGCTGGCGGCGCGAATTCCCTGAGTACTTTCGGCCATAGTTCGGTGGCGCGCTCGGTGGCGTTCTTGGAGCCGGCGATGGCCCAGTTTTCGCTGTTTTGCCAATCGCTGATAAAGGGTTCGTAGAACGCGTCCTTATAGCGCTCCAGGGTATGAGCACAACCGAAGAAGTGCCCGCCCGGGCCGACTTCGCGCATTGCCTCGAGCCCGGTCTCTGCCAGATCTATCTTGATCGGTTCGAGCATCTTGCTCATGTGCTGTAGCATTTCACAATCGATAATCAGTTTTTCGAACGACGCCACCAGGCCACCCTCTAACCAGCCAGCGGTATGATAAATCAGGTTGCCGTGACCCATCACGGCACCCCACAACGCCATCTGGGTTTCGTAGATCGCCTGCGCATCGACTGCGTTCGAGGCGTTACAGGCACTGCTGCGATACGGCAGCTTATAGCGACGCGCGAGCTGGCCTCCGGCGATGTTGGCCAGCGCGTTTTCGGGTGTGCCGAACGCCGGCGACCCCGAGCGCATATCGACATTGGAGGTAAAACCACCGTATACCACCGGCGTTCCCGGGTTGGTCAATTGCAATAAGGCGATGCCCAATAACGCTTCGGCGTTTTGCTGAGCCAGTGCGCCAGCCATGGTCGTCGGCGTCATCGCGCCCATCAGGGTGAAGGGCGTCACCGTCACCGGTTGCCCGAACATCGACATCTGCATCGCGCCGTAGGCCATGGAGTCGTCCAGCTTGCGCGGTGAATTGACATTGATGTTGGTCATTACACTCGGCTGGGTCTTCATTTCCTCCATGCTGAGACCACAGGCGATGGCGCTCATCTCGATCGCATCACGCGCGCGGCCACCACCGATGCCGGTGGCGAAAAAGGCCTTGTCGGACAGCGTCAGGTTAATGAAGGTCGTATCGAGGTGGCGCGTGTTCGCCGGCATGTCGGTTGGCGCGGTAGCCTGGTTACCGAAGAAGGTCAATACATTGAAGTATTGCCCGAAGCTGATCAGCTTCTTGTAATCTTCATAATTACCCGCACGACGACCGTTGATATTGTCGTGCACATTGGGAGTGCCTGAAACCAGTCCGAAGTTAATCACGTTACCGCCCACGCTGAGCGTTTGCGCGGGGTTGCGCGGCACCACGTCAAAGGTTTCCGGTGCCTGCGCTACGGTTTCCAGTAACAGCGCCCGGTCCATTCTGACGACGCCGTACTCGTCGACAGCTGCACCGGCCTTGCGAAACAGGTCCAGTGCCTGGTCACCCATAACCTCCACACCTTCCTCCTCGACGATACGCAGCGAAATGTCGTGGATGAATTCGAGCTGTTCTTCATCGAGCGCTTCGAGCGGCGCGAAGCGATTTCGCAATAGCTTACGATCGATCTGGTGGATGGCAACGGCAGGAGCCGATGGAGGTTGACGTGAACGACGACGATTCGATCGAGCCATTTCAGGAATACCCTATCAGTAGATCAAGTTGTGATTTTGGGCGATCAAATTCGAGTATTCTTTTATATTCGGGACTATTTTTATCACTTATGGGCATATAATTCACAGTATGGTTCGACAAATCGCTTTTTGCCTGTGCCCTGGCTTTCCGCTATTTAGCATCGCTGCTGCGCTTGAAGTCATGCGTCACGCCAATCGTTTCGCCACATCGGATTGTTATCGATGGACATTTCTCAGCGAAAACGATCAGCCAGTGTCTGACAGCAACGGTATTCCGCTGTCGCCAGGCGCTGCCCTCGCAACGGCGCAGGCCTATGATCTGGCGTTTATTGTCGCCGGCTTCGATGCCAGCCAGATCAGGCAACCAAAACTCAGTACCTGGCTGGTCAAACAAGCACGCGCCGGTCAAATCGTGGGCGGCATTTCCAATGGCGCTTTCCTGCTTGCCGCCGCAGGCTTGCTGAACCATTACAGCGCAACCACGCACTGGGAAGATTTCGAAAGCTTTTGCCTGTTATATCCCGAAGTTCGCGCACGTTACCAGCGCTTCGTGATGGATCGCAACCGCATCAGTTGTGCCGGCGGTTCGGCAACACTCGATATGTTTCTTGAATTGGCGCGACAGGACCTCGGTAGCGAAATAGCATTGAAGATTTCGCGGCAAATGCTGCTGCAGGAACAATCCATCGTATTGCCCGACAGCCCCACGAACAGGACGCCGGGGCGACCTTATTCACCCCCGGTCCAGCGGGCGCTGAGCCTGATCGAAGCAGGTGTCGGCCAATCGATAACAGTCAACGAACTGGCGCAGCGCAGCGGCATCAGTCGGCGTGACTTGCTGCGCCTTTTCCGCAAAGAATTGAATAACACGCCATCACGTATTCTCAGTCAACGTCGACTCGATCGTGCTCGTTCGCTGGTTCTCAATACCGGCTTGCCGATGACCACCATTGCCGAGTCGGTGGGCTTCAGTTCGCAGTCGCACCTGACCAGCAGCTACCATGCCGAGTTTGGCATAACGCCTGCGCAGCAACGCCGCGAATACCAGGCTGCCAGCCATCGCCTGCCGTTGAAGAGCCGGGATTTTCGTGATTGGTGATAGCGCCAACAGGATACATTGCCCTGGTTGCTGGATATCGAGAGAGCTACGGAGTGAATTACTATTGTTAGCGGAACATGTTAGTCTTACCGGTTCAATAGTTTATCAAAAATCTGAAATTCATCCATTTTAACGGGGAGTAAAAATGGCCAAAGTACGTGGTTTATCCGACATCCTGACTTATTTTCGACGCAACGAAACACCGATATTTTTCGTCTCGCCAACCGCTTTTAACCTGCTAGGCGTCGAGAAATTCATCAACCGCTTTCACTACATCAATTATTTCGACTCGTTCGATGGCCAGCATCCCCGGGTGTTCGTACCAACCGAGAAAAGTCATGCCGAGTTCGAGTCGATGGAAGACGTGTGTAATTACATGCTGCAGCACAAGGAAGTCATCGATAGAATCAAAAAGGCTGGCAAGGGTCCGGCTAAATTACTGTTTGTCATGCTCGATGAAAAAACCGAGGAGATCTGCAAAGAGCTCGGCGTCGACATCGCGTTGCCACCGGTAGACCTGCGAAAACGCATCGACTCCAAGATCGAACTCACCCGGCTTGCCAACAAGGCCGGCATCGACAGCGCCCCCAACGTACTCGGCAAGGCCGACAGTTACGCAGAATTGATGAAAGCCGCAAAAGACGCTGGACTGGGCAACGACCTGGTGGTGCAGACGCCTTACGGCGACTCGGGGCGCACCACCTTTTTCATCACCAACGAGGCGGGCTGGAACAAGAATGCCAAGGAGATGAAGGGTGAACAGCTCAAGATCATGAAGCGCATCAACCACATGCCCGGCACCATGGAAGCCTGCGTAACGCGTCATGGCACTATTTCCGGACCGATTCAAACCGACATCACCGGCTTTGAAGAAATCACACCCTATAAAGGTGGCTGGTGCGGTAACGATGTCTGGCCCAAAATATTCAACACCAAGATCCGGCGAGATTTACGCAATATCGCGTCGAAGCTGGGCGATCAACTCTACAAGGAGGGCTATAAGGGCGTTTTCTGCATGGACTTCCTGCTCGACACCGACGATGGTACTCCCTATCTCGGCGAAGTAAATCCGCGCATCAGCGGCGCTAGTCCGTTAACCAACCTGATCACCTCGCATTACGGTGGTGTGCCATTGTTCCTGTTCCACATGCTGGAATTCCTCGATGTCGATTACGAGATCGATCTGCGCAAGCTGCAGAATCGCTGGAACGAATACGACTTCTGGAGCCAGTTGGTTTTGAAGCAAACCGAGGACAAGGTCAAACTGTTGACGCATGCCCCGCGCAGTGGCGTCTGGAGCATGGATAAATACGGCAGCATCCATTTTGACCGCTCGGATCTCGACTGGACCAACGTGATCGACAATGACGAGGCGTTTTACCTGCGCGTATATCGTGAAGGTGACTACACCTACAAGGGCGCGGACCTCGGCATCATCGTATCGCGCGGCCGCATGCAAACCGAGCAGCGTGAGTTACGCGAGCGCGCCAAGCTGTGGACAGCGGCGATTAATGCCGAATTTCATGGCGAGGAACCGAAGGCATTACCGGAAATCTACCAGGATCCATTCGGATCGAAATTGTTTTAAGGGATCGGGAAATATCGCCTGGCGCTATGCGCAGGCGATTTAACTAAGCGATTTGTCGAGGTGAATCCGACGCCGAGGCAATCGATACGATCGAATTATCCCAGCCGATGAGCGTTTCGATCGCCTCGGCGATGCGCAGAACTTCATAGTCACTACCCACATCACCGATAATTTGCAGGGACATCGGCAAACCTTCATCGCCAATACCCATCGGTATTGCGCAGGCGGGCAAGCCGGCCAGGTTGGCGTCGTAGAGAAAACTCGCCCAGTCGAGCCACGGGAGCTCGATGGCTGTATCGTCGATCTTTTCCGGATGGATAGTGCCGTGCGGGAAAGCCTCGCAACCGAGTGTTGGCGTGATCAGGATGCGTGAGCCGTGCCGCGCAAACATATCGCTGTAATGCTGGCGGATCACCTTGCGGTGCGCCTGCGCTTCCTCGAAATCCTGCTCGCTCCACTGTTCGCCGAAATCGAGAAAACCCTTGGCCACTTCACCCAGGTAATCCATATTGTAGGCGCTGCCACGCGCATGCTCGGCTGCATCGTAGGTTGCCGTAACGGCCCAGGTAACCACCGAAGACGTTAAACCCGGGTTGTCATCAACCAGTTTGAAGCCATCTTTGCGCATCAATTCGACTGCATTCTGGAATGCCTCGCGCACATCGGTGTTCACCGGGGCAAACCCCAGGTCTTCAGAAACTATAATCGGCGTTCTGCGAGTTTTGCCAGCCGGCTTACCATCAAACCCTTCGCTCATTATCTCAAAAAACAGCCGCGCATCGGCAACGCTGCGAGTCATTGGTCCGTAGCACACCAGGGATTGCCAGGACGGAAAGCAGGGCTCGCGCGGAATCGCACCGAAGCTCGGTTTAAAACCGACTACGCCGCAGAACCCGGCTGGAATGCGAATCGATCCACCGCCGTCACCACCCAGTGAAAAAGATCCAAGTCCCGTCGCTACCGCAACCGCAGCACCACCCGACGACCCGCCACAGGTGCGCTCAGGGTTCCACGGATTGGAGGTCAAACCGTACATCTCGGAATGGGTAACCCCGGTCAGACTGAATTCAGGACAGGTTGTCTTGGCGAAGATAATAGCTCCTTCCTGCTCCAGTATTTCGATCGCCCGACAGGTTTCCGTCGGCACGAAATCACTCAGAACCAGGGCGCCATTGGCACAGGGATAACCCGCCAGAAACTGCGAGTCCTTGATGGTGATCGGCAAACCGCAGAGCCGGCCAAATTTACCGGAAGCGCGTTTTTTATCGGCCTCCTGGGCGGCCTGCCGCGCGCGACCATAAAGCTTCAGGGCGATCGGGTTAAGAATGGGGGCGACTTCCTCAGCCCGGGATATCGTCTGTTCGAGCAGCTCGACCGCAGTGATTTGTCCTGAAGCCAGTGCCTGTAGCTGTTGTGTTGCTGTCAGAGAGAACTGTTGCATACCACCCGGTGAGGCAACTTCGGGCCGGGATAAATCCCGGCCCTTGTTGCCTGGAAATAAAGATCGTAGCTTAGACAGCAACGTTATCGCCTGCAAGTGTTTCCTCAACCATCATCGCTGCAACCGGGACTTCCACATCGGCAGGAATTTCCATGTCGACCTGGTACCAGGCGCGAGCGCGACGCGCAATTTCTTCCTGTGATACGTTTTCGATTTTGCTTGCCATCGACCACAGGTAGCCGTTGCCATCCATGAGCACACCGGTACGATCGCCCCAGTAGGCGTCGTACAAAGCTGTGTGGACCAGGGCGCCGGCTTCGACAGCACGATCCCAGCTGGTATCGACATCATCCAGGTAAAGATGGACCAGGCTGCTACGAACGCCCTGGCTTACCGGTGACAGCATGCCCATTTCGGGAACTTCACGGCTCAGGGCTATAATGCTGTTACCGATCTTGATGGTCGCGTGCAGTGCAACCGCTTCATCGGCGCCGCGTTGACGCGTCAGCAGTTCAGCGGCAAATGCCGCCTGATAGAAGGCAACGGCGCTATCAACGTCGATCACGGTCATACAGGTAGTCGCGGTACGATAGCCGCGCGGAATGGGGGATACTTTTTTAGTCACAATATGCTCCATAATGTGAGTTTATCGAAATAGACATAAATGCCCTGCTAAAAATTAAAATGTAGCCGTCAATGATTGTAGTCGGTTACACCATGATGCATAATGTAGTCAACAGAGCTCAATTTGTCAACACTATGAATCAAGATGTTCAACTTGGAATATCCGGATCGGTCACTCAGGCCGACCTGGCGCCGTTACGCGACAGCGGCCGCCTGGGTGAATTTGCCGTGGTTTATCGCGTCGAACGCCTGCACCAGGGTGGCGGCTACGGTGACCAGGGCAAACATCCGTTGGCCTGGGCAGTGGCCGTCTACATCGACAGCCAGCTGTGTCGGGTCTTCAATGCGCGGGGCGCCGGACGGGAGTGGAACAATATCGATCGCCTCGGTATATGGCTGCGCGAACAGGGGTTCTGGTACTGGTGGACCCGCAATGACCTGGAACCGGTAGGTAATGCAAGCGCCGAAGATGAGGAACAAAATGACACACCAACGCCGACACCGAGCAGCACCTTCATCGATCCGCCATTTTCACCGTTTTAAATGACTATCGCATCGCAGATGAAGTTTTCCTTTCGCGCTTTTGCGGAAGATGCCCCGGATAAAACCTGGCGCCAGGAATTCAATCGTCGCTGGCCGGCTTACAGAGACTGGTTCCTGCGCTTCGGCGAACGCGAGCGCCCGACCTACCTGGAATCGATCCGCGCGTTACAGCGCTACATGCCCGAGATGATACCGGTTTACGAGCAGATGGTGGACCTCGCCGGTGGCGGCGATCGTGCCGCCCGCTTTCTGGCGCAATACTGCCCGCCACCGCTGTTTCGTGGCTGCTCGCAGGCGGTGTATCTCGAAGATGCAGCGGTGCTGGTGCGCAATTACGATTATTCACCCTACGTGTTCGATGGCCTGGTGATGCGCTCGAAATTCGATCAACGCGCCGTGGTGGCGATGATCGATTGCATGTCCGGCGTGCTCGATGGCATCAATTCTGACGGACTGGCGGTTTCGATGTCATTTGGCGGGCGCCAGGAATTTGGCAGCGGTTTCGGTATCCCGCTGCTGTTGCGCTACCTGCTGGAATACGCCGGCAATGTCGCCGAGGCCTGCGAACTACTGGAGCGGGTCCCGGTTCACGGCGCATACAATGTGATGTTGCTTGACCGCGACGCCAATTTTGAAACCGTCGCCATTGCCACTGGTCAGCAACCGCTGAGAATGGGCACGCGGGTCTCGACCAACCACCAACCGGGCAGCAGCTGGCCGATCTACGAAGAAAAGGTCGGCACGCACCTGCGTTACCAGCATCTCGAAGCCGTCACTGCCGCGCGACAGCTCGACGCTTATCAGTTCAGTCGCCAGTTCCTGGTACCACCGCTGTATAGCAGCAAATTTGCGCGCGGCTTCGGCACCCTTTACAGTGCCGCCTTCTATCCGCAAACAGGGACTTGCGAATACTTCTGGCCGGAGCACAGCTGGACTTTTGATTTCAACAAGTTCGACGAATACAAATACCGAATAAACTTCTTCGACCCCGAAGGCTATCCGCACCAACGTCAGTCCTACGGCGAAATTTACACCGCCAAACCTCTGCCGGTACTGAACTACTAGCCTGTCATCAGGAGGCGCCTTAACCCCGCCTGTCTCACCGATTTTCCTGGCGAGGGCGTCTTTAAGGACGCTGTGGTGCGCCGCACGGACCAGAGGTCCGCGCAGAGAGCCGGGGTATTCACCCGGTTAGTGGGGCGACGGCAGGGCGGCGAGCCACAGGGCACTTCAGGGTGACCGCAGCAGGACTTCGGTGAGACAGGCGGGTTAACTCTTTGCCGCGAATATCTTCAACGCTTCCTCGGTAAACAGCTGCAAACCGATCTCGGGCTGGTAGCCATGAATTTCCTTGACGTCGAGCGCACGGATGAAAGCGAGTATCGCCTCGCTGATCACCTGTCCCGGCACCAGCACCGGAAACCCGGGTGGGTAGGGTGTAACAAAGCTGGCCGACACCAGCTCGCGACCTGATTTCATCGCCTTGCCGATGGTGGCTTCGTCGATGGTCATGTATTCGCAGTTTTCATCGTCGTAGGCGAGAAAAAATGCACTGCGAATATCACCCTCGGGAGTCTTCACCTTGCGTTTCGCACCGGCACAGAATACTTCGTGAAAATGGCTGAAATCGGGCAGCGGCGGCAGTTCCTGTGACAGCGATTTGATCTTGTTTTCAATAATCTTGCGCTCGACGCGGCTCGCGTCCTCACGCTGCTGCTCGAGTTCGGTTGCGATCTTGACCAGCACCTCGATCAGAAAAGCGACCGAGCTACGCGTGGTGCCGATATTGGTCATGAACAACACCGTGTTGCGCGAAGTCTTGTTGATCTGGATGCCATACTTGTCCATCAGGTAGGCGTTCTTGAAAGTATCGCCATCGATTCCGGTCATTCCCAGGTACAGGGTAAGCCGTGTCAGGTCGATGACGAAGTCGTCGGTTCCCCAGGCTTCCTCCATCCTGGTGTTACGCCAGCCGGTCTCCGGGTCGAAATAACTACCGATACCTGAAGGCCGGTATTCTTCCGGAATCATTTCCCTGGCCGAGAGAAAGCGAAAGTACTTGCACAGTAACGGATGTGAAGCAACTCGCTCACGAATCGCCATCGCCAGCTCGATCTGCTTCTGTACCATTTCGAAACCCTCGAGTTCGACCTGGCGGCGACCGATATCGAGCGAGGCCAGAATCTGGTAGTTGGGCGAGGTCGAGGTGTGCGTCATAAAGGCCTCGTCAAAGGGCTCCTGCACCTTGTGACGGAATTGCTGGTCATAAATGTGAATCATCGATCCCTGACGCAGCGCGGTCAGCGATTTGTGCGTGGACTGCGTGGCATAGACGCGAATACTTGCTCTGGCCGGATCCGGCATCAAACGCTCGGTCAGCAGGTCCTCGTCTTTCAATTTGGCAATACGTTTCTGGTAAACTGCGTACTCCTTTGCATATTCCTCGCTTTTGTAACGGGCCTGCAGGCGCTTGGCGGTCGCCATCGCGGTACGGCGACGGTAGGTCGGGGTAAAACCGGCGAAGGCAAACCAGGCCTCGTCCCACAGGAAGATCAGGTCAGGCTTGATCGCGAGACACTCTTCCATGACACGTTCGACGTTATACACCACGCCATCAAAGGTGCAGTTGGTCAGCAGCAACATCTTGACTTTCTCCAGCTGCCCGGCTTTCTTGTAGTTCAGCAATTGGTGCTTGATTTCGCGCAGCGGCACCGCGCCGTACATCGAGTAGTCGTTCAACGGATAGGAGTCGAGGTAACAGACCTGTGCGCCGGACAGCACCATGCCGTAGTGATGCGATTTATGGCAATCGCGATCAACCAGGATGATGTCGTCGGGTTTGACCAGTGCCTGCACCACGATCTTGTTGGCCGTGGAGGTGCCGTTGGTGACAAAGTAACTGCGCCGGGCGCCGAAGGCACGCGCGGCGAGTTCCTGCGCTTTCTTGATCGGCCCGTGTGGTTGCAACAGGGAATCGAGGCCGCCCGAGGTCGCCGAGGTTTCAGCAAGAAAGATGTTCATTCCGTAAAACTGCGCCATGTCCTTGATCCAGTGGGACTTGGTCACCGATTTGCCACGCGAAATCGGCATTGCGTGGAACACCCCGGTGGGCTGCTGGCTGTACTTTCGCAGGGCGGTAAAAAACGGTGTCTGGTAGCGCTGCTGGATACCACGCAGGATATTCAAATGCAGGTCGAGATAATCTTCCTGCTGATAAAATATACGGGAAAATTTTTGTGATGCATTGCCGGCGATGTCTTCGACGGCGGCATCGGTGACCAGGTAAAGATCGAGCTCGGGCCGCAATTCCGCAAGCAGGTTGCCGAGCAGAGGGCCGCGCTCGATGTCGAGCGCGTCTTCATAAGCCGATTCATCGATATTTGCGAGATAGCGATGCAAAATTTCGAGATTATTAGCGGAACGCAGCGGAAAGCCATAGCGTATCACCACGCTCTGGATGTTGTAATTGAACAGGACCGCGATCAGCGCATCCTCAAAGCTCGGCACCGCGACAATGTCATAGATAAACTGGTCTTCCGGGCGACGCAATTCGCGCAGGCGCTCACGCAGCTGGCGGATATCCTCATGCGAACTCTCATCGACGAACAGCACTTCAAAATAGGGGCGCTTTTGCCCGGATTCTTCGTGGTAATGGGTTACCTCGAGCTTGTCCTCGAGCTCCGCGGCAACGCGCAGGTTGATCTGCCTGCTGCGATAGGTTCCGCCGGTCAACGCGCGCACGATGCGCGACACCACGTTGGACAACAAGCCGAAATTCTGTTGGTCGACAAGCTGCCACAGCAGGCTGAAATCTTCCTGGCTCGGAAAGGCGCTGTAGCTTTCGAAGGTTTCGAGTACCCCAATCGCATCGCGAGTCTTTTTCGTCAAGGCCGCTACGTCAGCTTTGCGCATGTGTTTTTCATTCAGGCGATTAACGTATTCCTCGAGACGGTTCCAGGTATCGAAACGCATCTGCGTCGGGCTGTGATAAAAATCGAGGTTGGTACGCAGCTTTCTTTTAATAGAACTGTCGTTTTCAGGCATTTTGACTCTCCGTGGGCTGAAGCCGACACGATTGTATCAGAGTAATGTACAGGTAATCTCTCAGGCTGTTAAATTCATTGTCGAGGTAAGGCGAAATCGTTATGATTCCCGCCCTTGCAGAAAATCTCGGATTGAGACCTATGACAATTCAGTTAACCGACCAGGCCCTGCTGAAGACGCAGGCTTATATCAACGGACAATGGCAGGATGCAGACAGCGGTGAAACCGTGGCTGTCACCAACCCCGCCACCGGCGAAGTCATCGCCGAAGTTGCCAAATGCAGCACCGCAGAAACCCGCCGTGCGATCGAGGCCGCCAACGCTGCTTTCCCCGAATGGCGCAAGCGTACCGCGAAAGAGCGCGCCGCCTGCCTGCGCAAATGGTTTAACCTGATGATGGCGGCGCAGGAAGATCTCGCGCTGATCATGACCCTGGAACAGGGCAAGCCGCTGTCCGAATCGCGCGGCGAAATCGCCTACGGTGCCAATTACATCGAATGGTTTGCCGAGGAAGGCAAGCGCATGTACGGCGATACTATTCCACAGCCGTCAAACGACAAGCGCATCGTCTGCATCAAGCAACCGGTCGGCGTGGTAGCCTGTATTACGCCGTGGAATTTCCCCAATGCCATGTTGACGCGCAAAATCGCTCCGGCGCTGGCCGCCGGCTGCACCGTAGTGTGCAAGCCTGCCAATGCCACTCCCCTGTCCGCGTATGCCTTTGTCGAACTGGCGGAACGCGCCGGCATTCCTGCCGGTGTCATCAACATGGTAACCGGAGAGACAGCGGCGATCGGCAAGGAACTGACCTCCAACCCGATCGTACGCAAATTGACCTTCACCGGCTCGACCCCGGTGGGCAAGCAATTGATGGCCGAATGCGCACAGACGGTCAAACGCACTTCGATGGAACTGGGTGGCAACGCCCCGTTTATCGTGTTTGACGATGCCGACCTCGACGCTGCTGTAGCCGGCGCACTGGTGAGCAAGTACCGCAACGCCGGGCAGACCTGCGTTTGCGCCAACCGCATCCTGGTTCAGGCCGGAGTGTATGACGCTTTCGCCGACAAGCTGGCGACAGCCGTGTCCGGCCTCAAAATGGGCGACGGCACGCATGAAGGTATCACCGTGGGCCCGCTGATCACCGAGCAGGCGGCGAACGATATGGAAGCTTTCGTTGCCGACGCCGTGAGCAAGGGCGCAAAGATGGTGGCTGGCGGCAATCGTTCGAATCTTGGCAGTCATTTCTTCGAGCCGACCATTCTGACCAACGTTACCAGCGAGATGCGCGTTTTCCGCGAAGAGATCTTTGGACCGATTGCACCCTTGTTCAAATTCGACAGCGAAGATGAAGCCGTACAAATGGCGAACGACACCGAGTTCGGTCTCGCCTGTTACTTCTACTCGCGCGACATCGGCCGCATCTGGCGAGTTGCCGAAAACCTTGAATACGGCATCGTCGGCATCAACGAAGGCATTATCTCCAACGAAATGGCGCCATTTGGTGGTGTCAAGGAATCCGGCCAGGGCCGTGAAGGCTCCAAGTACGGTCTGGACGACTATACTGAAATCAAATACATGTGCATGGGAGGGATCGACAAATGAGTAATGCAAAATTGAAAGTCACTGAAGTTACTGGGCTCTCCAATCTGGAGTGGCAGGCGCGCAAGGACAACGCCATCGCGCGCGGCGAAGGTAATATTGCCCCGGTCTATGTCGAGCGTGCGCTCGGCTCCGAGATATGGGACGTGGAAGGCAAACGATATATCGATTTCGGTACCGGCATCGCGGTTTGTTCCGCCGGCCATAGTCACCCGAAAATCGTCGCTGCAGTCACCGAACAACTGCAGAGGTTCAGTCATACCTGTGTCATGGTCACGCCATACGACAGCGCGGTACGCCTCGCCGAAAAGCTCAATGAACTGGCACCCGGGCCGAGCAAGAAAAAGTCGATTTTTGTGACCACCGGCGCCGAAGCCGTCGAAAACGCGGTCAAGATCGCGCGCGCGCACACCGGTCGTCGCGGCGTCATCGCCTTTAACGGGGGTTATCACGGCAGAACCAATCTGACCATGGGTATGACCGGCAAGATCACGCCCTACAAAAATCTTTTCGGTCCTTTCCCGGCCGAGATTTTCCACGCGCGCTTCCCGATCGAGTACCACGGCATTTCCGTCGAGGATTCGCTCAAGGCCGTGAATGACCTGTTCATGACTTCTATCGCAGCCAGCGACGTGGCCGCGATGATCGTCGAACCGGTACAGGGCGAAGGCGGCTTCTACCCGGCGCCCGTGGAATTCCTGCAGGCGCTCAGAAACCTCTGCGATGAGCATGGCATCATGCTGATCATCGATGAAATCCAGACCGGATTTGCGCGCACCGGCAAGATGTTCTGCAGCGAGTATGCCGGCGTCGAAGCGGACCTGATGACGGTCGCCAAGGGCATGGCCAACGGTTTCCCGATCGCCGCGGTCATTGGCAAAGCGGAGATCATGGATGCACCATTGCCTGGTGGCATTGGCGGCACCTACGCCGGCTCTCCGCTCGGCTGCGTGGCCGGACTCGCCATGATGGAAGTGATCGAGGAAGAGAAGCTCGTCGATGGAGCGCTTCGGGTCAACGCGGTTTTCGCTGCGCGCCTGAAGGCCCTGCAGGCCAGATTTCCGGCAAAAATCGGTGCGCTGCGTACCAGCCATGGCGCGATGATGGCGATGGAACTGGTGAGCGATGGTGATGCCGACAAACCCGACGCCGAGTTGACCAGGGCGCTGGTGAGCAAGGCCTACCAGAATGGCCTGGCCCTGTTGAGCTGTGGTGCACGCGGCAACGTCATCCGCTTCCTGCCGGCGCTCAATATCAGCGATGTATTGATTAACGAGGGCATGGATATTCTCGAAAACTGTCTGCAGGAACTGGTCTAACCGATACCGACAACACTCAAATAGCCAACCTTTGCCAGGGCAGTTAAAAGGGTCGGTGACAAGCTGTAATGAAATCAACTGTCACCGACCCCGTTCTTCCCGACGCTGGCAGGTGGGCGTGGTTACCCGTCAGGGCTGATACTCCTGTATGGACAGGGCGTTATAGCGTGCCGCCTGCAGGCGATAGGTCTTGTTACTGAGCCAGGGTTCAAGCAGATTTACGTAAAACGGGTTTCCAGGAATCGCACTCTCGCCGCCGGCCAGGCTCGATTCCGCCTTCACCTTCCTGTGCCCTGCTTCGGCAACGAAGCGCCCGGTCGGTCCAAAATCAAACATAAATGAGTCACTGTTGCTGACGCGAACATTGTTCACGGCTGGCGGCGCTTCGTCTACCGTCTCAAAACCCCCGTCTGTTGCTATGCCAGCCAGGCCCTCGACTGAAGGCGGGATAAAGCCACCAGCGGGTGGTATGTTGAGCATCGGGTTTTCTCCACCCAGCGGATGCCTGAGCACGATGCGATGCAATTTACCCCAACGATAATCGTCCTGGTTGTCGGATCTGGAGAAAGCGGGCGCAAAGTCCGCCGACGCCAACAGGTCAAGTGTATCGACCAGTGCTTCCAGCACCACGATGTCACGGCGAGTGGCCGCATCGTCGACGCCAGGCACATTGAAAAAATTCAATCCCGAGACACCTACCCCGTCTTGTTCGAGCAAATGCTTGAGGGCGGTGACTACTTCCTCGCGTTTGCCGGGACGTGGCGCATCGACGAGACCATTATCGTCCAGCGTCGCATCGATGGTATTAGCCACGATCACGCCCCGCCAGGTGGAGTAAATCGTCGTCGCCACGCTGGCGTCGACATCGTGCTCGCCGGGATCGGCGTCATAACCACCGGGAATGCCGGTCGGTGTGGTGTAATTCCATTTACGCAGTCGTTTGACTGCTTCCTTTACCCGCACATCGGCGGCCAGGGAAGCCAGCAACGGATGCGCCTTGCCTCTCCTCGCATTTTTATAAGCCTGCTCGATATAAGGCGCGAGCGCCACGGCGTCGTTGAGCACGGTATCAGCCTGCATGGCCTTCATTTGCTGCAACGATATTTTTCCGTCCCGCCTGGACAACAGTTCGCCGATCATCTCGGTTTCGCGGCCGGCACGTATCGAGAAGTTACGCCCGCCCCAGTTCAGGTACAGCAGCCCGTTCCCGTTATCACGCAGGTCGTTCAACGGGTTGTTGTCGAGCGTATTACCGGTGTGATCGTTGTTTGCATTGACGATGAAACCGGAAGGGGGATTGACGATCTGCGGCATCTCGACGAACGGCAGGATCTCAAAGGGCGTCGCCTGGTTTTCAGGTGGAGGTGCGGCGAGTGGCAACCAGGCATTACCGGCATAACCGTTACGAATCAAAAACGGTGGGTTTACCGGCCCGACCGGGTTCTGCAAATCTGCACGCAGCGGGACTTCGCCGGTGACGAAGTAACCAATATTTCCGCCCCTATCCGCGTAGATTAGATTCTGTGAGGCGAAATCGATCAGCTGAATCGCAGCCTTGAACTCGTCGATGTTACTGGCGCGATTGATGGCACAGAAGCCCTCCGGGTCGCGGGTTGGCCCGAAGCCCACCGACTGCACACTCAACGCGGTGAAGGCGCCCGGGAAAGGCCCGGCCTCCGGCTTCGTGATCAGCGGGCCCTGGTTGCGCCGCGGAACGATTAATACCGGTATCTTCTCCGGCAGCTCTACGAGCTTACCACCGACGTTGGCCTTAAAGCTTTCAAAAATGACCTCAACCGCCTCTTCCACCCCGTCTTGCACTGTGGCAAGGCCGGACGAAACCGCGGCTGGAACGAGAATCTCGGAATAGATATCGCTCACGTCGAGCCGCGCGTTGGTAATTCCCCAGGCGATGGAGCGATTGTGTCCGCGAACGATGCAAGGAGCGCCCGGCAAACTGCTACCGGCAACGTCGATACCCGGCGCCGACAATTGCAGCTCGTGAAAAATAGTCGGACTTTCAAGGCGTAAATGTATGTCGTTAGCCAACATCGGGCGACCGTTGTTGCTGTGTTTCCCCGAGATCACCCAGGAGTTGCTACCGCCCATGTCGTCTCCTTCGCCGGCCATGATGCCCGGAATACGCGGCAGCTTGTGGATGCGTTCGCGATACTCCTTACCCTGCTTTACCGCCGTTTCCCGGGCGGGCCAATCCTGCCTGTCTCTGCTTAAACGCCGGGCGGACTTACCTCTCGGCGAACGCAACCCGGCCATTGCATCGGGAATGGTCGCGGCCGGATCGAAAGGCGCGCTGCGATACAGGTCTTCGAAGAAAAGCAGACTACCATCGAACCCCGCAACCGCCCCTGCCGCCTGGTAGCTATTAAGCGCAACGGTCAGATCGATGTCATCGGCCACGATCAACGAGGTCGCGGTAGCGAGCGCCTTCCCCACCAAAACGCTGTCGAGCGGTTGCCACTGCCTGACACTCGTCAACCCCAGCCCGAGATACTCGGGGGGCAGCTGTCCTGCCGCTTCGGCCTGGTCGAGGAAGGAATTGACGCCGTCACTATAGGCTTGCAGTAGTGCCTGCATCGCCGGCGGATGTGCGGCCAACGAGCGCTCCGCCGCTCGTCCGAGGCCGATCGTACGGGTTTCCACGTCGCTCTCGATAACCTCCATGCCGAGCAGTTCAGCGAGCGTTCCCGCCGCGGATCGGCGCAACAGGTCCATCTGAAATAGACGATCCTCGGCGTGAATTCTACCCTGCATGAAAAACAGGTCGTGATCGTTGGCGGCGGTGATATGGGGAATGCCATTGGCATCGCGCAGCACCTTGACCGGCGCGACGAGACCGGGCAAGTTGAGCCCCGCCCGGGACTCGAACGTGGCGCTTAACAGAATAAGTATCGATAGAATGATTTTAATCTTGTTCATGATGACCTCCGTGGTAACTACCAGGGCTGTTGGTGATTTACGCTAAAAGCGAACTGCGATTTTTACCGCGAGGACAGCGCCTCGGCAACCGCCGTTGACGGAGTATCGGCATACGGATCTCGCGGTAGCGGCAGGTACTACGAAACAGCAAACCCGGGCAATTTGCCCGTCATCGCAACATGAGCACCCGTCGCTTGTTGCCGCTAATCGCAATCGATCGATGCGGTCACAGGGCTTACCGGGAACCGGTTTTTAACCGTAAAGTCATGGTTTTAGCCCGGGCAAGGCCGAAACGAAACAGCCCTGGATCCTGGTGGGGCTCGACGGTGAATTACGGATTGAGGGGCTGGCGGGCTGGCGGGCTGGCAGCTTTCGGCAACAGCCTGGGTTCAACAGCAGCCTGTTCAGGTGCTACCGATCAAATCACGAACCTTGTTTACCAGTAATAGACTTGTATCGTGCTGTTATAGGAGACGGCATAGCTGTCGCAATCGACAAAGCTCACTGTGACCGGCACATCGGCGCTATCGGTAAACTGCAGTGCACCGGAGGCTGGCTGACCATTGGGGCAGGTAAACAGGATCGGCGCGGTGGTCGCAATGCTAAAACTACCGTGATCCGGATCGACGATGGTTGCGGTGACGCTGTAGCCGTTGAATTCATCTCCGTCGACCGATACATCGGCAAAGTCATAGACGCGACCGTCATAGCCGACCACGTCGGGAAATGCGCAACTGGTTGCCCCGCTGATGTTATTGGTATCGCAGCTGGCCTCGAAGTCGAGGATGCTCTCCTCACCGTCGATACTGATGATAAAGCCGACATACGCCAGGTTGACCGTGGTAATGTCTCCGGAGACGTTGCTGGAGGCAGTAACCAGCCCATCGAGGACGATTAAACCGTAGCCGCCAAAATCGCACATGACAAAGTTGACGCTCATACTACCGTCGGGATTGACGGTTTCGGTCGCGCTACCCGGGTCACAGTACACCGGGGGTGGCAAATTCGCAGTCCTGCCGGCAATTCTTGTCACCAGGTCGTGACTGACGCTTTCGACCGTGGGCTCACCAGAGGGCCTGAATCCTAGAGCAGGCACGCTGGCATTCTTCGCGGCCTGTTTTGCACCCTCGGCAGCGGCAGCACCGAGTTGTTCGGCATTGCCCGCGTTTATCTCGGCAAGTTTGCTCGCGGAACTGCCATTGTCGGCGTTACTGCTACTGCCACCGCCACTGCAGGCGACCGCCGCGGCCAGCACCATACCGAGCCCCAGATTTCGAATGAAACCGCCCATGATCGTCCTTCACTATCCATTATGTCCAGACTGGAATATATAGTCGAAACAGAGGGGAAAGTGACTACCGTTCGTCAGGTAAAACAGGCTGGCAATGGCAATCCCACGGCACCGACCGCGGCCCCGGCCACCAAGCAACGGCTAACGTCCCTGGGAGGGTCAGGACATCGGTTCGTTGAGTTCGATCACGTAGCCGTTGGGGTCCTTGAAGAACGCGATAATGCGTGTACCGGCATTCATCGGGCCGGGTTCGCGCGTGAACTCGACTCCTTCTGCTTTGAGATACTCAGCGGTCGCATACACATCGGATACCTTGAGTGCGAAATGACCCCAGGCATTGCCCATATCGTAAGGCTCCTGCTGGTCCCAGTTATAGGTCATCTCGATGGTGGTCCCCTCGTCTTCTCCCTGGTAGCCGACAAAGGTATTGGTAAAACGACCATCCGGGTACTCGGCCTGGCGCAATATTTTCATCCCCAGGATACGCGTGTAAAAGTCCAGGGTCTTGTCCTGGTCGAAGACTCGAATCATGGTGTGATCGAGACGGAAATCGGGTTTGCTCATAATGATCCTCGTTTAGATTAATGCCGGACGAATCGCATCGGCAACCCGCTCCTGAAACTTGCGCACACTGTTTTCCCAGTGCGGCGACAACAGCCCGCCCTGCGTGGCCAGCGGTGAATATCGACCCTGCTGCAAGCGAATGCACATCGCATGATCCTCCAGGTGTACGCTGCGCCACAGCTCAATGAGCTGCTCGATTTTCGCGTCACTATAGCGCGCGTCCTTATGCGCGTAAATGACGCGCTGTTGCCGTGTCAGCGCCGCCGCGATCGGCTCATTCAGATGCACCCCCATCTGGTCGGGCTGGTAAGTCCCCATAACGAAATTAGGAAACAGGGTGAGATAATGCGAAGTCACGCCGAGCGTGCCTTCCCTGGCGCTGGCGACCTGCTCTGCGCTCAACTCCACCGCGCTGCCGAGACAATGCTCATCGATCACGGTGTAGTGATCTTCGAGCGGCTGCGCGGTGGTGCTCTTGTGCACGAACTGCACGTGGTATGGCTCGATGAAATTCTCCATCAATAACTTCCAGTTGCAGGGCACCTCGCCGAGATCGATAGTCGCAACCGGTACATAGTCGGTGACCTCGTTACGCCCCAGCTGGCGCCTGATCGGCGCGATGAAATCGTCGAAAACCATTGGCTGTGGCGACAGGTTGACAAAGATCCAGTCGTGCCAGACCTCACAGTTAATCGGCACCAACCCGTTATCTTCGTATCTGAATTCCGGTGGGCGCACGTCTTTATGGCCGCCGAAATACGGGGCATTCCTGAGCACGCCGCAAAGATCGTAACTCCAGCTGTGGTACGGGCAGCGAATCAGTTTGCCGCAATTGCCGGTGGCGTCGATCAGTTTCAGATTGCGATGTCGACAGACATTGTGGAAGGCAACGATCTGGCCCTGTTGATCTCGCAACAGAAACAGGGGCAGGCCAGCAACCTCGATCGGTTTTGCATCGCCGGGCTTCGGCAGTTTATGCGCGTAGTCGACGAAGACCCAGTGGTTGGCGAACAGCTGCTCGCGCTCGAGCTGCATGAAGGAATCGCTGGTATAGGCCATGCCCGGTAAGCCATGGACAACCGCTCCAGCGGCATCGAAGTTGTCTAACAGTGTGGCATCCAACATAACCCAACCTCCATCATCGGCAGCACATTATCATACGGGTTAGCAGATGCAATCGGTTATATTGGTTCAAATTACGTTTTCGGCAATTTTTTTTGCATATTTTGTATTTTTCATCAATAATTCATCGCATTCCTCATCATTAACCACAATATGCCTTCAGAAGCCGCCACATCCATCGCGTCCGGCAAGAGCCGCGGGATCGCCTCCACCGAGGATGATTTAAACCGCGCGATCATCAAGATGCTGCAGCAGGACGGGCGCCTTCCCTACAAGGATATCGCCACCAACCTGAAGGTCTCCGAGGGCACCATCCGCAATCGCGTCCAGTCGATGAAGCAAAGCGGCGCGCTCAAGATTGTCGCGCTCGCCGATCCGATGGCGATCCGCTACAAGGCCGATGCCATGATCGGCATCAAGGTGGCGCATCCGTCAACGCCACGCGCGGTCGCGCATCGTCTCAGCGACTGCAGCGAAGTGGTTTACGTACTCTGGGTATCGGGCCGCTACGATCTACTGATCGAAGTGGTTTGCGAAACTCGCAACGCATTTCAGTCGTTCCTCGAACAGCACTGTTTCGGGCACGACGACATCGACCAGATCGAGGTCATGACCGGCATCGAAATGTTCAAGAACCAGTTCCTGCTCAAGCGGCAGGCACCATAAGAAGCATGAGGACAACATCTAATGAGTAGCCAGTATTATGAAAACTTTGCGGACGCCCTGCCCGATCCGGCGCGGCTCGAAGTCGAAAAGCAGAAACTCGAGGACGCGGGCGTCAAGTACATCTTGTCCTGCTGGATCGACATGTTCGGCCAACCCAAGACCAAGCCGGTGCCGATCAGCGATTTCGTACCGTTGTGCATGGGTAAGGGTCCACAATTCGCCGTGCATTCGATTTCCTTCGTGCCCGAACTCGGCCCTGCCGACGCCGACCAGGTGCCGCTACCTGACATCGATACCATCCAGATCTGCCCCTGGGATTCGAAGATCGCCTGGGTATTCGCCGACCTGTGGTGGGAAGACAAGCCCTACAATTTGTGCCCACGCCAGGCATTGAAACGCGTCATGCATGAATCGGCCGAGCAGGGTTACATGATGATGGCCGGAATCGAGCCCGAGTTCATCGCCATGCAGTGGGACGATGCCGGCAAGCCGGTCAAGGCTTTCGATGACGACCCGATGCCCGGTGAGGGTATCCGTCCCCGCCGCCAGGCTTTCGGTTACGACGTCGAGTACTCGCTCGACTCGATGGGCTTTCTCGGCGAGATGATCGACATACTCGAGGACATCGGCTGGAACCTGCATGACGTGGTCGCCGAGGGCGCCTACTCGCAGTTCGAACTCGACTTTCATTACACCAACGTGCTCGAGATGGCCGATCGCCTGGTATTTCTGCGCATCCTGCTCAAGGAAATCGCCAAGAAGCACGGCATGTTCATCACCTTCATGCCCAAACCGACCACCGGTGACTGGCGTTCCGGCGCTCACATGAATGTATCGATGCAGAAAGTCGATAACCCGGGCGTCAACATCTACGAGGGCGAGGACGGCAAGTGGAGCGAGCAGGTCAAGCACGCGCTCGGCGGTATCCTGAAACATGGCTCGGCGATTACCGCCGTCGCCTGCTGCACGGTGAATTCCTACAACGGCCTGGTGCCGAAGGTGGGTGGCTTCGAAGGCGGTACCTATACCTGGGCGCCGACCCACATGGCCTACGGCTCCAACAACCGCTCGGCGATGCTGCGCCTGCCACAAAGTCGCTTCGCCATCGAGAACCGCGCCGCCGACATGTGCATGAATCCGTACCTGTCTCTGGGAATGATGCTCGCCGCCCAGGTGGAAGGCCTGAACAACCAGCTCGACCCCGGCCCGTCGCTGGACGAGGACCTCTACACCATGGAGGAGTCGGAAAAGCGGAAACGCAACCTGACACCGCTACCGCGCAACCTGATGGAGGCGAACGAGCACCTGAGTAAAAGTGAACTCGCGACAGCGGTCATGGGTGAAGCCATGTTGCGCTCATTCCTCGCCTACAAAATCGACGAATGGGAACGCTACCACCAGGAAACCACCGACTGGGAAGTACGCGAGTATCTACGCCTCTACTGATCGCCGATACTGATCGATGTCCATGGATCATTCAGTCTTTGAACTCGGTAATTTCGAGTTACAGTCGGGAACTGTCTTTCCCGGCGCGCAACTCGCCTACCGGACTTACGGTAAGTTAAACGCCGGCGGCGACAATGTCGTTGTATTGCCAACCTTTTACACCGGCAGCCACATGCGCAACGAGGGTTATTTCGGTAGCGGGCGGGCCATTGATCCGGCACGCCACTTCGTGGTCTCGGTGAATATGTTCGGCAACGGCATCTCGTCATCGCCGAGTAATACAGCCGCGCCGTTTAACGGCGCCAACTTTCCCGATGTAACGCTTTACGACAACATCCATGCGCAGTACCGACTGCTGACCGAAGTGCTGCAGGTGAACCGTATCGCGCTGGTCAGCGGCTGGTCGATGGCCGGATGCCAGTCGTTTCACTGGGCGACGCAATACCCTGATTTCGTCGATGCGATACTGCCGTTTTGCGCCTCGGCCAGAACGTCCGAACACAACGTTGTTTTTCTCGAAGGGGTAAAAGCGGCGCTGCAGGCGGATTGCGTCTACGCCGACGGCCAATACAGCAGTCCGCCAATCAAGGGACTCAAGGCTTTCGGTCGCGTCTATGCCGGCTGGGCGTTTTCGCAAACCTTTTTTCGCGAGCAGATGTATCGACTCAAGGGTTTCGAAGCCGCCGAGGCCTTGCTGCAGGACTGGGAACAGGATCACCTGGACTGGGATGCCAACGACTTGCTGTGCAAACTAAAAACCTGGCAAGGTGCCGACATCAGCGCCAATGAGCGCTACCGGCACGACTTCAGGGCGGCACTCAACGCGATCAAGGCAAAAACCATCGTCATCGCCTGTGACAACGATCTGTACTTTCGCCCCGAGGACAACCAGCTCGAAATCGAGCACATTCACGGCGGTGAATTGCGCGTCTTCGAATCCGCCTGGGGTCATTGCGTCGCCTCGCCCGGTAACAGCCCCGAGTTCCAGAACTATCTCGACCGGGCTATTTCAGAATTATTAAATTAAACCAGTTCAGCTAACTTTAACGGAGAACAGCATGACAGCACCCAGCGTATTCAGAATAGCCGATATCCAGGACCGTATCGACAACCTGCCCGAAAATGGCACCTACATCAAACCCTTCGTCACCACCGCGATCAGCGAGTCGATGGCCGGCGGCATCAACTGCCTGAACAAGATTTCAGTTCCCTGGGATTTAACCTGCGACGAAATGATCTACTGTCTGCAGGGTACCTTCCGTCTGGTCGTCGACGAGATCGCTTACGAACTCAACCCGGGCGACCTGATGTTCGTACCCAAGGACAATCACGTCAAATACGAATGCGACGACAAATGTGTCATTTTCTACACCGCCTACCCGGTCGACTGGAAACAACGCGCCGGCATCACCCACGTGCCCGGTATCGATGCGGACGAGATGCCGGCGCCTTACTAGTGCCCGGTGAGCATCAGGCAACACATTGACACTTACCTGAAAGGCTGAGAGCGTGGTGACGGCGCTCTTGGCCTCAGCGTATCCGCGCGCAGTTTCTGTTACGACGACCCGAACACCGGGCGCATTCAACGCCATGAATTTGTTGAATTTGTCGAAGACTTCAAGCGCGCCGCGGTAGAGCCGGGGGCCAGCAAAGATGCCACCCCCTTCCTGCAATACAGCGACGTTGTGATCAAGGACGAGGTGATACCGGCCACCGCGTGGTGCTGGTGGCAGGCGGTGGGCACCGAGCTGCTGGGGGGTGCGCTGGTCAAGGTTGGCGCCGAAGGCGTACTGCACGAGAAAATCGCCTACTTTTCGCGCCTGCCTGAATAAGCGCAGAAGATCCGCAATCGAGTTGATTAATATATCAAGTTGAAGATTCGTATATCCCCAACTTCAGTAACCTGTGGCGGTTCTATTGTCTGCAAAGAAAACGCCCATCCTCGGAAATACGGGCTACTCCGGCTATCACGTCATTCTGCTCAAGGTCCCCGCTTCCGCGGGGATGACGTTAAGATTGCGGACGGAGTTAGCGAGCGCAGGACAACGCAGCGATCCAGCGTCCCGGGCAGTTGCCGGGCATGAATTCGGTGAGATATACGGGCTAGCCTTGCAGCCAGTAGTTTCTAAATTTTTCGCTGTCCCTGGCGTTCGGAATTTCGCGTGCCAGCAACTCGACAAGTTGCTCCAGGCTAGTGGTGGTGGCGGCATGGTGCTGCACCAGTCGCGCGGCCAGCGGACCGATATAACCCACATAGTTCTCGCCCATTTTTTTGAGCATGTCGTCGTCGAAAGAACGCACTTCGGCCGTGCCGGCGGTTGGCGCGGGATTGCCGATAGCGGTGGCGTCAATGCGGGTACCGCTAATCGCTTCCCAGCGTTTGAGGAACTCTTCACGTTCCCCGGGTTCAGGGATTTCCTTCGATATCGAGGAGACCAGTTTGTTCGCCGGTGTATTCGCGGAATCATAGGCAACCATGATATTCCGGGCGATGGGCCCCACGTAGTCGACCAGCAAGTTGGTCAACGAATCCAGTTCACCGGGATTGGTCGCGAGGGAACCGGATTCCCGGGGCGACTGCGCTAGCGGAGACGGCTGTCCTGCCCGGGTTGCGTTCCGCACCACTACGGTGGGATCGTCCGCGACTTTGGTGGTCGCGGCGGCCGCTTTCAGTTTTGGCAGCACCTCTTTTATACCCTGCACATACTCCCTGGCGCTTTGGTAACGATCCGCCTGGGTAACCGACAGCCCCTTAAGTAGAACGGGAATCAGGGCGGTTGGATAGAGGATGGCGTAGTTGATGCGGTTATTCGGCGGTAAATTGCCAATTTCAGGCAGACTGGAACGCGGTATGGCCGGGCTTTTCGGCAGTAAGGCGAGTAAGTCGAGAAACACCATCGCTACCGAGAACAGGTCCGCGCGGGCATCCACTTTCAATCCAAACATCTGTTCGGGCGCCATGTATTTTGGAGTGCCGACGACGGCGCCAGTCATCGTCAGATCCGGGCTTTCAGCAATCCGCGCGATCCCAAAATCCGCCAGTTTCACATTGCCACCTTCTTTCAGAATCATCACGTTGGCAGTCTTGATATCACGGTGGACAATGTCCAGTTGATGCGCCGCATGCAGCGCCTTGAGCAATTGCGAAATGATGGACAGCGTCTTTTGCAGGCTAACGCCTCTGCCTGACTTGATAATATCCTGCAACGACGCCCCTTCGACAAACTCCATGACGATATAGGGCATGTCGCGGTCCTGTCCGTACTCCAGCACCGTGACGATATTCGGGTGGATGCAGCGCGCCGCAGATCTGGCCTCGCGCTTGAAGCGCTCCAGGAACTCGTCGCCATTTCGTTGCGTAACCAGGTGTGGGTGCAGGATTTTTATCGCGACCCGGCGCTCTATGTCGGGGTCGAAACCTTCATATACGACGCCCATCGCACCCTCACCCAGCGCTGCCTGGATTCGATACTTCCCGATATTTTGCGGCAGCTTGTTCATGGCGTCAGACCTGCGATCTATCCAGTAGCTTCACCGCGCTCGACAGGCTGCGGTACATCAGGTTAAACGAATGCCCGAGCGAAGAAAGTTCGTCTTTCCCCGACTGCTCAAACTCGGTAACACTCATGTCACCCTTGCTGATCTCCTCGGCCTTGGCGGCAATTTTATTCACCCGCTTGAGGATGATCAGGTGCAGAAATACGTTGAGCACCAGCCAGATCGCGGCAAATACGCCACCGAGAATGATCATGAATGCGACGAAGGTGGCATTCGCACGCGCTATCGGAATCGCCATCGGCACATTGACGATCTGCGCGCCGATGATCTCGTTGTGTTGCCAGCCAAATCCGTTGTGCACACCGTATTTTTTTACCATCGCCGCCGGCGCGGCCTCCGGAGTGCTGTGGCAGATGAGACAGCCTTCATTGGTAATCTTAAACGGCGTACTTAAAAACAGGTATTGACCGGTCGGCGTCGAGCGCACTCCCGAGTACTCCTTTACATTCTCGTAGTTACGAAAATACTGAATAATGTCTTCTTCCCAGGAAGCCGCCTTATGTTCCGGGTTGGTCGGGTTCAGCGCCGCCTCCTTGTATGAATAATCGGGGTAGACCTTGCGCAGGCGTTTCATGTTTTCGGTTGCCGCGTAGGACGGCACGGTCTGCGACAAAAACTCGCTGGTTTTAACTCGTTGCAGCAGGGGTCGAATTTCATCTACCGTGTAAGAACGTACGCTTTTGGCGGCTTCCATCATGATTCTGGCCTTTAGCGCGACTTCATCCTTGGCATTTTCGAGCAGGATTCTCTCGATCAGGAAAGACGCCCCGGCAAAGCCGAGGGCAAACACCAGGAACATGGCCAGGTTGAATTTAAGCCGTATACTCACGCTACTACTCCCCCACGCTATTCAGGCGCTTAAGATTTATTGTTATTCCACGCTACGAATGCTCCGATGTTACCTTAAATCAATAGACCTTTGTTATACTCGGGCCAAATTTTAGCTGGTAGCAAAAAGTGGCACCCACCGACAACGAAGTGACCATTATGTTTGCAGACATAGTTGGTAGCACCCGGTTGTATGAAATCCTGGGTGACGAGGTTGCCGAGAAATTGGTCACAACGACTCTGAAACAGCTATCGGACATCGTCAACAAGAATCACGGCCTGGTCATAAAAACCAGCGGTGACGACGTCATGTGCAGTTTTTCGAATGTCGACCAGGCCATGGAGGCCGCCAGGGACATGCATAAGTTCGTCGCCGAGAAGACCGCCCCTTCACGGGATTACAGGATCGCGCTTCGCATTGGTGCACACAAGGGTCCGGTGATCGAGAGCGAAGGCGATATCTACGGAGACGCGGTGAACGTCGCCGCGCGCGTGGCGGCGCTGGCTCGCGGCGGCAAGACCCTGATTAGCGGATATACCTTCGAACAACTCTCCAGGGCTCCCCGTAAACGCTGCCGGCGTTTAACGACCACGATGGTAAAGGGCAAGGAACAGCCGATCGAGGTCTATGACGTGGTATGGGAGCAGACCGATGAACTGACGCGCATCGTCGGCAACGACGTCGCTAATGCCATACAGAGCATTCTGACCATTCGCTACGAAGATAATGTCATCAGAATGTCGGCCAACACCGTCACCCGCACAACGGTTGGGCGCGGCCAGGATTGTGATTTAATCGTCCCGTCGCAACAGGCGTCGCGCGAGCATTGTAAAATCGAATGCAATCGCGGCAAGTTCATACTCGTCGATAACAGCGCCAACGGCAGTTACGTAAATCACGACGAGACTGAATTATTCTTTCACCAGGAGCGGGTACCCCTGCTCGGTGAAGGTTACATCAGCCTCGGCGAACCCTCGATCAACAACGAGGAATTTCTGCTCCATTATTCGATTGAAATGATCGGTGCCAGCCAGGCAAAACCCGACTAACTTAGTCCCCGCGGCACCTTGCTTCAACGGTGATATCCCATGCCGGCCCTGACTAGAGCAAATGCGGTTGAACCCGGACTTCCCGCTTTCTAACCGCGATCACAGTCATTGACGCGCGTCAGTTACGCCAATAGCATCGTTAACTCGATAAAAGTCAAAAAACCCTGCACGGAAACCGGAACCATGAGCAAATCCTGCGGCGAAGCACTGATGCAATTACTCGAATCCTACGGTGTGACCACGGTTTTCGGCATCCCCGGCGAACACACACTGGAACTGTATCGCGGCATCGAAAAAAGTAATCTGCGCGCGGTCACAGCGCGCAACGAACAGGGCGCCAGCTTCATGGCCGACGGCTTTGCGCGCGTCACCGGCGAGCCGGGCGTTTGCACCCTGATTACTGGTCCCGGCGTCACCAATGCCGCCACCGGTATCGGCCAGGCCTACGCCGACTCGATCCCGATGCTGGTCATTTCGAGCGCCAATGACAGTCCGTCGCTCGGCAAGGGCTGGGGGCGCCTGCATGAAACCACCGATCTGTGTGCCATTACCCGACCGATTACCGCGTTCAGCGCAATGGTGCACGATCCGGCAGAAATCCCCGAACTGATTGCCCAGGCCTTTAGCGTGTTTCGCTCGCGGCGGCCGCGACCAGTGCACATCGCAATCCCGATCGATGTCATGGAAATGCGCGTCAGTGATGACTGGCATCCCTACCAGATTGCCGATCTGCCCATTCCGGCGCCCGCTGCAATCGCTAAAGCCGCACTGCTGCTGGCTCAGGCTGGCAGTTGCGTGATGATCGTCGGCGGCGGCGCGCAGTTGGCCAGCGCCGAAGTGACTGCGTTGGCCGAACGCCTGCAGGTGGCTGTCATCGCCTCGAACGCCGGCAAAGGCATTGTCAGCGACGATAACCCGCTCAGCCTCGGTGGCGCCATCATCAGCCCGGTGGTGCACGCTTACCTGTCGAAGGCCGAGGTCGTGCTCGCTATCGGCACCGAACTTGCCGAGGCCGACAGCTTCATTTATGACCTGCCGGTATACGGCAAGGTAATCCGCATCGATATCGACCCGGCGCGTTTCAGCGATGCCTTTCCGGCGCATATCGCAATCCAGGGCGATGCGCGCTCAGCCTGCTCACAACTGCTGAGCGCGCTCGAAGGGATGGATTGTGGCCGTGCGCCATCCACGGTAATCGCCGAACTCGATCAGCTTCGCGCCGAGCAGCGGTCAGCCTGTACCGATCTAGAACGCCAGCACATTCATCTCCTCGATATCCTGCGCGATGAGTTGCCCGATAATGCGGTGATCATGGGCGATATCGCCCAGCTGGTGTATACCGGCACCATGGCGATGAAAACCCTGCAGCCGCGCACCTGGTTTTACCCGGCCGGCTTCGGCACCCTGGGTTGCGCGTTACCCGATGCCATCGGCGCCAGGCTTGCGCTGCCCGACAGGACGGTGGTTGCGTTGGTCGGCGATGGCGGCTTCATGTTCACCATGAACGAGCTCGCGACAGCCATCGAAGAAGGCCTGTCGATCCCGATCATCCTCTGGCACAACCACAGCTACGCGATGATCCGCGATGGCATGCGCAAGCGCGGCATATCCGAAATCGGGGTCAATCCGCGT
Source organism: Gammaproteobacteria bacterium (assembly GCA_022340305.1). GTDB lineage: Bacteria > Pseudomonadota > Gammaproteobacteria. Next base: position 62,528 of record JAJDOF010000082.1, read on the forward strand.
GCCCCCGATTTCATCAAGCTCGCCGAAGCCTTTGGTTGCCCGGGCATTGTGATCGACAGCGATGACAGCTTCGGACAAGCACTGGCGGATGCCCGCGAGTACGCAGGACCCAGCCTGATCGTCGTGCTCGAGGACGATGCCTGGCTGACCGCCTGACAACACCGACATGACTAATGACAAGCATCCACAGCCCATGAGTCAGGTTGTCATGATGCTTGATTTTCACATTTTCCAGGTCGCGAAGTTATCGTATGTCAATGGCCGGAAAAATCGGCTGGCGCTCAATCTGCAGATTCCCATCTGCCCTGGATCGACCTTTTTCGAAGTTAATCCGGTACTGGATCCGGTATAAACTGGCTTCCATGGAAGGGGCTGCAGCCGGACGCGACTGGGCCGTGTGTTGACGCGCTGAAGTAGATAGGAAAAGCAGTAGAATCCGCCAAAGAGCAGGTGGAAATATCAATAAAGAGATGAAAGGCCCCTGCAATTCGACACGGGAGTCAGCCATGACGAACACAATACCCGTGCCAGGCACGGCAAGTCTCATATCAGTCTTTCCGTGTAATAAACCGATAACTCCCATCGTATTGGACTCCCATAGCTTCCTGCTGCTGCGCCACCCTGCCGCTTGCGGCTTTACCGTTAAACGGAACTGTTACAATACACTCGCTAATCTACTGCTAAACTCGTATATTGAATCGATACATAACAGCGATGGTCCTGCCAGGGAGCACCCGGATGCGTCGGCACCTTGATCGCTCGAAGTATTCCCACTCATGTATGAACAGGCGCATTACGGCAGGTAGAGAAAAGGAGCATGACACCCGAAAATGACGAATTACTGATCGGCCTGATCGACCAGGGCTGCTCGACCAAGGAAGTCGACGGAACCACCCTCATTTCGTTACCGGAAGACGAGGCCGAGTTCATCTTCGAACGCATGGGCAACTGGCTTTATCTCGGCACGACGTTCATGGCGCCGGAAGAATTCGAAACCTCGGACCACGTGAGCGGGCTGGACCGTTTTCTGCTGGAACTCCAACATCGCAATCTCGGCTGTCGCTTTTCCTATGACAGTGCGGGCTTCCTCACCATCGGCGGCGAACTCGGCCCCGAACAACAACAACCAGAGAATGTGTTGCAGATACTCGAGCAGATTCTGTTTGTTATCGAATCCTGCATTTTACTGTGTGACCAGGTACTGGATACCGGCGAAATCCCCTCCGATAAGGAGGTCGACGAGGCCTTTGGCGTTAACGAAAACCTGCATTAACAACGCCACTGCGCATCATGCCGCCATGATGCGCCCCCACCAACAATATTCAGGCACAGAAGCATTGCGCCGATCCCTGTCTAGCAGCACTTCCCAGCGCAGCCAGAGAATTGCCCATTCCGTAACTTAGCGCCAGCCGGCGCGATCCATCAATTCCACTGCAGCCCGATTGTTTTCACCGAGGCGGCTCAGGTTGAGACTGTCACCCTTGAATTCACCAAAGGATTTCAACAACTCGGAGGTTTGCGCATCGCCGACTACGGGGTATTCAATATTAACCTCGGCATACCAGGTTTGTGATTCGGGACTGACCAGGAATTCGAGCAACCGCTCTGCGGCCTCGGGATGCTTCGCATGCAGCGTGATGGCGGCGCCACTGACGTTGATGTGGGCGCCACGATCGGCCTGGTTGGGCCAAAAAACGCCGAGCGCACTGGCAACCGCCCTATCGTCGGCCTTGTCACTGTTGACCAGGCGTCCGTAGTAATAGGTATTCGCGATCGCGACATCACACTGCCCTGCCGCCGCCGCACGCAGTTGATCGGTGTCGCCACCGGCTGGCCTGCGCGCGAAATTGGCTACCAGCCCACGGGCCCAGGCTTCGGCCTTTTCGACGCCATCAGCCTCGATCATCGATGCCACCAGCGACTGGTTATATATATTGCTCGATGAACGAATGCATACGCGTTGCCGCCAACGCTTATCCGCAAGGGCTTCGTAGGTGGACAGCTCGCTCGGATCGACACGATCCCTGGCATAAAAGATCACGCGTGCGCGCTGCGACAATCCAAACCAGTTATTTTCCCGATCGCGCAGATTTTGCGGAATCCTTGCGTTCAATATCGGGTTATCAACCGCTCGCAGCACACCGGCTTCCTTGGCACGCTGCAGGCGGCCCGCATCGGTGGTGATGAAAACATCGGCAGGCGTCGAACGGCCTTCCGCCTCAAGGCGCTTCAGCAATTCGTCCGCTTTCGCGGTAATCAGGTTGACGCCGATACCGGTTTCGGCTTTGAAGCGTTCCAGCAGAGGCAGGATCAGCGCCTCTTTACGCGCCGAATAAACGTTGACTTCGTCGGCCTGGGCGACGTTTTGCAACGATCCTGACATTAACAACAAAACGCCTAGCAGCAATGGTTTGCGCCCGAACAAGCTACGGTACATCGGTCAATACTCCTCTATGTAATAGGAAACAAGCAGCTAAATTAGCAAATCGTTAATGAGAATGCAAATGTAAATCATTCTCATTAGTGTTAAGCCCTTTACTCAGATCACTCCTCTTTAAGTCGTGTCTAATTGACCCGGATCAAGCCCCGACGCAGCAGGTTGATCAGCCGCGAGTTCGTCTCTATCATGCTTTGCTAAACCACCGCGCAGGACCTTAGTTATGAGTTTTGGCATTACCAAGACGATCCCCGCCGGGGCGGGCGTCGAAGTGCTCGATTCACTTTACGACGGCAGCCTAAAAGAGTATGAATTCCACATGGCCGGGAGTGAACCGAAACGGCTCAAGCCAGGCGATTATGTGTACACCATTTTCAATAATCAGTTGCATGGACGCCTCAGAATCAACCGCTTCATCACTGGCGCCAGCAATCCCAACTCCGGCAAACCGCGCATCCTGGTCATCGTCGAAGCACCCGGGGAACGCCTCAGCATCCCGATTCCGTGGCAAAGCCATCGCGGTACCCGCTATACCGAAGGTGCGGACTGGCCAGCATGATCGAATTGAACAACAGCGCGCGACAGGCATTCGACGACGATGGTTTCGTCGTCGTCGAGCAGTTAATCGAAACCGATCACCTCGACAGGTTGCATCAGGCTTTCTCCGATCTGTTTAGTGGTAAATTCGAAACCGGGGTTCGCCCCGATGAAGTCAACTGGCAGCAGGCCGATGGCGACCCCTCGCTGACGAGACAGATCTGCAATGGCTGGAAAGCCAACCGCGACATCGCGTCGATAGTACTCGACGAATCCATCGGCAAGGCCATCGCCACGCTGGCCGGATGGTCCGGGGTACGCATCATGATCGACAACGTCATCTGGAAGCCGCCGGCGACCAAATCGCTCGGTTTTCACCAGGACAGCGCTTTCCTCGCCTGGTTCACGCCTGCCGATCTGCTGACCTGCTGGATCGCGCTCGACGAAACCCATGCCGAAGGCGGCACCATTGAATTTGCTCGCGGCTCGCACCGCTGGCAGTTACGCGAACCCGAGGGTGAATTTCATGCGCCGGAAGATTACCGTAAGCCGATGTACCAGGCCGCCAGACTGGAAGCCGTCGATGCCGAGATAGCCTATGTCGAAGTCCCCGCCGGCGGTGGCTCCTTCCATCATGGCTGGACCTGGCATGGCTCGGGCGCCAATAACAGTACTCACCCCCGACGTTCCCTGGTGCTGCATGCGATGCGCAGTGAGGTCGAATACGTACCGGCAAATTTTGCCCAGGGCATCGGTCCTATTTACAGTCGTTACAAGCGTCTAGGTGACAATCAGCTCGACGAAAACTACTTTCCGATCCTGTGGCGCGAGGACGGTTATCGCACTCCACAGATCGAAACCTATCTCGGGCCGACCCGGCAATGAGCAAAAACACGGCTGGACAGGCAATAAAAGCGCAGGCAGCGTTAGCGGATACGCGTTTCAAGTCTTACTGGCTCGACAGCATCGATGTCGATGATGACGAAGCCGCGCTGCAACACGACGATCGATGCGACCTGCTGGTAGTTGGCGGCGGATTTTGCGGACTGTGGGCAGCGCTGCAGGCGCGCGAGCAGAATCCCGAGCGTAACGTTATGCTGATTGAAGCGTACAGCGTGGCTAACGGCGCCAGCGGCCGTCCCGCTGCAATCATGTCGACCTCGGTAATGCATGGCATCGACAATACCGAGCGTATATTCCCCGCTGACGTTGCCGAGCTGGAACGACTGGGCCGCGAAAACATGGACGCCTTCCGCGCGACGCTGGAACGCTACGCCATCGACTGTGATCTCGAATGGGGTGGCGAAATGAAAGTTTCGATCGGTGACCAGGGCCTCGAGGCAATCGACGACGATTATCAGCTTTACCTGAAATATGGGCACGATGCGGTCAGGCTGGACAAGGCAGCGGTGCAGGCCGAGATCCATTCACCGATCTTCCACGGCGGCACCTGGTCGAAACAGCGCTGCGGTACGGTACACCCCGGGAAACTGGTGCGCGGCCTGAAGCGCGCGGTGCTGACTGCCGGCGTACGGCTCTATGAAAATACCCCGCTGCTGGCAGCTCGCAAGACCGCAGGTGGCATTAGCGTGGACACACCTGGCGCCACCATCACTGCGCGCAAGGTACTGCTGGCCACCAATGCCTGGGCGGCGGGTCATCCGCACATCAGCCGCCGCGTCGCTGCAATCCGCGATCGCATCGTCGTCACCGAGCCACTGGGCGAGGAACAGATGCAAAAAATCGGCTGGCAGAATCGCCAGGGTATCTATGACACCCGCACCCAGCTCAACTATATGCGACTGACTGCGGACAACCGCATTGTGTTCGGCGGACGCCTCGATTACTTCTACGGCAACGATACCGACCCCACACTGGATAAAACGGCGCAACCCTATATCCGCCTGGTGCAATCCTTTTACCGCACCTTCCCGCAACTCGCCGATGAAATCCGTTTCGCCTATGCCTGGAGTGGCCCGATCGGGCTGACCACGCGCATGGCAGTGCATTATCAGAAGTATTTTGACGGCAACATGGTGTTTGCCGGCGGCTATTCAGGTTTTGGTGTGACCGCTTCTCGATTCGGTGCGCGTATCGGTCTCGCCATAGTTGACCAACAGGATATTGCGGAAACGCGCATGCAGTTTGCGCAGACGTTACCCGGCTATATTCCCCCCGAACCATTCCGCTGGCTCGGGGCCAGGATCACCATGTATGCCCTCGATACCCTCGATGAAAAAGGTGGCTGGCGCGGGTGGTGGGTCAAAATGGTACAAAAGATGGGGTTTCCCATAACCATGTAAACGGAGCCTGACCCCGGAAATTCGATCGACCACAGCCACCGGGAGCCTCACCGTCGCGACTGACAGATGGTTGAAGTCCGCTCGATTTTGGCTTCCGACTATCTCTCGGCCGGGAAGCTGCTATTGCTGATGCGCGCGCCGATTAACGAATTGCGGTCTAGCGCGGATGCAACCAGGCCGGCAGGAAGCTGTAGGGATCCTTGTTGATGGTTTCGTTGTAGGCGATGTTGCGCGCGGCAAGTTTGGGCTGTAATTCGCCGGCCTTGCCGACATCGAACAGATCCGTGGCACCCCCGACGAATTCACCACCCACGTAAATCTGCGGGGTGGTGGGCCAGGAGTTGCGATGGTTCAGCACCGCCAGAATCTTGCCGCCGCGATCGTTCTCCTGGTAAGCAACCGAGTCGAGATCTACGGTGACATAGGGTATCTCGCAGGCGCTCAACATCTTGCGCACCGACCAGCAAAACTCACACCATTCCAGTGAAAACATCAACACCTTATCCTGGTTAGCGGCCAGCACCTGGTCGACCTCGGCCATCGCCGCAGGATCGAGTTCGACCTCGGCGGCAGGCGCTTCCTCGGCTGGCTCGTCCTCGGGCTGCGCACTGATGTCGAATCGATAACCGGGCGTCGAACAGGAAATCTCGAGTTCTTCGGCATTCATGTCCTCAGCGATACTTTCGAACAACGGCGTAGACAGATAACGCTCGCCGGTATCCGGCAGCATGCACAGGATGTTGGCTCCCGCGGGCGCCGACTCGGCAACTTGCAACGCTCCGGAAAACGTCGCTCCCGAGCTGGTGCCGACAAAGATGCCTTCCTTCTGCGCCAGGTCCAGTGCGCACTGCATCGCTTGATTGCCATTGATCGGCATCATGATATCGATATTATTGGCGGCAATCGCCTCCTCGGCGAACGTCGGTATAAAGTTCGGCGACCAACCCTGCATCAGGTGCGGACGAAAGCTCGGGTGCGTCTGGTAAGTGCCGTTCGCATTGCGCGCCTGTGGTATGCCGCTCGCCAGAATCGCCGAGTTATCCGGTTCGCAAACCACGATTTTGGTATTCGGGCTTTGCGCCCGCAACACCCGCGAAACTCCACCGAGGGTGCCGCTGGTGCCAAACCCGGTCACCCAGTAGTCGAGTCCAATCTCGGCGAAATCGTCGAGGATCTCGACCGCGGTGGTGCGCTCGTGCATTTCAGCGTTGGCCGGATTGCTGAACTGGTTGGGTTGCCACCAGCCATGCTTCTCAACCAGTTCATTGACCTTGGCGATCATCCCGGTGCCCATATCGGAAGCCGGCGTCAATATCACCCTGGCGCCGAGAAAACGAATCATGCGGCGACGTTCGACACTGAAGTTCTCGGCCATCACGATCACCAGTGGATAGCCTTTCTGGGCGCACACCATGGCGAGTCCAATGCCGGTATTGCCGCTGGTGGCCTCTACGATGGTTTGCCCGGGCTTGAGTTCACCGCGACGTTCGGCGTCTTCGATGACGCCGAGCGCAAGCCGATCCTTGACCGAGCCCATCGGATTGAAGGACTCGATTTTGACGTAAAGATTGACGTGCTCCGGGCCGATATTATTGATCTTTACAGCCGGCGTGTTACCGATGGTTTCGAGAATGTTGTTATACAATCGCCCCATTTTTTATCTCCCAATTTTTACGGCTCTCCTGTCGACAACAAGGCTGGCCATGGTTAGTTTGGATAAGCGTCTGTGCACTGGCCGCTATTCTTCACAAGGCCAGGTATCGGGAATCCAGAGCCCTTTGGGCAACCGGGTCTGCAGGTCACCACAGGACAGGTTGAGCTGCAACTGCGACAGGTTTTTCACCGCGCGCAGATCCACCTTCTCCACATGTGTCAGGTAGGTATAGGCTCCTTCAAAATCGACATTTTCGAGTTTTGTCTCGCTGAATATCACCCGCGACAAATTGGAATACTGGAAACTGACCCCGTTCAGTTGCGCCGCGGAAAAATCGACGCGCCCCAGCTCCGACCTGGACCAGTCGGTGTCGGTGATTCTGGCGTCACGAAAGCTTGCGCGAAAATACTCTGACTTCGCCAAATTCGTTTTTTCAAGTATCGCCTCGTCAAACACCGCACGATATCCAACCGATTTGGTCAGATCGGCGCCTTCGAAACGACTGCGCCTGGCGGTCGCCCGGGTCAGGTCGGTCTTGACCAGGCTGGCGCCCTTGAAGTTACTGTCGTCGAGACTGGAAAGCGCAAGATTGGCGTCGTCGAAGCGGCTACCGGAGAAATTCGACTCGTCGAGCATTTTGTTGGTTTTCTGGCACCCCGACCAGTCCATTCCGGCCTCACGCTTGTCAAAGCAGCCGGCAACGACGGGATTCGATGCCGCCCAGAGCAGCAGGCAAACCACTGTCATAACCCGCTTTATATTTCCGCTTTTCATTTGAGACGAATCTTACACCGGAAGTTAATCATTATGATTGCCCCGGGCCGAAAAAATTCCAGCCTTTTTGTATCGAATGTCAATCAAGACGATGACCGACGCTCAACTATACCGGATTTTGGCACATTCTGCTGCCGCATGACTTCGGCCACTCCGGCCGTTACGATCAGCGCTGCACCGGCCAGTTCGCGCACGCCGAAAGGCTCGTCGAGGAGCAAGGCGGCCGAGGTCACACCGACCAGAACTTCAGCCAGCAGCAACATGCCGACACGGCCAGGGCTGAGCATTGTTGCCGGCCAGATGGTCAGCCAGGTAATCGGCAGCATCAACACTGCGATGAGTAACAGCCAGTACCGTGCCTCGTGCAATGTGACCAGATCCGGCATGCCGCTGAGGTCACCCTGCTGCCATACCACCAGCAACAGCGACATCAACAGCGCGCAGGCCACGAAGGTGATGACTTTTTCCAACACCAGGCGCGTACCATCCTGGAACAGTTTTATCGTAGCGACGGACCAGCAAAGGCCCGACAGCAGCGCAAACCAGTCACCCGTGTTGCGTGGCCACGGCAAGCCGTTTTCGACCACCAGCACCACGTAGAGACCGCAAAAGGCGAGTACCAGTGCAACCACGCGATTGCCAGTGAGCCGCTCCCGCAACAGCAGCATGCCAAGCAGAGTGCTCCACAACGGGCTCAGGTAAAACAACAGGATCGCACGCACCACATCGGTCAGGTTGAGGCTGGCGATGTAGAGCGCGAAGGCGAAACCAGCTAACAGCCCGGGCAATAAAATATGGCGCCAGTGCGCGAGGAAATGACGAAAACGCAGCAGCAATAACGGAATGAAGAGCAGGGTGCTGGCCGCGAAGATGGCGGGTCCGGTCCAGAAAGCTGCGACCCCCGCCTGTTCGATGCCGCGGATCGGGATCCAGTAAAGGCCCCACAGCGCAGCCCCGCAGGTGAGTGCGACACTCGGTAGCAAATCGCTACGCGGCGCTGACAAGCAAAAGCCTCATCAGCCAGGCCGAGCGGGAGTCGCGGGAACTCCCGTCAAGCAACAGGCCATTACGGCGCAACCGCATACGACGGATTAAACATCGCTCACGACGTTGCTGATGCGAGTAAACGCCTGCAAGTTGATGTCGTCCAGGTCCAGTCGCAGCGGCTCGTCCTGGGACGAAAGCTTGACCACGGTGACCTCGGTGACCGGGTTGATATATATCCACTGGCTGTGGATACCAATCGCCAGCATGACACGATGCTCATTGCCGGTCTGATACCACTTGTTGCGGTAGCTACCCGCGGGAAATTCCTTGGCGGACTCGCCGACACGCCAGGTTTCCAGGCTACCGCCATCGCTGCAATCCTCGATCCATGATCGTGGAATCACCTGTCGACCGTTGGCGTAACCACGATTGCGCACCAGTTCAGCAAAGCGCAGCAAATCGCGCGGGCGCACGCAAATACCACCGGCGGAACGCGGGTTGCCCTTGCGGTCGACGGTAATGTAAGCATCGGCCTCGGCACCCATCGGTTGCCACAGGTAACGACTGAACAGGCTGGCGAGCCTTGCCCCGCTGGCACGTTCGAGCACCCAGCCGAGCAAATCCGAGTTCGGTGATTTGTATTCGTAGCGAACACCGTGCGCGCCCTTACCCCGGCCAAGGGAACACAGGAAATCGTGCAAATTCTGATCGATCGCATCCACAGCACAAGGATGCCAGGCAGTCGCGGTACGGTAATCGAGATAGTTACCGGAAGTCGCGAGGTAATCCTCGTTGAAATCGATGCTGACAACCATATCGAGCAACTGCTGCACGCTCGCATCACAGTAGCCGGAAGCGGCAAGTTCAGGGATATAGTCAACCAGGCCCTTCGACGTCTCCAGCAACCCCTGTTCGACCAACACGCCTGCGAGGGTCGCGGTCATCGACTTGCTTACCGAGAATATGATAAACGGGTTCTCTTCGATGGCCTCGTCGGCATACCACTCGTGCACCAGTTTGCCGCGATGCGCGACCAGCAGGGCATCGCTGCCGGACTCATCGAGCCAGCGCTGCAGCGACCAGTCGGCACCACCGAGGCCCGCCACGGTCAGGGCGGCGACAGCAGGGTCGATCTCACTATCGAGTCGGTCCACAGCATCGCCACGGGCAATCTCTTCACTGGCAATGATTTCACGCACGTGGTGGAAGGCCCAGCGGCTATTCCCCGGCAAACGCCAGTTAGAGAGGTTTAATTCGGCGGGTCTGGTCAGCATTATTCAATCTCGGTAATCGTTTTCTGGTTGTTGGAATCAAGTACGGTCTGGCACATCTCCAGGTGCAGGCGCCCGCCACTGATATAGGGATGCGATTCGATCACCGCTTCGTTCAGGGTAATGCCAAGCCCGGGCTCACCCGGCGGCGGCACGTAACCAGCCTCCCAGTCCAGCGGACGTTGCAGGATAGCATCGTGAAAATCGGTCTGAATGGTCTCCAGGATCAGGAAATTGGGACAACTGAAAGCAACGTGGGTGGCGGCGGCGTGCGCGATCGGGCCACAGTATATATGCGGTGCGATCTGCGCATTGAACAATTCGGCAAGTACCGCAATTTTCTTCGTCTCCCAGATACCGCCACTGCGCCCGACGTCGGGCTGCAGGATCGCGACGCCAGCCTTCAAGGCCTGGTGAAATTCCACCCGCGTTGTCAATCGCTCACCGGTCGCCACCGGAATTCGGGTTGCCGCGGCAACCTTGCCGATTGCCTCCATCTGATCCGGCGGGCAGGGTTCCTCGAACCACAGCGGATCGTAGGGTTCAAGGCGGCGCGCCAGTCGAATCGCCGACGACGTCGTCATCTGCCCATGGGTACCGAACAGAATGTCAGCACGATCGCCGACCGCCTCGCGGATTTTGCGCACATTGTCCTCGCAGCGACTGAGCTCGGTAAGCGACAGTTCGCGCCCGCCCTGGAAGCTGTAAGGCCCGGCGGGATCCTGCTTGACCGCGGTAAAACCCATATCGATGTAGTCGAGCGCGCGCGCCGCCGCTGCATCGCCATCATGGTAGACATCGGGTGCGCCTTCAGCGGGATTGCCATCCGCTGACAGCGATTCCGGATAGAGGTAGGTATAAGTGCGCAGGCGATCGTGGAACCGGCCACCGAGCAACTGGTAGACGGGTACATCGTGTGCCTTGCCGAGAATGTCCCAGATCGCGATCTCGATACCGCTGAACACGGCCATCATGCTGACATCGGGGCGTTGCGTGAAACCAGCTGAGTAAACCCGTCGGAACATGGTTTCAATGTGATGCGGATCTTCGCCGGCGATATAACGCTCGAAGGTATCCTCGACCATCGCGCAGGCGATATCACCCGATACCGGAATGCCATAGCACTCGCCTATGCCCTCTATTCCGTTGTCGGTGGTGACCTTGACGATCACCCAGAAAGCGCCACCGATACCACTGGGCGGTACCGTCACCCAGGTCTTGATGTCTTTCAGGAGCATGCGTATATACCTATCCTAAAACCCCGCTTACGTTACCCCAATCGATTATTTTTCGAAACCTAAATCTGATCGACCAGGCTGGGCTTTCTGTAACTGGCTTAGCGCCCGGCTTGCTCGATTCTACCAGCCGCTGCGCTTCGACAAACCGGCCCTGTTTTCATTGCCAACACTCCATGCGCAAAGTAACTTCGCCGCGGTTACCTGCGCAAGATGTCTTGCGCAGACATTGACGTCAGCATCAAAACCCGGGGCATAATCGTAAGTTGCACAGTGGGGGCTTTGGGCTCAAACCAGGTAAAGTTCGTTCTCACCCCATGTTAAGTCTGCTGCTACGACACATCGACCTGCTTGTCAGTCGATATTCCAGCCGCAGACCCTGATGGCTACAGTATTTAGTGCTGCATTTTCTCGTTTGCCAGCTGTTTCGATCTCAACTCGACATAGATTTCCTTTTGTTTCTGCTCATCGCCCGCTGCCATTTCCAGGGCTTCGGCCCAGAGCTCTTCATCGTAACTTTTTGCGGCGATTTCGCCCCTGGCCATGCTGTTAAAAACCAACCCAACGTCTCTGACTGCGGCACCTCGAACATTCCCGGTTCTCCACAGTATCGTTCCATCAGGATTGAAGTAAGGGCCATGCAGCAAGCCAGAGGCACTATCGTTGATCTGCCGATGGTTCGAAAAGCTCGACAATCCCGGGGTATAGTCCGTTACCGACCCGCCAATCTGCGTCGCTAGCGCGTTGACGATTGCACCTAGCAAACCCGCCCCTGCGTCATCGGAGGAGCGCACGCCCCTGACCGTAGCCTGCCAGAGTAATACGCCGGTATTGACATCTACCAGGCGCAAGGTGGAGTGCACCACCGTGGTTGAACTCACCAGTTGATATTTCTGCCCCCAGTCTTCGATGGCAACATACAAAACGGCATCAGCACCGATGTGCTGTGCAATTTTATCCAGTGGTATGCCATTCATTTCGACCGGTGTCGGTAATCCGTTTTCTTTCAGGAACCGATCGATCACTGCTACGGGAAAAACGTAATAGCCCTTTTCCGCCAGCGGCCTGGTTATAGTTGAGAGAAAAATATAGGGTGCGTTTACCTCGATGGAATTATTCAGCGGCGGTATAACCAGGATCGATCTCGGTCGACTGTTTTCCAGTGCGCTGTAGTCATAGGGAGTATTGGTCGCCACGCAGCCGCTCAGCAGCATAACGAACACAGAAACTAGAGCGGTAACGTAATTACTGGGCTGGTGCATTTTGCTTTTCACCCCGGGCGAAAGCTCGCGCCATCATGCCGTCGATAAACACTTCCGATTCCGGGAATAGTTCTCGCTCTTTATAGAAAGCAGCTTCGGCCTGCGATGCGTCGCCGTTCAGCGCATACATCATACCCAGGTGCGCATAGAGTCCAGGCGGAACAGGTTTGCCGGTGTTCTCTGCCTGTTGAATATCGACGCTTAATTTTTCGATCTGGGTAAACGGGTCAGCCGTCCCCGGCTCGACGTACATGGTGAGCAGCAGCGCCTCATAATTACCCCAGTAATAATGTTCCTGCGGCGCGGTGACGCAGCCCCCAGCGACAATGCAGAAAGCCAGGAAGGTCGGCCTGAGAACCGGCACGAATTTCATAATGGTTGCCTAGAAGTCGATTTTCCAGTTGCCGTTATCAATATCCGTCACAATATTGTTCACCACTTCCATGATGGCGAAATTCAGCACCTTGCCATTGAGAGTGGCATCGTAGCCGGCGGTTCCACCGGTCCCCAGGACCTCCTGATTACTGAGCTCGTATTCACCCGCGCCCTGGGTGGAATAGACGATTCTGGAGGTTGCAACATCAACAACATTAATGCTTACCTTAGCGTAGGCTGTTTGCGTTTTACCCGCACCAAGGATGCCGAACAACTGTCTGTTTCCAGTTACTTTACGGCCGAACTCAGTGACATCACCGGTTACCACGTAGCGGGCCCCGTCGAGTTTCTGGTTTACACCACCCAACTCGGCTTCCTGGCCGATTTCGGCAAGACTCTCACGGTCGACGACCGTGAACCGATTGGTTTGTTGCAGATGCGTTTTGAGAATAGTTTTCGACTGATTGCCCAGCCGATCGCTATCGGATGAAAACAGACCCTGTAAATAACTGGATCGGTTCTGGAACTTACCGACTACCAGTGTCGTTTTCTGGCCCGAAAAGCTGCTGTTGTAGGTATTGACCTTTTCTACGGCAACAGCCCGGTGACTTTCGGTCGCACAACCCATCATCGACAGGATCAAAATTGCGAGACTCAGAAAAGCAAGGCGCCTGATCTGGATTACTTGTGAGTGCATTTTATACCCCAGGAAATCATGTGTTTATAATAGCGGACGAATATAGTCGGTTAGTTTCAAATTACAACTAAATAGAGCCAGGTACCGTATTCCGGTACCCGTCGTTTCAATTATCGATTCCTGTTACCTGCAAGGTCAGCCTCAGGATAAATTCACCCTGCGCTCATACGGGCAATACCACCAATTGCGCAATTTCGACGTGCCGCGGTTGTTGCAGCGCGAACAGTACCGTGCGCGCGACGTCATCGGGATCGAGGCATTGCGCGGAGCTGTCATAAAAGTCCTTTGCCTGTTGCGCATCGCCGAGGCGTTGCTCGGCGAAACCGCTGCGCACCAGTCCCGGCATAATCTCGGTGACGCGAATTCCACGGCCGGCGAAATCGAGGCGCAGTGTTTCGCTGAGCCCATGCACCGCATATTTACTGGTGACGTAAGCAGTGCCAGTCGCGTAAGGCTTGAGCCCGGCAATTGAGCCCATATTGATGACATGTCCCGCGCCGCGCGCGAGCATGCCACCAACCAGGGCATGCGTCAGCCGGATCATGCCCTGCACGTTGGTGTCGACGATGTCACACCATTGATCAGCACTGCCTTCCTCGAATAAGCGTCGTCCGCCAACATCGTGGCCTGCATTGTTAACCACTACACCTATGTCGCTGAAATTCGCTGGTATCGCTGACGCCACCCGCTTCACCGCCTCCGTATCGGTAACATCGAGCACTAGCGGATAAAGGTAATCACCCAGCTCCCGCTGCAGCAGCTGCAGGCTTTCCGGCTTGCGCGCTGTGGCAACCACGCGATAGCCAGCGCCAACCAGCTGTCGACAGATCGCCGCGCCGATACCACCGCTGGCACCGGATACAACGGCGACGGATGCTTTTGATTCAGAATCCATCATTATTGCGTGACCAGCTCGGTCTTGATCGCTTCGAGCAGCTTTTCCATCTGCCGTGTCGAAATTCCGGCAGAGAAACGCGCGACGTGCTGAATCGCCGGCGGCACCGGCAATACTTCGGTCTCCACCTTGAGCCCATGCGGGTCCATACGTCGCCCACGGGGATGACGCTGCTGCAGCACACCCAGATTGACCAGGCCGATACCGAGTCCGCTGCGCACCGCATTGACCATGCCGTCAATACTTGGACATTCGAACACCACATGCAGGCTACGCCCGCTCTTGGCGAGTGCCTGCTCGGCCCATGCCTTGTAAAAACAGTCCTTATGATAGGTCACGAAGGGTATCGCGCGCGTCGGGTCGAGCACAAAGTCTTCGCCCTGCAGCCAGGCGATTTGCTGCTCTCCGAGCGCATGATCCGTGGACAGCAAGTCAGACTCGAACACTTCGATCAAGGCCATGTCAATTTCACCGGCCTGCAACCAGCGATTCAATTCCGGCGTGTGTGCAACCCGTGAAGTTAGCGTTACATTGGGAAAACTGGTGGAGAAGCTCGATAGTATCTGCGCCATGCCCGGCGCACTGACGTCCTCGGTAATGCCGAGGCGCAATTCGCCTTCGAGATCGCTTTGATGAAAACTGGCGCAGGCCTCATCGTGCAATCTGACCAGGCGGCGCGCATAGTCGAGTAATTTCTCGCCATCGGCACTGAACACCAGTTTGCCGTCACTGCGTGCGAACAGGTTGCGGTTGAGCTTGCCTTCGAGCCGTTTCATCTTGTGGCTGACCGCAGATTGCGACAGGTTGAGACGCTTCGCTGCACGGGTAATGCCGCCGGACTCGGCGATCACGGTGAGTGCGCGCATGGAGTCGATATCAAGAGTAGACATTATGACTGATTTCGATGGAAGTCATGAAAATATATCGTTTTGTTCATACAGAAACAATGGTTATATTCCCCCCTTGCCAGATTTAAATTATTTGCCATGAATCACTATCCCAGTATCTTCCAGCCACTTGACCTGCGCCATCGCCAGCTCGACAACCGCATCGTGTTCGGCGCTCATACCGCCAACATGTCCGACATGGGTCTGCCGGGCGAACGTCATCGGGGTTACTACGAAGAACGCGCACGCGGTGGCGCGGCGATGATCGTGGTCGAACCGATGCCGGTGCACGCCACCGCAGTGCTGACACGCGGTAACTTCCGCCACTGCGACGACTCCGTGATTCCCCATTTTCGCAAGATAACCGATGCGGTGCATGGCCACGGCACAACCATCCTGCAGCAGCTTTATCACGTTGGACAGCACGGTGATTCCGACCTTTCCTTCATGCCGCACTGGGGACCATCGGGACTGGCGTCCTACCATGATTCAGACGGCAGTCACGCGCTGCGCGAGGCAGAAATTTTAGAGGTGATCGACTGTTTTACCGACGCCGCCAAACGCTGCCAGGCGGCGGGATTCGACGGCGTTGACCTGTTCGCCGCTTACCACAGCCTGCTCGACCAGTTCTGGAGCCCCTGGTCCAACAAGCGTGACGATCGTTGGGGGGGTAAACTCGAAAACCGCTGCCGCCTGTCGCTGTCGATCATGGATTCAATTCGCCGTGCCTGCGGCGAAGATTTCATTATCGGCATGTCGATCGGCTATGCCGACAATACGCCCTTCGTCATGACGCTGGAGGATTTCCAGGCGGTCATCGAACTGCACGACCGCGGTGGCAACCTCGACTACGTCTCCTGCGGTTCAGGTAATTACGTCGATGTCGACCGCATAATGCCCACCTTCGTCTACGGCGAAAAACAGGGTGTGCCGCTGGCGGCGTCACTGAAACAGGTCGTCAAGCACGCGAAAGTTACCGCTGAAAGCCACATACGCACTCCCGAAAACGCCGACTATACGGTGGCAAGCGGCAGTTCTGACCTGGTGTCGATTGTGCGTGGCCAGATCGCCGATCCGCACCTGGTCAACAAGGCGCGCGAAGGCCGGCAAGATGATATTCGCGGCTGCATATCCTGCAACCAGATGTGCTGGGGCAGGCGTGCGCGCGACTACTGGATTTCCTGCCTGGTCAACCCCTCCGCCGGACGCGAATTCGAATGGGGTGGCGATCGTTTTGCAAAAACCAACGCGCCTAAAAAGGTGCTCGTCGTGGGTGGCGGTCCGGCCGGTATGGAAGCCGCGCGCGTCGCCGCCGAACGAGGACACGACGTCACCCTGGTCGAGGCCCTGGGTGATCTCGGCGGGCAGTTCCGACTCGCCGGACTCGCGCCACGCCGCGGGCAGATCACCGAATTGATGGGCTGGTATTTACGCCAGTTTGAACAGCTTGGTGTCGAAGTGCGTTACTTTGCGCCGATGGACGAGCAGGACATCGCCGAATTCGCTGCCGACGAAGTCGTGCTCGCGACCGGCTCGCTGCCGGATGGGCTCGGCAAACAACGCTGGCTACCCGAGGGCGACCAACTACCGGGGCTGGAGAACGGTAAACTATTTTCCTGCGAAGAGGTGTTTCGTGACCAGGCTGAGCTCGGCAAGGCAGTCATCGTGCTGGACGAAGGCGGCAACTGGCGCGGCACCGGTACCGCCTGGTATCTGGCCGACAAGGGCCATGAGGTCACCATCGTCACCCCCGACCCGATGATCGGCAAGGAAATGGTACGCGCCGCTTCGGATATCCAGACGCGCGCCAGCCTGGCAAAGCTCGGCGTGCGCTTCGTAGTCGAAAGTGTCATCGCACACTGGCATGGGGATCGCGCCGAACTGAGATCGTTGCTGGACGGTTCGATCTCGTTTGTCGACGCTACGGCGATTGTCACCGCGACCACCAACAGCGTCGATAACTCGGTCGAACTTGCACTCGCCGAAGGCGGAATCAATTTTCACCTGGTCGGCGATGCGGCAGCGCCGCGCACGGCGCCCTTCGCCTTTCACGACGGCCGCAAGATCGGCCTGGCACTCTAGGCGGTAATCCATCATGGCAGAGCTCAATGGCATCAACCTCGCCATGCAGACACCGATGTATGCTGACGGCAGCATCGACTTCGGTCGCTGGCAGGAATTGATCGATATCTATATCGATGCCGGGGTACAGGGACTGGTGCTCGGCGCCGGTACCGGCCAGCATCCCTACCTGACTCGTGCCGAATGCGATCGCCTCTTCGAACTCGGTGCACGCCGCATCGATAGTCGCTGCAAGCTGATTTGCCAGACATCGGCGCTGGTCGTCGACGAAGTCATCGAGCGCTCGAAACAGGCGCAGGGGCTCGGCGCGGATGCGCTGATGATACTGCCGCCTTACCTCGAGGGACCCGAAGACGATGACGGCCTGTTCGAGTTTTATCGGCAGCTCGACGCCGTTGCCGAGGTCGACATCATCGGCTATAACATCCCGCAAACCACCGGTATCAGCATTTCGCTTGATCTGTTCAAACGTCTCAATCAACTGGATCATTTCAACTACATCAAGGACAGCGCCGGCGACCTGACCACCCACCAGGAATACCTCGCCACCGGCTTCGGCGTGCTCAACGGTTGCGATCCAAACACCGTTTTCGCTTTCATCGCCGGTGCACCGGGTTGTATCTGGGGTGGTGCCAACTACATGCCCCGCGAAGCTGTGCAACTCTATCAACTGGTGGTCACCGGGGAACTCGATGCGGCGATGCAACTGTGGTCACGCATGATTCCCTCGCTGCTGTTCATCTGGCGTGGGCAATACATTCCCAAGGTCAAGGCAGCCTGCCGACTGCGCGGTTTCGATGGCGGCGCGGTACGCGCGCCATTGCGCGAGCTCGATACGGCTACTCAACGACTGCTCGAACAATACCTCGAACCACTTGACCAGGAGTGAAGTGAAAATGACTATTAGCCCGCATATCTCACCGGATTACGTCGCGAGGGCGACGAAAAGACGCTGTGGCGCGCCGCACAACCCAATGTGCCTTTGGCACATTGGGGGAGAGGTCCGCGCCGGCGTAGTTTATCCTGCGTTTAGCGGGCCGCCGGGAGTACGGCGCACCACAGAGCGCTTTGCGACGCCCGCAGCAGGAATCCGGTGAGATATGAGGGCTAAACGCAGACGCCAGGGTGGTAGCGCCGGGCGCCGCGCCCGGATCGCAAACGCGGCCATCGTCCACCACCCTGAAATCAAACGCGGCATTCCGATTATGGAAGTGACCAACCAGGAGGGAGTCGAACTCATCCATGATTTTGCGATGCGCGTGGTCGAGCAAATCGGCTGCGAGTTCCAGGACCGCGAATCGCTCGACTACTGGCGCCGGACCGGTGCCGAGATCGATGGTGAACGTGTCCACATCGGGCGCGATGAACTGCTGAAACTGATATCTACAATCCCTTCGTCCTACGTTCATCACGCTCGTAACCCCGAGCGCACGGTGCGCATCGGTGATGGCCACGCCGTGGTGTCACCCTCCTACGGCGCACCCTTCGTGCGCGATATGGACGGCGAGCGCCGCTATGCGACGCTCGAAGATCTCAACAACCTGCAAAAACTGAATCACATGGCGTCCACGGTACACATCGCCGGCGGCACCATCGTCGAACCGGTCGATGTACCGGTAGCACACCGTCACCTGCACATGGCCTACAGCGGACTCAAGTACTCGGACAAACCGATCATCGGTAATGTCACCGCGCGCGAGCGTGCCGAAGACACGATCGAGATGATGAAGCTGGTGTTCGGCGCCGAATTTGCCACCAACAACACGGTGACCACGTCGTTAATCAATGCCAACTCGCCCCTGGTCTGGGATGAGACCATGCTCGATGCACTCAAGGTCTACGCGCTGAACAACCAGGCAGTGATGTGCTCGCCGTTTTCGATGGCGGCGGCCAGTACCCCGGCGAGCAATGTCGCTACCGTCGGCGTGGTGCTGGCGGAGGCGCTGATGGCGATGGCGATGACGCAGGTGATACGCCCCGGCGCGCCGATGCTGTTCGGTGTTCCGGCGATGACCGTGGCGCTCAACAGCGGGGCACCGGTACACGGCTCACCCGACTCGGCGATGGTGCAATTCCTGTCGAGTTCGATGGCGCGTTACTACAAGCTGCCGCACCGCTCGATACTGAATGTCGCGACCTCGAAGACCGGTGATATGCAAGCCGCCTACGATTCGATGTGGGGCCTGTTTCCGAGCATGCTCTCCGACGCCAACTGGATGACCATGGCCGGCGGCATGCTGGAAGGCGCGCTCACCGTCGGCTACGGCAAAACCATGATCGATTTTGAACAACTCGATGCTTTTTACCACTTCCTCCAGGGCCCTGACTTCAGTGATATCGAGGAAACTTTCGAGGCCACCAAGCGCGTCGGTCCGGGCGGGCACTTCCTCGGTGAGACCCATACCCTGAACAGCAATCTGTTCATCTTCGAATCGCAACATAATAATTCATACGAGCAGTGGGATATGGAAGGTCGGCTGGACAGCGAGGCGGTGGGAGTGCGCAAGGCGCAGCAATGGCTGGCGAAATACGAGGCGCCGGCCATCGATCAGGGACTTGATGAAGCGCTGCTGGAATTCATCGCGCGGCGCAGCCGCGAACTCCCGGCCGCCTGAGTCGATTAACCCCACATATCTCACCGCTTTACCTGGCGAGGATATCTTTATGATGTCCGCACGACCGCATGGATACAGTGGTCCGGCGTTCCGCAAGCAGGGCAACCCATGGAGCAGTTGCCGAGCAGGAATTCGACGAGATATGCGGGTTAAATCGCCTCGAGCGCGGCATCAATGGCGCGTCGACTCAACCTGAAACCATTTTTATCAACCTCTGTGTGCAGGCGCTGCAGCGTCGGCACATCACGCTTGCCGCGACCAAAGTCGGCCAGGGCGCGGCCGCGGGCGATAAAGTAGTTACTGCGCGGCAGGGGTTCCGGTGAGGTGTAATCAACTAGCGCACGGGCATAGCGGTCGACCTCGTCCCAGGCCCCGAACTGCAGGCAGGCTTCCATCGCGTCTTCATAGAAATTGAGATAGTTATGGCCCACGCTGCCACCCTCGAGGATCGCTTCGGCTTGCGCCAGCGTTGTGTGACACTGCTGTTCATCCTCGGCAGCCAGCGCCAGGATGCCGAGGGCGATTGGCCCACCGAAGGTCATCCCCGATTCAGACTCCTGCAGTATGGATATACCTCGCTGGGTCAGGCTGCGCGCCTCGTGGCGATCACCGCGCAGCAGCGCAAAACGCCCTAACAGGTAGACACAGACGCCCTCGAACAGGCGTGCGTCGATACGGCGAATAATCTTCATGCTCGAGGTTAACCACTTCTCGCCTTCGTCAACATCACCGACCAGCGACCAGAAAGAACCACCGATCATCAACGCCATCATCTGCGCGCGTGGATCATTGATTTGCACCGCGAGCTGCGCGGCTTCACGGTATCCCGCAATCGCCGACTCGATATCGTTCTGCCAACAACTGACGTAGCTGCGCATCGACAGGTTGGCTGCAATGGCCCGGCCAAAACCATGCTCTTGCGCCAGCTCGAGGCACTGATCGAAATAGCGCTGCGCGGAAATGAAGCGGCCGCGATTATACTCCGCGTTGGCAAGGCCGCTCAACGCGTGCACTTCGACTTCCACCGAAGCGGCGGCACGGGCGAAATCCAGTGAGCGCTTGTTAGCGGCGAGGCAGGCCTCGATGTCGCCACGGTAAAAATACACGTTACCCATGCCCCGGAATATGCGCGCATCCTCAAGCGCAAGACTGTGTTCACTGGCGATGTCAGTCGCGTCCTGCAGAATTTCGAGCGCTTCGCTGTGTTCACCGGTGGCCGCCAGCCCCTGTGCCACACCGATCAGCGCGTTACAGCGCCCGATCTCGCCACCGGCGACCCGGGCCGCACAGCGATACGCTTCGATCGACTGCCGTATATCGCCAACAATCCGCAGCAGCTCTCCTTCGAGGCATTTGAGGGCGAATGACTCCGCCTCGGGGGCAATTTCAAGCCCGCGCCGCACCAGCTGCAGGGCACGCTCGGGACGGTATAAAGCGGATTCGTGTCGCGCCGCCTGCAAATACGCTGCGACCGCGGCGCCGTCACCAGCGCGGTCGAGATGTTCGGCATGCAGGATGTTATCGCGCTCGCTGTACCAGGCAGCGGCATGGCGATGCAGCTCCGCTCGTTGATTCTTCAGTAAGGAGGCGTAGATCCCCGCCTGGATCAACGCATGGGTAAACATGTAGTGCGCGCCATCCGGGCGCACCAGGTGGTGCAGGAACAGAATGCCGGGCTGGTAAGCGGAGTTATCCAGCAGGTTTTGTAAACCTTCCAGTTCGAAACGCTGGCCCAACACCGAGGCGGCGCGCAACGCCAGTTTATCGGCGCTATCCAACTGGTCGATACGCGCCAGCACAATGCTCTTGATCGAATCCGGCACACTGTCGATACTGCCCCTTTCGGCGACCAGCAAGAGTTGTTCCAGGAACAGGGGGTTACCCTCGGCACGCGCAATGCACTGATGTACGAAGTCATCTTGCTCGCCGATAAACCTCGTGGCCAGTTGCCGCGATTCCTCGAGGCGCAACGGGCCGAGATCCCAGGTAACCGTCGGATGTTCGCCGGCGCGCGCGCGCCAGGCGTAATCGACCGGATCGTCTTCCAGGCGCGTCGTCAATAAAAGCAACACCGGGCTTTCGGTTACGGTGGTTGCGAGATAGGTCAGGTAATCCAGGGTTTCGGCATCTGCCCAGTGCAGGCCTTCGATCACCAGCAATATCGGCGTGCGCGCGGCAAGCTTCCTGACAATGTCGCCCACCACGCGGTGCTTGCCCTCGATACGTGTTCGCGCTTCCATCGCATCGTAGAGCGTGCGCAACTCGAGCGGTTGCCTGAGATCGAGCAGATCATTGAGGAACACGCGTTGCTCGGAGTCGGTAATCCCGTCGCTCTGCGCGTCGTCCAGTGCGCGCTCGCGTTTGCTCTTGCCACTGCCCGGAGCAATGCCCAGAAAGTCGCGCACCAGGGAGGGTATCGCCGCCTGCCCTTTGCCGGTGCCAAAGTCGAGCACCAGTGCAAGGTAGGGCAGATAGCCACTGTGTCGCGCAATATCCACCAATTCTTCGACCAGCCGCGTTTTGCCGATGCCGGGTTCGCCGCGAATCAACAGGCTTTGTCCATGACCACTCTCGCTGCAAACCTGCAGCAGACCTCGAAACTGCACCAGCTCGGAGCGTCGACCCACAATCGGCCTTGATGCGGCTATGTCCGCGGGCTCACCGCGGCTGCGGATTTTCTTGAGCACGAAGACCGGAACCGGTCGCGACAGTCCTTTTGCATTGACCTCGCCATAGGCGACGGTTTCGATCCATTGGGCCGCAAGAGTACGGGTATTCCGTGTGATCAGTATGCCGCCAGCGGGTGCCGCCTGCTCCAGGCGTGCAGCTACTGCCAGGGTCGGCCCGGAGGCATCGTATTCCGGCTTGTTCGGATCGTCACCCACATCCAGAACGACCACTTCACCCGAATGCAGGCCAACCCGAATCTGGATTCGCACGGCGTCATTCTGTTCCAGTTTTTTCGTATAACGCGCTATTGCGGCCTGCATATCCAGCGCGGCCTTGCACGCCTCCAGGGCATGTCGCTCGCTGGCGAGGGGAGCGCCAAACATCGCCATCATGCCATCTCCCATGATTCGACACACCGTACCCTGGTTACTTTCGACCGCCTGGCACATGCGCTCGGTCGCGTGGTACAGCAACTCGTGCGCCTCCTCGGCATCGAGCGCTTCGGTGAGTGCGGTGGAATCGACAATATCGGCAAACAGCATGGTGACCGGTTTGCGCTCACCGGGTGTGCGCGACCAGGCGGTAATATCCTCATCGCTGGTTTGGGTTGATTCGCCGGGAGTTACCGGGGAGTTCGTGGCGTTGGCGCCTGACTGGCGCAGTAGATCGATCGCCTTGAGCAAGGTCTTGCGATGCCCGAGCGCAGCAACGCCCATTTCCCTGAGATCCGCATCGTTGATCTCGGTCAAAATCTGCATTCCGACTTTATGCTCGAAAAAACTGGCCTTGTATTGACCTAATCCAAGCCCATCGAGCCATTTAGACACTTGTTCCGACATTGCCAATACCAGCCCTCGCCCCGCGCACAGTATAACCAGCTTGCCATGAAATGTCCGGCGAGCCGCGCCAAACGGGATGGATATAGGCACTGGCCCGCGCGTTTAAAACTCACTGCCAGGTTGTTTTTTCTCAGGAGGAGACACTGAACTGCGAATTGCGGGTGACGGCAACCGGCACAACGGACGCTGGTAAATTTATAGTAGGCGGCAAATACCGACCAAAGTGAGACGCCCATGTCCCGCAAAACGTTTTTGCATTGAAGTTCAGCAGAATTGTTAGTCTGGGATGGTTCGACTGTTAGATGTGCTACTTCATTTGATTTGTTACAGCCTGATCCAGTACATTCCGGGCTTTGATAAGCTCCTTATATTTCGACTCTATTTTCTCAATATTTCGAGACATGATAGCCTTCAAAAGGTCGCCCTCTAATTCAGCAACCTTGATTCTTTCATAAAAATCCATCATCTCTTTGGGATGCGCGATAACGATCTTGCCTGTCAAAATTGGGTGATTATTCGTTATGTTTGCATCGTCAAATCTTGTTCCATGCTCAAGTTCAACTTCTAAGCCTTTTCGGAAAATCTCAAGTGGAATATTCATTCCCTGGACATTCACAATATCGAGGATCACGGATGCTTCTTTTTCGGGAACAGCTGAGTCCGTTTTTTCAGCCCAGTTACTCAACCCGGCTTCATTACAAACTCGTTTTACTTCATCAGCAGTTACATACTCTGGAATTTCCATGGGCGCTCCAATTTTGGTTGTGCGAAATATCCAATCACATGCTGTCCAGGATTTATCGCTGGATCGAGGGTCCGCTGTTTGGCCGATTCGAGAAGCCTGGGTATTGCTTACGGGCGTCTATATTGGAGAAATAAGGAATATCAGCGCAGGCCGTGGTCAGGTGTAGTCGGTGTGATGGTGGCCGTTTCGACGCCGTGAATCGCGCGCTTCCGGATGTCCTCGAATGTCCGCTCCACGATTTCCTCACCGCCCTTTCCCGCGTGGTACATGTTGGAAAGTAAATACAATGTACGAATCGCGGCATCTTTGAACACGAAGGTCGAATCGATGAATTCATTGTCCTGGAAGGTCGGAGACGGATCGCCCCGGTATACCAGCTCGCAGTTCTCGAAGGTACAGCCATGGAATCGGCTGCCGGTCAGTTCGACTCGCTGGTCTCGGAAGGTCTCGTTGACGTGGTGCATTGTTCTTTTCCTCGCATAGAATGCGCCAGTGTAGCGAATATTCCTGTTTCCACCTAGTGGTGCTATTAGCGTCTGTGCTGGGTCGGATGACGCACAAATTGCGTGGCGATGCATAAGATTACCCCATAACAGTAGCAATATGAGGTTTTTGGCCTGATCAAATAGTATTGCCCTATCGCTGGGCGTCCGAAACCGCCGAAAATTGCCTCGCTCGTTGGTGCTACAGGGGTTCTTCGCACAAAGCGGATACCCATCGAAACAATCTACGTGTCTGCTTTGATCGGGTGATCTATTGACGGGACTACTTCTTCGATCTTGAGGGAAAGGACTCGATATAAAAAAACCTTCGGGCACGGGCAATGCGAAAAAAAGGCGCGCCGTCGGCTGCAAGCACCAACACAAAAGCTGCCGCTATCTGCTCGTTCGAATTTTCTCGCAGGTGTCCAGTGACTCGGCTTTCACCGCATTCACGGTTCGACTCCACAGGCATCTATGCGCTGCAGGCAATGCTGCAGCAGATGATCGGCGATGATAGCGCCCTTGTCGGCAGTTGCCAGGGTCGCCTGGCCGAAAATACCCGAGCGCGACCACAGCCCCTGCCCCCGCTGGCGTGTCAGTCGACCCTCACCCTCGGCGCCGTCATCCAGCGACAGGTCCATGTCGACGACTTCGGGTGCGATATGCAACATCAGCGAGGTTTCGGCTTCGTCAGCGTGCGAACCGTAGCTCTGTGTGAGCAGATCCGCTGGCAGCATTTGCAGCGCCTGGTCGAGCACCAGATAATCGAAAATCACCCCATCACCGAACCGGGCTTTGGCCTCGGCCAGTGGACGCAAGGTCGACAAGCCGGTATTGAGCACGTAAAAGCGATTTAGGCCAAAGCGTGCCAGGCTGTTACAAATATCGACAATGACATCGCGCGCGGTTTCCGCACGCAAGCTGATCGATCCGGGGTATTCGACGAAGGCCGGGTAGAAAGAAGCGTTAATCAGGGGCGCTATGACGACCGGGCGCAGTCGGCGTACTCGCTCGGCCAGCCAGCCGGCGATAATCGCATCATTGTTGAGTGGTAAATGTGGCCCATGCTCCTTCGCCGCAGCGCCAAGCGGCAGGACTATAACCGGGTTGGTGGTGAACCAGCGTTCGGCTTCAATCCAGCTCAGTGTTTCCAGCTTGACTCCGTGCTTCATTGTTACCTATTGTTAACGGGTTTCCGCTATGGGTTTCAGTTTTGAGATTCAGGCCTGACGGGCTCATCCATGAAATGATAACCCGAGACAACGCGTAAAACACGACTATGACCTTATCCAACGATCGAAATCCAGCTGAACAGCCAACCGTGAGCAGGCTGCAATCGGCCCGACAGGCTGCCCATAGCCCGGTGGCCATAGCGGCTGTGGCAGGCGCGGTAATGCAGGCGGCAACCCCTGCCTACAGGATCTGCCGGTCGTCAGGCGGTGTATGAGCGTATGAGTACACAACAGTACACGGCCTGGAACCCCGGAATCGAATCGGAGATTCCGAAGGACTACCGTGAGCTGGAAACCATTTACAACTCCGCCAACGTGTTTACCCAGCTCGAGCAAATCAACCAGCTGTCGGTGGAAACCGGCCTGAGCCCACAGGAATTGATCGCTTTCCGACCGCATCGGCTGGTGTTGCACGAGCTAATCGTGCGTATTACCGCCGACATCGTAGTCCGCGAAGGCGAAAACGAGGAAGATCTCGGCATCAATTTTCGCAACATCGCCAACCGCATTTTCAGTCACTACATCATCCCCGGCCTGATGCAGATCGAGCACGGTTTCGATACCATGCGCACGCGCATCGAAGACATGACGAGCGCAGAACTTGAGCGCGCACTGTTGCCGCAGACCTCGCCCGGAAAAGCAAAATCATCTTTATGGTCGAGCCTGTTCAAGGCGAAACCGAAAGCAAAAAAGGTAGCGGCGCAAACCCGGCAGGAACGCGAGTTCGAAATGATCAATAATTTCAAGACGCGGGGTCTTGCCGCCAGCGACGACCTGGCAGCGGCCGTGTATCGCAGCCTCTATCGTGTACTCGGTTCGATTGCCACCACGCGCGGATTCATCGGCAACGACCCCGCCTACCTGCGCGACATCTGCGTGCGCCATGCCTGCAATTACCTCGGTAGCCGCGAGATCGGCGTCAAAGTTGGAGTGCTGGTTGACAAGGCGATCGATGCCGAGGGCTATGACCGTATCGCGGATGCCGACAAGCCCATCCTGCTGAGCCTAAAGGGTGCATCGGCGGCCGGTAAGAGTTCGCTGCGGCCGATGCTCAGCGAAATGATGACACAACTGGGCATCGCTGAGCAGGGCTGCGGCACCATCAGTCCGGATATCTGGCGGCGCATGCTGATCGACTACGAAGGACTCGGAGCCAGCCACAAGTACGCCGGTCGCTTCACCAGTTACGAAGTCAATATCATCGACAACAAACTCGATCACTACATCCGCGCCAAGGCGGACAAACGCCATTCGATTCCGCATTTGATGGTCGATCGATTTCGTTTCGACAGTTTCGCCAGCGAAAAAATCACCCGCGTGTTACACAACACCTACGTACGCTACATCGATACCATGTACATGTATTTTGTCGTGACTCCACCCGCGGCGACCGTGGAGCGCGGCTGGGAACGTGGCCAGGTGCGCGGCCGCTATAAAGCAGTCGAAGATTTCCTCGGGCATTGCATCGAGGCCTACGCGGGAATGCCAAAGCTGCTGTTCAAGTGGACTTCGCACAAGACACCGACCTATTTCTTCGAGTTCCTGGATAACAGCGTCCCCAAGGGAACCTACCCCGAACTGATTGCACGCGGAACCCAGGGCAAAATGCAGATTTACCAGCTGCGCTCCCTGATCGACATCGAACGCTATCAGCGCATCAACGTGCTCGCCACCCGACCCGAGGACGTCGCTGCACCCGCAGGCCAGTTAGAGGTCGCTAACAACCTGGGTTTTTTCAAACAATGCATCAAGCGCTTCGCGCTGATCGAGTTTATGAATCGGCAAGACGATCGTTGTTTCCTCGCGATTCGCAGCGCTAGCTTCGAGGTCTGCGATACAACTTTGTTCAAGCAGAACCTGGTCGATGACAGCCTGCGCGAAATGCTTGCTGAACTCGCGCCCGACTTGCTGAGCGAATAATACCCGGGCTAAACTGCCACCATTGTGGAGCTTATCGACAGGGGTACTCATGAGTAAATCGATCCGCGGCAGCTGCCTTTGCGGTGCCGTCCGCTACCAGTTTCATGGGCCCGAGTATGTATTTCAGTATTGCCACTGTTCGCGCTGCCGTAAATTCACCGGTAGCGCCCATGCCGCCAATATCATCATCGCGCCCGAGCAGTTCGAATGGCTGAGCGGGGCCGACCAGGTCGGTCGCTTCGAGCACCCCGAGGCCAAGCATTTTGCAACCTGCTTCTGTCGGCAGTGCGGATCATCGCTGCCCTGGAAATCGCAAAGTGGTGGCGCGGTGATCATCCCGGCCGGTACCCTCGACGACGATCCCGGGATCCGTCCCAGCCAGAATATCTTCTGGAAAGATCGTGCAGCCTGGCGCGAAGCCGTCGAGTCGCTGCCACAGTATGACGAGTTGCAACCCCGCAAGGTCGGTGATTGAAGCCGACCAGTGTCGCTGGCCTTCCCGGTGGGCGCTGTTCGCTGAATCAGAACAGGTTCTGTTGCTGGCGCGTGATCGCATCCATCGACGATCCGATCGCATTCAAAATGGTATCCGCGATCGGGGTTAGTTGACGCTCGACGATATGCTCGTAATCGAGTCGCGCGCTCTGACACTCGAGCGTCTCGGCACCGGCTACGGTTATCACGTAGCGGATCCAGCTGCGGTTGCGGTATCGCGCCGGCTCATTTTTCTGCCGAAACTCGGCCTCCGCCTTGATGGCCGCCTGGGCGTGCGGTGGAATATTTTTCTGATACTCGGAAAGCTTCTTGTGCAAGCGCTTGCGATATACCAGCTTGTCGTCAAACTTTCCCGCGTAGAGGTCGGCAAGCGTCTGCTGGATAAAATCGACGGGATCGGCGCCGTCAAAAATCAACTGGTACAGGGTTTGCTGGAATTCGCGCGCGAGTTCGGTCCAGTCGGTGCGCACCGTCTCCAGTCCCTTGTAAACGATCTTGCGCTCACCCGCGCCGTTGTCGACCAGGCCCGCGTAACGCTTTTTACTGCCTTGATCCGAACCTCGCGTGGTCGGCATGAAAAACTGCTGGAAGTGGGTTTCGTATTCCATTTCGAGGCAGGAATCGATGCCATATTGTTGCTGCAGGTGATCGCGCCAGTAGCCATTGATCTGCGCTACCAGGTGATTACCGATTTCAGCGGCGGCAGCGTTGTCGTAACTGCCGTTCAACGATACGAAAACCGAATCGGTATCACCATAGATTACTTCGTATCCTGCGACCTCGATGAGTGTGACCGTCTGAATGATAATGTCGCGCCCGCGCTTGGTAATCGAGCTGGTCAGGCGCGAGTCGTGCAACCGGCAGCCGCTGGTGCCGAGTACACCGTAAAACGAATTCATGATGATCTTGATGGCCTGCGACAGTGCCACGTTCGCGTCGCGCTTGGCCTGGTCACGCGCAGCCCACAGGCTTTCAATGATTTGCGGCAGGATGTGTTCGCTTTTGTGAAAACTCGCGCCATCGTAGCCCGGTACGACGTCGGACTCATCCGCGGTAGCTGCCGCCACACGGGCGTAGGGATCGACGCGAAAGCTGCGGATAATGCTCGGGTACAGGCTTTTGTAGTCGAGTACCAGCACCGAACCCTGCAGCCCCGGTTTGGAATCCATCACGTAGCCGCCGGGAGCGCTCAACTCACCCTGGTAATCGCCGATGTTGGGCGCGATATAGCCCTTGCGATGCAATCGCGGCAGGTAGAGGTTGTCGAAAGCCGCGACCGAGCCACCGGCACGGTCCAGCTCGAGACCGGTGAGCTGGGCGCGTTCAATCGAAAACCGTATCAACTCGGCATGCTCGAATATATCCCATACCAGTTGGCAGTCTTCGAGATTGTATGCCGCCAGTTGCGGCTTGTTGTCATGAAACTGCCGACGAATCTGTTTGGCCTTGTAAAGTGGGTCGGCCTTTTCATGATCCTGGATCAGCTTACCGCGACCGAGCAATTCACGCGCTACCGCGTCGAGCGCAAAACTTGGAAAATTATAGGTCGCTGCGCGCAGGGTATCGATGCCATCGAGCACCACCCTGCCCGGGATCAACACGAAATAGTGGCTGCGATCGGCTTGCGACTGGCGCCACTGCGGTAACGCGCCTTTACGCCCGATGATGAGCGGTACTGCCATAGCAGTCGCTTTCTTCTGCAGCATCCGCAGATCGAAATTGACCAGGTTCCATCCAATCAGGATATCGGGGTCAATTTGCGCCACCCATTCGATCCATCGTTGTAACAGGCTGCGCTCATCGGCGAGGTACTCGATCAGCTCGTCGTCTACGCCATCGCCGATCATCAGCACACGCCGAACCCGTGCACTGACGAAGGCAATCGAGAACAGTTCATCGCTCTCATAGTCAGTTTCAATGTCGAAGGACATAACCGCAAAATCAGGGCGATATTCGCCCGGCTGCAGCCGCAGATCGTGTATTACCTCGGTACTGTAATCCGCATCGATATCGATCGCCGCGGTAATGAAACGCTCACTCAGAAAGCGTTCAGGCGGGCGAATATCCGCTTCATAACAGGCAATGCCCTGCTGGGTCAGGCGATCGCGCGCACGGTAAAGCTGCTGCTGCGAATCGAAGTAGACCCCGCTAACCGGATCCCCGGAAAAACTGCGTAACTGCAACGCTTTGATGCTGACGCCGCGACTTTTGCCGAGTAACTGCGTCGCCGCAGCCACGTCGAATTCACGAATGAAAAACAACGCCTGTTGCCGGTGAATCGATACCGCCATCGGACCAGCGGCGGTACTCAACCAGAAATCGAGGCGCACACCATCGTGATCATCAACCCACTGCCGAGTCAGCAGGAAGCCCGGCGTCACGACTTTTTCTCCAAGGCGGCGATCATTTCACCGACCTGGTGCACCAGGTCTTCACCCTGGTAATAGAGGACGATATCAAGTTCAATTTCACCCGCATAAGCGAAGCGAACAAACAGTTGACGAGATCGCCCACACCACCCTCCAGCGCGAGTCTCGCGCCTGGAATCTGGGCCGGTTGGGGCCCGTTACTGCGAGCGACCCGTTCGACCCCGAGCCATTCCTGCAACTGGCGAATATGACCCACACAGGCTGGACGGGTGACATGGTAGCGCGCCTTCGCGGGCGCAATCGAATGCGCTTCGCGCAACGCCAGCAATTCTTCAGGGTACTTTGATCCCACCGCGGATATCGTCGCGCTAACATCGCATAAGTTAATTTACCGGAAATAAATAGCATTATTGTCGCATAACAATCTATGTGATCATGCATATAGATAATCCTGGAGCCTGACATGCACCTTTCCCGCTTTGCGCGATTTCACTTCGCCCACCTGCCTACTCCACTCGAACCCATGCCACGCCTGTCGGAATACCTCGCAGGCCCCAGCCTGTGGATCAAGCGCGACGATTGCACCGGCCTGTCATCGGGTGGCAACAAGACGCGCAAGCTCGAATTCCTGATGGCGGATGCGGCTGAGCGCGGCGCCGATTGTGTCATAACCCAGGGTGCGACGCAGTCCAACCACGCGCGCCAGACCTGTGCCGCCGCGGCAAAGCTTGGATTTGAATGCCATCTCCTGCTCGAAGACCGCAGCGGCTTCCATGATGACAATTACGCCCAAAACGGCAATGTTTTACTCGATCAACTGCATGGCGCCAATATTTCACTACGCCCCATCGACAGCGATATGAGTGCCGAAATGGACCAGTTCGCGCAACAACTGCGCGACGACGGCAAGAAGCCTTATATCATTCCCGGCGGTGGCTCCAACGAAACCGGCGCACTCGGTTATGTCAATGCTGCCCTCGAATTAACGCACCAGGCCAACGAACGCTCGCTGCGCATCGATCATCTGCTCCACGCCACCGGCAGCGCCGGTACCCAGGCCGGCCTGGTGGTCGGCATGCAGGCGATGAACAGTGGCATCCCGGTATATGGCGTGAGCGTGGACGCCCCGCAAGCAGAGCAGGAAGTTAAGGTTTACCGACTCGCGCAACGTACCCTCGACTTCATGGGCCTCAGCCAGAATATCGTGCCGCGGGAAAGCGTCGTCGCCAATAGCGATTACGTGGGTGACGGCTATGGCCTGCCGACCGAGTCGATGATCGAAGCAGTCAATATGCTGGCCACCCACGAGGGTATCCTGCTCGACCCGGTCTACTCCGGCAAGGCCTTTGCCGGGTTGATCGACCTGGTGCGCAAGGGTTTTTTCGACAAGGGTGATAATGTCGTGTTCCTGCACACCGGGGGCAGTGTTGCGCTATTCGCCTACCCGAAGGCTTTTCATTTACCCGGCATCCACTGAGCACCGGTGCTTTGTATATGCGTGACCCGAACAGGATGGCCGGTGGGTACCCCCGATTGCTCAGGCTAACGCTGGCGCGGCGTAAGCTGCTAAATTCAAGTCATTTCCACGCAAGTTGCACCATAGCAGTCATCGTGGAGCGCGTGCCACAAGGTTCCCGCAGGAGAAGGAATATTTTAAAGTAGGTCGCCTGACTGGTTATTCATCGAAAAGAGCAGACACATGAGTAAAACCCGCTTCACCAAGCCCTTTACCCAACAGGAATCGATTCCACAGACTGGTATCGATGCGGCGGTGAAATTAATGCAAACAGGCCGTCTGCATCGATATAACTCGATCGCCGACGAAACTGCCGCGGCCGCGCAGCTGGAACGGGAATACGCTGCCTACATGGGCCAGCGCTACTGCCTGGCCTGTACCTCGGGCGGCTACGCGATGCACGTGGCACTGAAGGCCGCCGGCTTACGTGCGGGCGAGGTGGTACTCACCAACGCATTCACCCTGGCGCCGGTGCCAGGGGCAATCGACAATGCCGGGGGCAAGCCCCTGCTGGTTGAAATTGATGACAACTACTGCGTCGACCTGACACATTTGCAAACCTGTATGCGTCATAGCAAAGCACGCTTCCTGATGCTGTCACACATGCGCGGTCATATCGCCGACATGGATGCAGTGGTTGAATTATGCGAGCGCTACCAGGTTATTTTAATCGAAGATTGCGCACACACCATGGGCGCAACCTGGAACGGAAAACGCTCCGGCAGTTTCGGCCAGGTTGCCTGCTTCAGCACCCAGACCTATAAGCACATGAACTCCGGCGAGGGCGGACTGCTGACCACCGATGACGGTGATATCATGGCGCGCGCCATCCTATACTCGGGCTCCTACATGCTCTATGAGCGCCACGGCACCCTGCCCGATCTCGAACGCTTTGCCGATATACGGCTCGACACACCCAATTACAGTGGGCGCATGGATAATCTGCGCGCTGCTATCCTGCTCGCCCAGATGCCAGAACTGGAGGGCAACTGCAGTCGCTGGAATGACCGTTACCAGGCCTTGCAATCGCGCCTCGCACAATGCGCGCAACTTCAACTTCCCGAGCGCCCGGAATCCGAATACTTTGTCGGCAGCTCACTACAATTTCGGGTTAAAGATCTGGACAAAGACCAGGCGGCGGAATTTATCGCCGGCTGCGCAGCGCGCGGTGTCGAACTGAAGTGGTTTGGCGGCGCTGAGCCCCAGGGTTTCACCAGCCGTTATGACAGCTGGCGCTACATCGAAGGCCAGCAGCACCTGCCTTACACGCTGGCGATCCTGGCGAATACCTTCGATTTGCGCATACCGCTGACATTTTCCATCGAGGACATGGATATCATCGGCGGCATCATTATCGATGAAGCGACAGCGATAATCGCTTAATCCAGCATCTCATTCCCGGTAATTAGTCGAACCACCACTCGGTGGGCAGTCCACGGTCGGGAATGACGCAATAGAACCTGGTTATTGCGACTGCAAGCGGCATCTGGTTCAGATCCGGAACTTTTGCAGCATTTTCAGCCCCTGGCTACAGGGCTTAGCGCATTTTTTCATCGATATCGATAATCTTCATCCCGGGTGGTAGATCGTAGTGACTGTTGGCGACCTGCTTGTCCGTGTCGAGCGTCAGCACTTCAAACATCAGGCCGCCCTGGTCATCGATTATGCGCAGTATGAAGCTACCGGTATCGACCAGATCAGCTATCCGTGAAGCTGCACGCTGACATTCCGACAGCAATCCACCCATGCCGGCCATCAGGGTTCGCGACAGCTTATGCATGCCCTGCATCGCCTCGAACATGCGTCGCAAATCTCTATTCTTCATGAGTTCGGACGAGCCGTAGAGGCTGCCACAATGCAAACCATTTACGGTCAGATCAAATCTCCCGGCGCTGTAGCCGACAATTTTTTCGTTATCGCCCGTGGATTTCAGGCTGACGTTTAATCCACCAGCTGTCTAGACGGCGACAATTTCACCGGGGATTGCCCTGATAATTTCGTTACGCTTCGAATCGACTACGAAATATTCGCCGCTGGCGCTATCGACGAGCACATAGCCCGGCATTTTGCCGCCGTCGATACGCACTTTCCGAGCATTGCTGGTGATGGTGCTGGTACCTGTCAAATCCTTGAACTCGATCTGCACGTCAGCCCAGGCTGCATTTCAGATTGCGCAAGACAGCAGGCAATACAGAAACGGTTTCATAAGCGGCCCCGGATTATTCACGTTTATAGCCGGCACAATTTACCACCCGGCGGGACGCCAGGGAATCTGGCAGAGTTCAGAAAATGCGCCTCTCCCGATACGCCGGATCACGCGCAAGCGGGAACCCGGACAGGGACCGCGCTTTTGACTGCAGGTTGGTTGCAAGATTCGGAAACAACATGGCTGGTCTACAGGACCAGCCATGTCACTTTTTCAAATGCAGCAAAGGCGGGAACAGTTCGAATTCGCGCAGGCTTTCCGAGAGAATAGCGATGAAACTGTTTTTCATCCCACTGTTGGGAAATACGTTCTGCACGTCCATGACGTCGAAATAACGATGTTCGGCATAACTCGGATTCCACAAAATCAATGGGCATTCCTGTTTGCTATAAATTGCGGTACCCATACCTTTGTGAATTGAACGCACCTCGATCTCGTCATTCTCTTCGTTTTCGTTCAGATAAAGGCAGGAGTTCACGTCTACCTGCATGATTCTCTCGATCGCAGACTGCGGATGAATCTCACCGATTACGTGAATCATGCGCGTCACATCGGCATCAGGTTGCGTTAGATTAAACGGCCCCTGGATATCATCACGAATAAAAGAATAAGCATGATCGTGATATACGATCTTGCCAATAGTCAACAGGTTGCCGACGATGTTTGCAGCATAGTACTTTGAAATGTCTTGAAAAATGTCTTCCATCTGGATGCTTCTGTTTTTCGGGTTTCACCACTTTGCGGGCGGGCGCCATTACAGCACAAAGGGTACGCTCGAGTATAGACAGCCCCTGCCGTTTAGCTGATGGTAATTTGCTGCGGGCGCAAGACTGCTGCCTGGTGAGTATTGAGTGCGGCGCGGCTAGCTGCTAAATTGAGCGATTAGCTCAAACGTCGACTCCCATGCCGCAAATCATCGGCAGCCCTGGCTGCGCATCTCATCTACACCGTCGCCGACCATGACTGATTTCTTCGTGTCTTCACTCGGCCAGGTCGACCCATTGATTCGCCAGGCTCTGGATGCCGAGCTTAAGCGCCAGCAAACCCACATCGAAATGATCGCATCGGAAAATATTGTCAGCCGCGCCGTACTCGATGCTCTCGGTCACCCGATTACCAACAAAACCCTGGAAGGCTATCCCGGTCACCGTTTTCACGGCGGCGGTGAATACGTCGATATCGTCGAGCAGGCGGCAATCGATCGGGCTCGTGAATTGTTCGATTGTGGCTATGTCAATGCACAACCCCATTCGGGAACCCAGGCTAACCAGGCCGTGTTCTTCGCGACGCTCAAACCAGGTGATCGCGTATTGAGCCTGAACCTGGCCGCAGGCGGCCATTTGAGCCACGGCGCCAGCCCCAACCTGTCGGGACGCTGGTTTGACGCGCACCATTACGGCGTCGATCCAGAATCCGGCCTGATCGACTACGATCAGCTCGCGCGCAGCGCACATGACATTCGTCCGACCCTGTTAATCGCTGGAGGTTCTGCCTATCCGCGCCATATCGATTTCGCCCGTATGCGCCATATCGCCGATTCGGTTGACGCGTTGTTACTCGTCGACATGGCGCATTTTGCCGGCCTGGTGGCCGCCGGGGTACACCCCTCGCCGCTGCCCCATGCCGATGTCGTCACCTGTACCACTACCAAGACACTGCGGGGCCCTCGCGGCGGCCTGATTTTAGCGCGCGATTCCAGCTGGGGGTCACGTTTGCAGGCGGCGATCTTCCCGGGTGTGCAAGGAAGCCTGCACACCCAGATCATCGCCGCCAAGGCGGTTTGCCTGGGCGAGGCGCTAGGTGATGACTTCAAACGCTATGGCCGCCAGGTCGTCGACAATGCGCGCGGGCTTGCAGCGACCTTGTCCGCCAACGGCATTCGCCTGGTGAGCGGCGGCACCGATACCCACATGCTGTTACTCGATCTGTCGCCGCAGGGACTGCGCGGCCAACAATTGCAGGACAGTCTCGCCGAGGTTCACCTGACTTCCAACAAGAACCCGATACCCTTCGATTCAGCCAAAACCTCGGAATGGGCCGGGTTACGCCTCGGTGTTGGCGCGGCTACCACGCGCGGATTGCAACCGGACGATTTCACCCTGCTCGGCGAAATCATTGCTCGCACCGTCACCCGCTGCAGTGAAGCACGCCCGGGCGGCATTGAAGACGATCGCCGCCAGGTGCTCGCACTGTGCGAGCGCTACCCTATCTACGGCCATGATCAGACCTGAACTACTGTAATCCCCTGCAGCGGCGGTCCGACGTACCAGGATCTTGCTATGGTGTCTCGATATGAGGATCCTGTTAAGTGAGCCACCATCTCAATGGGCCGATATCCAGCTACGACGCGGGCAGGTTCATGGTTTTCCCCGCCAGTTCGGTGCGTAATTTATTGAGTGATTTGAGGCTCGCGATGGTTTCATGTGGGCGTTCCGTGGCCAGGCCGACCAGCAGCCCTTCAATCAACGCCAGGGTGGCGGTATGCATGCTCAGCATATCAGCGCGCCCGCGTGCAACGGGCAGCACCAGGTCAACGCGGTTGCGCAATTTTTGCCCTGGCGTATCGGAAAAAAGCATCCTGTTCATACCACAGCTGGCGGCTCGATCCAACAACACCGTCAATTCCCGGTACACCCTTCCATAAGCAAAGATTATCAGCAGGTCACCTTTGCGAAACTTCTGCGCGCCATCCGCCAGCAGCAGACCGGTTTGTGTCAGGCTAAGCGTATCGATACCAAAGCGACCCAACTGTATCGAGAAATACTCCGCCATCGCGCTCGACGGCCCGATTCCGAAGATAAATAC
Organism: Gammaproteobacteria bacterium; assembly: GCA_022340305.1. GTDB lineage: Bacteria > Pseudomonadota > Gammaproteobacteria. Next base: position 99,818 of record JAJDOF010000082.1, read on the forward strand.
CCGCCGCGCCTCGAGCATGAAACGCACCGCACTCTGAAAGAGATCAGGGGTAATGCTACGGCGCAGGTCATCCAGCGACTTCTGATGAATATCCAATGTCAGGTTGAGGGCAGATACCGGGTCATCGCTCACTTCACTGAGCGTTCGTGCCAGTCGACCGGCAGGAGAAGTACTCTCCCTGAGCTCGATCGCGAGTGTGCGTCGCAACTCATCCATACCGCTAAAGCCGAGAGATTTGGCCGTGCGCACCACGGTCGCATCACTGGTGCCGGCCTGTTGCGCGAGCGCCGATGCCGAGGCAATGAGAACCTCTTCGCGGTTGTCCTGGAAATATCGGGCCACACGCAGTTCGGCCGGAGTCAACTGGCCCAGGTGCGTGTTCAACCGATCTTCGAAACTGCAAGATATATCC